>NZ_KV789393.1:0-76192 GCF_001807575.1 Arthrobacter sp. HMSC08H08
ATCAACTTGACATGAGGCACTACGGTCCCCGACGAGACTCATGGAAAGTCCCCGGGTGAACAGGGGCCGTGCCTCATGTATTTTTCCCCGCGAAATTTGTGGGTGTATGGCGACCATGGGGTATGGATCGTGAGGGATTGTCATTGAAGGCCAGGTATGAGGTGACTAAGAAGTACGCTGCGGCTTATGCAGCGGCTTCGAAGAAGGAGAAGACCATCATCTTGGACCAGGTGGTCGCGGTGACCGGGTGGAACCGGGACCATGCCCGGCAACAGCTGCGGGCGCGGTTGCGTCAGCCCAAAGGCCGGGCCACTGCCACGATCGCGGTGATCGATCGGCGCCGCACCAAGGCCTATAAGTACTCCTACGATGCCCGTAAAGTACTCCAGAAAGTCTGGGCGGCCAGTGGTGGAATCTGCGGGAAATACCTCGCGGCCTCTATGGGTGACTGGCTTGACCAGATGGAAGCCGAAGGCGCTCTCACCAAAGGAAGCGACCGCTACAGCCACCAGATTCGTGAAGAACTCTTAGCAATGTCCGCTGCCACGATTGACCGCTACCTCACCCCAACCCGGGCCAAAGACCCCATCCGGGGCAAAACAACCATCAAACCAGGAACACTGCTGCGTAACTCGATCACCATCCGCAAAGCCGGTGACGAAGTCGAAGCCGAACCAGGATTCTTCGAAGTCGATACCGTCGCCCACTGCGGACCAACATTCAAAGGCGAGTTCTGCCGCACCGTGAACTTCACCGACATCCACACCGGATGGGTCTTTACCCACACCATCCGCAATAACGCCCACCAGCACATCCTCACAGCATTCAACCTCCTCACCACCACCGTGCCCTTCGATATCACCGGCATCGACTGCGATAACGGCAGCGAATTCATCAACCACGACCTCATGGGATGGGCCAACGAACACAAAGTGTTCTTCACACGCTCACGGCCCTACACAAAAAACGACCAAGCCACCATCGAGTCCAAAAACAACCACCTCGTTCGCCGCTACGGCTTCTACCACCGCTACGACATGTCCCGCGTCAAGTAGTTGGCAGGATTTCCTTGGTTTTGAATGTCGGGGTGGTGGGGTCGGCCAGGCCCAGGTGCACCTCCTTGGGCCGGTTCCATGAGATGGCCTCGTGGGACCGGAGCTCGTTGTACTCGATCCGGTAGTCCTCGGCCCGCTCGGCGAGCACGATCGCGTCGTCAATCTCGTCCAGGTAGAGCCGTTCGTACTTCAGCGTGCCGAAGCCGCGTTCACGGGACCCGTTCTGCCCCGGGGTCTTCACTCGGGTGCGCACGTGGTGTAGTTCGGGGTGGGCGGCGATGAAGGACTCGAAGCGGAAGGACCGGAACGGCCCGCCGTTGTCCGTCACGATGGTCACCACGGGCAACAGCTCACCGGTCTCGGGATCGACCGGGCAGGCCTCGACCAGCGGGTGACCGAACATGGCCTCGTAGTCGGCCAGGGCCAACTCGATCGCGTCGATCGCGTCGTGCTGGTTCCCGGTGGGCGAAACGTGGAAGGGGTGCTCGTACTTGGACCAGTAGTCCCGGCACCCGGCCAGCCGCCAGGTCCCTCCGGTGGTGGTCTCGAACTCGCTGAAGTCCAGCTGCCAGACTTGGTTCGGACCGGTCGGCTCGGTGGCGAACGCGGCCTTGCGCCGCTCGGCCAGCTTCCGTCGCTCCCGTTGGTACTGCGCGGGCAGAATCAGCCCCTCGTCGCGCAGGATTCGCAACACGGTCGCCTCGGAAAGAACATGCCCGTCGTGGCGGACCATCGCCCAGATCTTCCGATGCCCCCACGCCGGATGGGCCAGCGCGTGCTTGACCACCAGTTCCCTGGCGGCCTGCCGTACCGGTTGCGGCCACGGTCCCTTCACCGCCGTCCCGGTGCGGGCCTTGGCCTGCCAGCGGCGCCAGGTCCGCTCGGGCATGTCGAAGAGCTGGCAGAACCTCGCGGTCGACATGCCCGCTTCCACGCGGATCACCTCGAGGTCCTCGAAGGGCCCAGCCGGCCCTCCGCCGACTTCTTCCACACCCTGGCCTCCAGGTGTGCCTCGCCCAAGGCCTGGGTCAGCTCGGCGACCTCGGCCTCCAGCTGTTCCTCTCGGGAGGATGGTCCGGACCTGCCGGCCACCAGGGCGGTCTTGCCGGCTTCCAGGAACTCGGCCTTCCACCGTCCGATGGACTGCTCACTAACTCTCTCCTTGCGTGCCGCTTCGGCGATGGACATCTCGCCGGCCAGCACGCTCAGCACTATCCGGGTCTTCTCCTCCGCCGGAATCGAGGGCGGTCTACCCATGTCTGACTCTCCTTCAGGACCTACATAACAGCCCTGCCACTAAGTCTGACGCGCGACACAGGCATCCTCAACCCCACACAACAAGCCGAACTCACCGCATACAAAACCACACTGAAACCAACAGCCATCGCCCGCGAAATAACCCGCATCCAAAACGAACTGAGCCGACTCGCCGCAACCAAAACCCGCAAACTCGAAGAACAACTCCACCCACACACCCCACCCGATCGAACCAGCCCAGCCCGACCCGGTGCCTGTCCCACCAACCGAAAACAGCCCCGAACTCGTCGAGGAAGTCGGTCCGTCGACCGGCAGCCTCGACCTAACCGACACAGTCTTGGACGTCCTCACTAGCCCCAACCTGTAAACCACATCTGGCTTACCCCGAAAGCCCGTACCCCGACCACCTGGGTACGGGCCTTTGTCGTGTGCCCACAAACGGGAAGGAACCCACTTTCTATGTCGCTCAAAGCTATCTGGGCCACGATCCAAACCGGCCTGGCCGGGGTCGGGGCCGTCATCGGCGCGTTCCTCGGAGGCCTCGACGGCCTGGTATACGCGCTCATCGCCTTCGTCGTAGTCGACTACATCACCGGCGTGCTCGCCGCGATCGCCGAACGCCGCGTCTCCTCAGCCATCGGGTTTCGAGGGATCAGCCGCAAAGTCGTGATCTTCACCCTGATCGGACTTGCCCACCTGCTCGACGTGCACGTCATCGAAACACCTGGGGCGCTACGCACCGCCACCGTCGTGTTCTACCTGTCCAACGAAGGCATCTCCCTGATCGAAAACGCCACCCGCCTCGGGTTGCCTGTACCAGCCCACATCCGGCGCGCCCTGGACCTGGTCACCCGTGACGTGACAGGCAAACCCGACCTCGAACACCACCCCAACCAAACCACCACCTCAGCAGAAAAGGAGAACCTCTGATGAAGAACTGGGCCACCCTCGAAGCCGACGAAAACCGGCTGATGAACAAGCACTACAGTGCCGGGCGAAGCGGCCGGAAGATCAACAAGGTCATCATCCACCACAACGCAGGCAACCTCACCATCAAGTCCATCTGGGACGTGTGGCAGACCCGCCAAGCATCCGCCCACTACCAGGTCGACTCAGGCGGCCGGATCGGCCAGCTCGTGTGGGATCGCGACACCGCCTGGCATGCAGGCAACTGGGAAGCCAACACCACCTCCATCGGTATCGAACACGCCGACATCTCCTCCAAGCCCTGGCGTATCTCCGAGGCCTGCCTCGACAACGGTGCCCACCTCGTCGCGGCCATCTGCCACTACTACAAGCTCGGACGACCCGTGTGGGGAAAGAACGTGTTCGGCCACAAGCATTTCTCTTCCACCGAATGCCCGGCCTCGCTGGCAGGAAGCCAGCATGCGGCCTACATGGCACGCGCCCAGTACTGGTACGACCGCATGAGCGGCACCAAGCCCGCCCCGACACCACCGGCAAAGCCCACACCGCCCGCACCCAAGCCCTCCGCCAACATCGACGCCCTCGCCGACGCGGTCATCCGAGGCGAGTACGGCAACGGCGAGGAACGCAAGCGCCGACTGGGAAGCAACTACGCCGCCGTGCAGAAACGCGTCAACGAGAAGCTCACCGGAGGAAACCCCACCAAGCCCTCCGTCAACATCGATGCCCTGGCTGATGCGGTGATCCGTGGAGACTATGGCAACGGTGAGGAACGCAAGCGCCGCCTCGGAGCCAACTACGCCGCTGTGCAGAAACGCGTCAACGAGAAGCTCGGCATCAGCTAACCCACGCGAAATCAACCCTTGGCCCCGTCATCACCTTCATCGAGGTGGTGGCGGGGCCTTTTCTGCGTTTGCGGAGCTGGTGTTTACCGCAGGTCGTCGAACGGGTCGATGACGGACTGCACTCCACAGCTCGGGCAGATGAACGCGATCCTGATGCCTTGACCTTCGCCTGCAGCAAACGGGTCAGGGACACAATCTGAGCCGCATTCTGAACAGGTTCGGTACGACTGGTCGTCGAGAAACACCGGGAGTTCAAAGTCGTCGCCAGTCATCTTCACCCGCCCTTGCTCTGTCGCGGTTCACACGTCGATCGGCCCGCATTGTGAATTGAGCAAAGAATAACTGCCTTATCTGAATAGAGGCGCAGATCCCAGCCACGGGTGCGAACGCGGCAGGGAGCATTGTTTCTGTTGTCCGGTTTCGTCTGGCGTGACCGGCGTATGGGCGACCACCTTTCGCCTCGTTCCCAGGAGGGCCTGCTCATGGCTCTGAACCAGACTGATCGCCATCACATCCAGATGATGCGCGCTGCAGGAGTTGCCTACTCTCGTATCGCCGCGCACCTGGATCTCAACGCCAACAGCGTCAAGACCTATTGTCTGCGACACGGCATCACCGTCGATCCTGCCGTTGAGCAGGTCACGGACCCAGTTGGAGTGTGGTGTTTGCACTGCTGCAAGCCAATCGAGCTCCGGCAAGGATCGAAGTTCTGCTCCACGGCCTGTCGACGAGCCTGGTGGGCCACCCACCGCAGAGTGGTCACCGAAGAACTGGTCTGCGCGAACTGCCACCGACAGGTCACTGTTGCTCGCACGAGCCAGGTGAAACGCAAGTACTGCTGCCACCCGTGCTACATCCAGCACCGCTTCAACACACGTGGCGGTAAACGATGAACATGGCAGCCGAGCTGACGGCTCATCACCAACTCACGCAGGTCAAGCAGCTTCTCGAACGCGGCATCCTCACCCCACGCGAAGCCATCACCGTCTGCCAGCGCCTCGACACCCCAGATGCGCCGCTAGCCGCCCTACAAAGAGCCAGTTTCGTTGACTATCTCGAGGGTTTGAGTGATGTATGGATACAACCTGAAACCCTGTCTGACTAGGAGAAATACCTTGAAGAGAATGGAGCAAATCACCCCGCCACCGATCAGCACTTCTCCGCTTGTGAAAGTGGCAGCGTATGCCCGCATCAGCATGGAAACCGAGCGCACACCGCTGAGTTTGTCCACCCAAGTTTCCTACTACCAGCAACTCATTCACGACACTCCTGGCTGGACGTTCGCCGGAGTGTTCGCCGATTCTGGAATCTCTGGAACCACCACAAATCGCCCCCAGTTCCAAGAAATGCTGGCCCTTGCCCGGGAAGGGGCAATCGACCTGATCCTCACCAAGTCGATCTCGCGGTTCGCTCGCAACACCGTCGACCTGCTCGAAACCGTTCGCGAGCTGAAAGACCTCGGGGTGGAGGTGCGATTCGAAAAGGAGAACATCTCCTCAACCAGCGCTGACGGAGAACTCATGCTCACCCTGCTGGCGTCTTTCGCGCAGGCAGAATCAGAGCAAATCAGCCAAAACGTGAAGTGGCGCATTTGGAAAGGCTTCGAAGAAGGCAAAGCGAACGGCTTCCACTTGTACGGTTACACCAACTCCGCTGACGGCACCGACGTGCAGATCATCGAAGAAGAAGCAGCCGTGGTGCGTTGGATCTTCGCCCAGTACATGAAGAAGACCTCGTGCGAAAAGATGGCCGCGCAGCTCATCGCTGACGGTAGGGTTCCGCACCTGGCTGATAACAAGATGCCCGGCGAATGGGTCCGTCACATCCTGAAGAACCCGCACTACACCGGCGACCTCCTGTTGGGCCGTTGGTCGACTCCGGAAGGCAGGCCTGGACGAGCAGTACGCAACACCGGCCAGTTGCCGCAATACCTGGTGGAAAACGCGATCCCCGCGATCATCGACCGCGACACCTTCACCGCTGTACAAACCGAGATCGCACGCCGCCGTGAACTCGGGGCCCGGGCGAACTGGTCCATAGAAACTGTGGCGTTGACGTCGAAGATCAAATGCGTGTCCTGCGATTGCTCGTTTGTGCGCAACGTACGCAATCCGAAAACCCAAAACTCGATCTCCACCGAGCACTGGATCTGCACCGAACGCAAGAAAGGCCGCAAAACCGGATGCGGCACCTGCGAGATCTCTGACACGGCACTCAAAGGCTTCATCGCGCGAGTCCTGGGTATCGATACCTTCGACGAAGAGGTGTTCAACGAGCGTATCGATCACATCGACGTGCAGGGAAAAGACCATTACACGTTTCATTACACCGATGGCACCAGCAGCTCGCACACGTGGCGACCAAACCTGAAGAAGAGCTCGTGGACCCCAGCAAGAAAAGCCGCCTGGGGCGAACTCGTGCGTGCCCGCTGGGCCGAAGCCAAAAGGCTCGGGTTGGACAACCCACGGCAAGCACCAACACCACCAGAAGCATTGGTGAAGCACCGGGCCGTGGCCAAGGCAGAGGCTGAGCGCCTGCGCGCCGAGCGAGGCGAACGCTAAATGGCCCGCACCGTCACAGCAATCCCCGCCACCCGAGCGCTCCACACTGGTGCTCCACTTGGACAGACAACCCTGCGCAGGGTCGCCGGGTATGCCCGCGTGTCCACCGACCACGACGATCAGGTGACGTCCTACGAAGCCCAGGTCGACTACTACACCCGCTACATTAGCGATCACGCGGGCTGGCAGTTCGTGAAGGTCTATACCGATGAAGGCATCACAGGCACCTCAACCAAACACCGCGCTGGGTTCCAGCAGATGGTGATCGACGCGCTCGACGGCAAGATCGACCTGATCATCACCAAGAGTGTGTCCCGGTTCGCCCGCAACACCGTCGACTCGCTCACCACCGTTCGAGCCCTCAAAGACAAAGGCGTGGAGGTCTTCTTCGAGAAAGAAGGCATCTGGACCTTCGACGCCAAAGGCGAGCTCCTCATCACCATCATGAGCTCGCTGGCGCAAGAAGAAGCCCGCTCCATCTCCGAAAACGTCACCTGGGGGCACCGCAAACGCTTCGCCGACGGCAAGGTCACCGTCCCATATTCTCGGTTCCTCGGATACGACAAAGGCGAAGACGGCAGCCTCGTCATCAACCCCGAGCAAGCCAAACTCGTGCGCCGGATCTACAACATGTACTTAGGTGGCATGTCCATCGGAACGATCGCCCGCACCCTCACCGACGAACCAGAGACCTTCACCGCCGCAGGCAACAAGACCTGGTATTACCGATCCATACGAGCGATTCTCACCAACGAGAAATACAAGGGTGACGCTCTCCTGCAGAAGTCGTACGTCGCTGACTACCTGACGAAACGTCAAGTCATCAACCAAGGCGAAGTACCCCAGTACTACGTCACCGCCAGCCATGAGGCGATCATCAGCCCGGCAGTGTGGGACTTCGTCCAAGCCGAAATAGCTAAAGGGGCTAGAGATCAGCGAACCCAGCATCGCACCAGGCCCTTCTCATCGACCTTGGAGTGCAGCCAGTGCGGGCACTTCTTCGGCTCGAAAACCTGGCACGCGGGCAGTAAGTACGAAAAGGTCATCTGGCGGTGCGGCCACAAATACGCAGGCCAGGAAAAATGCGCCACCGGGCACATCAGCGATCAACGACTCAAGTACATGTTCCTCGAGGCTATCCGCCTCCGCTTCGGCTCACCTGCCGATGACACCGTCAACCACGCCGTACTCGACGCGCTCGACACCAGCGACCTCGAAGTCGAAGCAGCCGGACTGATCGCCCAGATCGACCAGGTAGCGAAAAAGCTCGAATCACTAATCACCCACAACGCACGCGTCGCGCAAGACCAACAGGTTTACGAGAAGGCGTTCAACGCTAGCCACGAACAGCACCAGGCGCTGTTAGCTGAGCACGCTGCCGTGGTCGACGAAATCCACAACAAGCACAACCGACTAGCCGCCTACCACTACTACAGGCAAGAGACCGCCAACCTTGAACTTGAACAGTTGGCCTTCAACCCATACCTCTGCGTAGCTTTGCTCGACAAAGGCACCGTTAACATCGACGGTACGGTGACTTTCCACTTCCGCGACGGCAGCACCCAAGTAGTAGCCATCAAGGCGGACATTGGGCAGGCGCCAGGGTGTGATTAGAGTTGCCACTCCTTAATCAAGATCTCCAAAAGCTCTTTCTGACGTCGCTCGATAACACTCGGAGTCCACACCGGTTCTCCAAGTACCTGCGTGGTGAGTGCGAACACCGCCACGCCTTTCCCCGACTTGAAGTACCTCTCCTTCTTAACATCGAAGTCATAATTGCAAGCACTGGAGTTTTTCCGGCGATTGAGTAGCAGTAGGTTCCCAAGACGATGTGTCCATACTTTTGCTTCGCAGAAAATGACGGGCTCGATGGTGCTGGTTTTGGACAGGTCATCGGAATAGACCGTGCCGCGCAGTGCGTGGGCTTTGCCCTCGACCCGGTGTGCGGGTAGGACGTTTTTTCGTGCTGCCAGCCAAGCTGGTTGCCCGTTAGACGCAACTCCACGGCTTTTGGCACGGCGGGATCGGTGAAGTCCCACGATAGGGATGCTGATTCTCCGCCGATCTCAAGATCGGCCCTCACATTGGTTTTAGCGACGAAGCTGGGGTCACATGACGTTTTCGTGACGGTCGCTGCCTGCCCGTCGATTATCACCTCGCTTTGAGTCTTGGCGAATAGAGCATCGAGTGGCTCGAGCTGAGCTTTGCGCTCAGGGCTCGGTGCGTACTGGCCGTTGGCTACCGACTGATACGGGTCGTCGCGATGATGGCTCTCGTCAGACGTGCAGTCGATCTCCGCTTGGATTTCCATAGCCTTGAGTTCGGCCGCACCGTCGCCGCTGATTTCACGCACGGAGGCCTCGATCCGCCAGCGGTCTGCGTCAACACTCACGAGCGGGTCACGTCCAAAGTAGTCGCCTCCCCAGGAGTGCAGGGTGTTGCCGGCTTGCCATATCACATCCTTGACGGCGCCATCGGCAACCTTGACGGTGAGCAACGACTGCGGCTGATCCGGTGTTTCGAATGACATCGTTGATTCCCCGTCGATCGTGGCGCACGCGGCAGATGTCAGGGGCTTATCCGTGCTGTCAACGCTGAGCTTTGCGCTGATGGAAGGAGCTGAGGTGGTCGGGGGGTGATCTCGTGGCAGGCGAGGCCGAACTCTCAGGTGCGGTCTC
The DNA here is from genome assembly GCF_001807575.1 of Arthrobacter sp. HMSC08H08. Taxonomy (NCBI): domain Bacteria; kingdom Bacillati; phylum Actinomycetota; class Actinomycetes; order Micrococcales; family Micrococcaceae; genus Arthrobacter; species Arthrobacter sp. HMSC08H08. The sequence goes on from NZ_KV789393.1 coordinate 9,324, forward strand.
GTCGCCACAACCGGCGAGCGTAGCTGCAAAAACCAGAGCCATTGCTGCACAGCGTTTCTTGATGCCATCCTTTCAACCCGGCGGTGAGCTGGGTCACGTAGGCTAGGGCGTTGAATCTACCGTAGGGCTTGGCGGGAGCACTAGCGCACGCGCCAAGCGCTGGCGGCCTGCTGCTGGCGCCAGTATGCGGCGAAGCGGCCATCAAGGGCGAGCAGGTCCTCGATGCTGCCGTCCTCGATGACGCGGCCGGCATCGAAGAAGATGACGCGGTCGGCCTGGCGGATGGAGGACAGGCGGTGCGCGACGATGATGCGGGTGCGGGGCGTGGTCTCCGAGCTCAGGGCAGCGGCGACGGCGCGTTCGTTTTCGGTATCGAGCGCGCTGGTGGCCTCATCGACTAGCAGCACGGGGGCGCAGCTGAGCAGGGCGCGGGCGATCGAGACGCGCTGGCGCTGCCCGCCCGATAGCAGCGTGCCACCGTCGCCGACCATTGTGGCCATGCCGTCGGTGAGTTGCGCGGCAACGGCATCCACGCGCGCGAGTGCGGTGGCGCGCTCGATCTGCTCGCCGGTGGCGTGGGGATTACCGATGGAGATGTTGTCCAGCAGTGTGCCGTCAAACAGGTACGGGTCTTGGAAGATGACGGCGATGAGGGCGCGGCGGGCGGCGGGAGTGAGCTCGGCGAGGTCCGTGCCCTGGATACGGATGCTTCCGGAGGTGGGCTGGTGGAGCCCGGCCAGCAGGAACAGCAGGGTGGATTTGCCCGAGCCAGAAGGCCCGACGATCGCGGTTGTGGTGCCCGGCTGGAAGGTGAGGTTCAGGCCGTCAAGCACGGGGCGCTCGCGCGTGGCGTCATAACCGAAGGTGACGTCGGCGACCTCGATCTGGGGAGCGGTTGAGAAGGTTGGTGTCGCGGTTCCGGGGTGCTCGCGCGGTGCGGCAAGCACGGTGTGGATGGTGCGCAGTGCGTTCGTGGTCAGTTGCAAGCCGGCGGTGATATCGGCCACGAGCGCCAGGGGCTCCAAGAAGCGGACGATGACGACGATGAGCGCGATCGCGGCGGCGGGGGAAACCTCGCCGGTGACGGCGCGGCTGACCGCGAGGGCGCCGAGCGCAATGAGGGCGAGCTGGGTCAGCAGAGTGAAAACCAGCTGCTCGGGCGCGCGGTAGGCGAGCAGTCGACTCATCGCATGAGTGCGCGCGGCAAGTGCCTGGCCGACATGGCTGCTCTCGGTATCGACGCGGCGGGCGGAGCGCAACGCCTGCTGGGTGCGGGCGAACTCCAGGAGGCGCTCGGACAGCTGGGCGTGGGCGCGATCCGCGGCGGCGTCGGCGCTGCGCGCCAGGCGCATCGAGAGGACGAGGGCGCCAAGCAGCAGCGGCAGGAACGCCAGCGCTGCAGCGCCGAGCGTCGGAGAAAACCACAGCAGGCCGATGCCGATCGCGGCCGGAAGAATAAGGGCGTTCAGCAGCGGCGTCACCAGGTAGGCGATCAACCCGACGAGTTCGGGACCGGTGGCAGCGACCGCCTGACGCGTGGTGGCCAGGTTATCGCCGGTCAGCCACTGCAATCGGATGGTGGTGATGCGCTCGGCGACGGTGTGCTGAGCGTGATCCAGCAGCACGAAGCCAACAGCGTAGGCGTGGCGGGCCGCGGCGCTATCGCACCCCCAGCCAAGCGCCGTAGCGATCGCGATCATGGCCAGAGGGCGCCAGGCATCACCCGGCTGCGAGCTGAACAGGGCCGAGATGAGCGGAATGAGGGCGAGCGCCGCTGCGGCGCGTAGCGCGATACTTAGCGCCGTGAGCGCCAGGTAGGGGGTGATATGGCGGCGCTGGGCCGGTGGCAGCAGGTTAATGAGCGTGCGGATCATGAGGTGGCCTTCGTCTCGGCGGCTGCCCAGAGTTCGGCGTAGCGACCGCCGCGTGCGAGCAGTTCCTCGTGCCGACCCTGCTCGATGATCTGGCCGCCATCGAGCACAACGATGGTATCGACGCCAGTGATGGTGTGCAGGCGGTGAGCGATGAGCAGCACGGTGCGTCCGGCGGTCAGGCGGCTGACCGCCTGCTGGACGAGGTATTCGGATTCGGGGTCGGAAAATGCCGTCGCCTCGTCCAGCACGAGGATTGGGCAGTCGGCCAGCAGCGCACGGGCGATGGTGATGCGCTGGCGTTCACCGCCGGATAGGGCGATGTCAGCGCCCAGGATCGTGTCATAGCCGTCCGGTAGGGCGAGGATGCGCTCGTGAATGTGAGCGGCGCGGGCAGCCTGCTCCACCTCGTGCCGACTGGCATCCGGGCGGGCGAGCGCGATGTTCTCGTGGGCGCTGGCGCGCACCAGTTGCGGATTCTGGAAGACGAAGCCAACCCGCGAATACAGCTGTGATGCCTCGAGCGTACGAAGATCGTGGCCGCCGATGCGGATTGCGCCGTCGGTCACGTCGTAGAACCGGGCAAGCAGGCTCGCCAGGGTGGATTTACCCGCACCGGACGGGCCCACGAGCGCAGTGATGGTACCGGGCGCCAGGCGCAGCGAGACGCCCGACAGCACGGGGGTAGACGCGTCGTAGCCAAAGCTCACATCATCGAACTCGACGAGACCAGCGGGCCTCGGCGCGCTCGCCGCATGCTCGACCTCAGGCAGCGTGGACAGCTGCTCCTGGTCGAGCATGACCTGGATTCGGCGTGCCGCGAGCATACCGTCGCGCAGCGCCTGCAGACCGTAGCCGACGCCCAGTAGCCGCGCACCGAACGTCGTGCCAAGAAAGAGGAAGGGCAGCAGCGAGATCGGATCCATCATGCCCGCGGTGATGAGCGCGGTGCCCACCACGCAGCTGAGGAACAGGAACGTCGCGGGGCGCGTGACCAGATCGATGAAGGTTTTGCGGCCGCTGAGCGGCTGCTGCCAGGATCGCAGGAAATCGAGGTAGTCTCGCAGGCTCCGGGTGAAGGGCGCGGCGGCTGCACCCCCGAAGACGCGTACGACGGCCTGCCCCTGCAGGTAGGCGTCAGCAGCGCTGGCCATCTGCTGGCGCCACTGCGGCGCCTGCACTACGCGCGGGCCCGACTGCGTCATCATGATGTACATGCCGATCAGGTAGGCGAGCACCGGCAGCAGCAGGGTGAGCGCCACCCGCCAGTCGATCACGAACAGGTAGCCCAAGACGGCCACAGGCGCGACGATGGCGCCGACCGCATCGGGCACCGCATGCGTGATGAGGTAGTGCATCGCCAGCGGATCATCGTGCACCAGCTGCTTGATGTGCGCCGCGCTGCGGGTATCGAAAAACCCGAGGGGCACGCGTCCGAGCGTCATCAGCAGTCGGGGGCGCAGGTCCTGACTGACGCGCGCATCGACGATGTGCAGCCAGGTCATCAGCCCGGTCGTGAGTAGCGCGCCCGCGATAAGGACCAGGCCGGCCCACCAGCCCAGGCGGATGAGCGCGTCGGTGCCGGCGCCGACGAGCAGCAGCCGGGCGAGTTCGACGAGCAGGACGTAGGGGGCCAGCTGCGCGAGTGTGGCCAGCGCTTGCACGATCGCCGCCAGGATGAAGGTTGTGCGCAGCGGGGCGAGCAGGCGCCGACCGGCCTCAGCCCGCCACGTCCCGCTGATAGGCGCAGCCTCGCCGGCCGCAGGTACCTGCGCGGCGGCAGCCTCGGGCAGATCCTTGGGGCGTTTTTTGCCGAATGCCCGCCCATAACACCAGTAGGCGCGGGCTTGGATTTCGGACTTCGGGAAGCCAAAATCGTTCATCAGGCGGCGACGCACATATTTCAAGCTGTCGGACTCACACGCCACCCACGCGCTCCAGTTCGACCAGTCCCGCGCAGCCAGTCCCGCCGCCAGGCTCGCCTCATCGACGCGCGGCACCCAATGCACTCGCGCGCGCGGATGCGTGCGGATTTCCAGCATGTGGTCATCGAGCGTGTGCTCTTCCAGGTACAGTTCGACCGGCAGCTCGGATGGAAGCACCTCGAGGATTGAATTGATGGCGGGCAGCGACGCGGCATCACCAATGACGAGGTATCCGTCGGGTAGTTCCTCGGGCAGGACGAAACCCGTCGAGCCGAGCGTAGTGACCGCGATGGTATCGCCCGGCTGTGCCTGGCTTGCCCAGCTGGAGGCCGGCCCGGCAGGTTCGTGCAGCACCACGTCGATCGCGAACTCACCGGTATCCGGGTCGGCCTCGACGATGGTGTAGCCGCGCTGATGTTCCTGGTCGCTGCCGTCCGGATCGGGGAACCAGAACCGCAGCCAGGCCGTGGGCGCGAGAACGACCTCGGCAAGCAGACTTGCACTCACCAGGTGGATTCGCACGAAATGCGGGGCGAGGTAGGTCACGGCCGTGACTGTTGCGCTGTGGTCGCGCGCTCCAAATCCGCGCGTCAGCACGCCCTCAAAACCCCGTTTCGCCATGTGCATTCCCTCCTGCGCCGCACCACAAATTGAGGTGATCCTAACCTAAGTCGAGGGCGGGGTCAAATGCGTCGGCGCGGCGCCTAGGGCTGCAGGCTCGCCACCAGCTCGCGCACCCGAGCCTGAATCTCGTCGCGGATCACGCGCACGGTGGCAAGGTCCTGCCCAGCCGGATCGGCCAGCTGCCAATCCTCATAGCGCGTGCCGGGAAAAACGGACACGCATCGCCGCAGCCCATCGTGATGACGACGTCGGAGGATTGCACGTCCTCAGCCACCAGCACCCTCGGGCGCGCCGCGGCCAGATCGATCCCGACCTCCGCCATCGCCTCTCGTACCACGGGGTTGATCGAATCAGCGGGGGCGGAGCCCGCGGAGCGGACCTCAATGCGTCCGCCGGACAGCGTCTTGGCAAAAGCCGCCGCCATCTGGGAGCGGCCTGCATTGTGAACGCACACAAACATGATCGTGGGTCGGGTCATAGCTCCATTGAACCGCAGGCGTGGGCAATGGCCAAGGCAGGGTTTAGCCTGGAAGGGTGAGCCTATGGCGCGACAAGCAGCAAGCCCGTGCGGCCGAGGTGCCGCCCTGGCTACTCGCCGTCCTTGCCATGCTTTCGGTCCAACTCTCGGAAGCCTTCGCCGTTGGCTTGATCAACGACGTCGGGCCGCGCGGGGCTGCCTGGCTGCGCGTGGCCGCCGGCGCCGTCCTCATCCTGGCAATCGCGCGCCCGCGCCTGCGCGGTATGACCTGGCGTGACGCCGGTCTCGTCACCGCCCTCGGCGTCACCACCGGCTCGCTAACTTTCTTCTTTTTGCCGCAATCCAGCGCATCTAACTCGGCACCGCCGTGGCTCTGGAATTCCTCGGCCCACTCGTCCTTGCCGCGCTCACAAGCACCTCGCGGCGCGCCCTTTCCTATCCCGCCCTCGCCATGATCGGCGTCGTCTTACTGACCCGGCCCTGGATCGGTAACGTCGACGTCGTCGGCATCCTGTTCGCCCTCGGCTCCGGGCTCGGGTGGGCGCTGTATATCGTCTTAACCCAACGCGTCGGTGATCGGTTTTCCGGCATCAGCGCCCTCGCCTACACCATCCCGATCGTCGCCATCGCCTACGCGCCCATCGGGCTACCCGAGGCGCTGCCGTACCTGTCCCTGCCGGTCATCGCCACGGCGCCCGGGCTCGCACTCCTGATGCCGGTCATCCCTCTCGCCTTCGAAATCGTCGCGCTGCGTGCCATGGCCCCGGCCGCCTTCGGCACCCTCATGTGCTGGAGCCCGCGATCAGCGTGCTTATCGGCGCGCTCGTCCTCGCCCAAGTACCGCTGCCAATCCAGGTCCTTGGCATCGTGCTCGTCGTCGCCGCCGGAATCGGCTCGGAGCGCTTCGCCGCCCGCGATGTGTCGCCCACGCCCATCACGTGGCCGGAGAGCGACGAAGCCTAGGTCAGCAGGGCCCGCACCTTCGCGTCGGTCGCCTTACCCGAGATGACCGTGCCCTTTTCAAACAGCTCGATCACCCGCGGATTGATATAGGAATCGCGCGCGATCGCCGGCGTATTGTGTAGCCACTCGGCCGTCGTCTTGATCGCCGCCGTCACGGCCCCGGGAGAGGTATCGCCCGCCTTGGCCGCGCGCGACAGGGCCTGCGCCGCGACGGCAGCGAACAGACAATCGCGACCAGTTCCTAGTGGTCCTAGGACTCTCCTCTCGTCACCCGGGCAGTTAGACACGTTGAATAAAGTCATGAGCTTTCCGGCAACCGTTCTGCGCGTTCTCGTCGCCTCCCCATCCGACGTACCCGATGCCCGAGATGCAGTCGAGGGCGCTCTGCACTCATGGAATCGACTCCACGCGACGACTCGGAATGTAGTCTTACTGCCGTGGCGGTGGGAGACCAATTCTGTACCGCTGCTCGGAGGTCACTCTCAGGAGATCATCAACACCCAGGGAGTCGACGGAGCCGACATCGTGGTCGCGCTCTTCGACAGCCGACTCGGCTCACCAACACCAGATGCAGTGTCGGGAACAGTTGAAGAGATTGAGCGAGCAGTAAACAGCGGGAAACCGGTACACCTGTTTTTCTCAAGAGCCCCACTGCCTCATGACGTCGATACTGCGCAACTCGAGGGTCTCCGAAATTTCAAGAATGAAATCAAGGAGCGGGGACTGCTCGGAGAATTCGATGACATCCGCCAACTGGAGAACCAAGTCTGGGCTGCCGTCGAGCATGACCTAGTCAAAATCGATCTCTCCGTGGTCGGGGTGCGCCATGAGCCGCTCGGCGTCCGCTTCCGCGTCGAGTCAAAGAGCGAGCGACACGAAAAGGAAATTGACAAGCGCGGCAAGATCAAATAGGAAACGAAACACTGGTTTGAGGTTACCAATACTGGTGATCTCGCTGCTGAAGCGGTGACCTTCGAAGGCCAAGCCGCATCGGGCCTTATGAGACTCCTTGTGGATGATCAGCCAATCACGCTGGAACCTGGGGTCATCTGGAAAGTGCCAGTCTCGTATTCGATGGGCACCGCAGGCACAAAGCTAACCGTTCACTGGGTCGAAGATAATGAAAAACAGTCGAAGACTTTCGACGTCCAATGAAGCGCGAGGTTACGTCGGTGAACCAGTCAGGCAGCTAAATCGTAGTTCGCGCGCGTTTGTATCCGTTGTGACATGAAAGTTTCATACACACGCTGCACACTGTCCTTACCAATCACCGTCAAGCGCGCCAACAGTTCACTGACTTCCTGCGGCGTATAGTACTCACCACCCGACTTACCGGCCTGCGAGGCATACATCTGCATCAGGAATTCATAGGCGTCACCGAACATGTCGATGCCCTCATCGTGCTGCTCGCCCATATCCAGCTCACCGATCGCGTTAAGCAGCTTGCGCAGCTTCTCGTTACGGCGTTCCACCGTGTTACCCAAGCGGGTCGAGTTCACATCAAGATCATCGAACAGGCCCTTGAGGTCGTCCTCACTCGCATGACCCACCGACGAACCCTCGATACTTTGGAAGACCTTCTCCAGGGTCTCGTTCAGATTCTCATCCTGCGCCGCCCGCTTGCGCACATTCACGAACAGCTGCGAGGGAAGGATGAAGAAACCCTTCTCATCCACCATCATTTGGCGGATCGGCTCAGCCTGCTCATCCGTCAGGTCCGCATAGCTGAACCCCTCACCCTCATTCTTTTCGATGAAGGTCGCGAGGTTCTCCGAAATGAAGCGGTAAAACAACATCCCGAGCACATAGCTCTTAAAATCCCAACCGTCCACCGCACCACGGAGCTCGTTCGCAACCTCCCAAATAGTTCTGTGCAAACGGTCCCGCTGAACCTCACGCGACAAAGAACCCACAACAACCCCTCACAACCCAGGCACGCGAATGGAAGCCAAAAGAAAGCTTTCTGACAGGATATGCCAGCGTGTGACGGCGGGCTCGGTGGGCGCGCGGTGGTGGGACGCGAGGGTGAGGTGGGCGATGGCGGGGATACGAAGCGGTGGCTTGCAACCATGCCTCGCGCGCCAGACCCCACGCGTAGGGTGGTTGGCGTGAGTACATCTAAGAATGTCCTTGTCATTGGCGGCCACGGACGAGTTGCCCTGCGCACCCTGCCGTTGCTGACCAAAGCCGGCCACAACGTCGAGGCCCTCATCCGGAAGCCCGAATATGAGGCGGACATCGTAGCCCTCGGCGCACGGCCTCGCATCGCCGAGATGCTCGACTTCGACGACGCCGCGTGGGATGAGCTGCTACGCGACAAAGACGTCGTCATCTGGGCCGCGGGCAACGGCGGCCGCAACGGTGTCGACCAGACTTACGCGATCGACCGCGACGCCGCGATCGCATCGATCGATGCGGCCACCCGCGCCGCTAGCAAGCCGCGCTACCTGATGGTGAGCTTCGCGACCTCGTTCGTGCACCCCATCGATGAGGAAGACCCCTTCCACCATTACGTGCTGGCCAAGCGTGCCACCGACGAGCACCTGCAAGGCACCAGCCTGGACTACGCGATCGTTGGCCCGGGGCTCCTTACCGATGAGGATGCGCCCGCCGGTATGCAGCGTTTCGATCCCAACAGCGGTGTACCGGAGAACACGGAGACCAGCCGGGAACTCGTCGCACAGGTGTTGGCACACCTGGCTGACGCAGATCAGCTCCCGGAGGACCGGTTCATTGCGTTCATGGACGGGACAGACCCAGTAGCGAGCCTGTGAGTTAGTTTCTGCTGAGCCAGTTCCGGTTCACAACAGCTCTGGTTCGCAACAGCGGTGCCGAGCAGCCGATCACATAGGTGACGGCGCTCGGCACCGTTGTTGTTTAAGGATCTTGATAATCCTTGGCTAGGCCGGAGCGACATCCAAGGATAAGCGTTATCCTTGGGTAGAACACGGATCTGCCAAAGGATAAGCATTATCCTTGAGAGGAACGTCGATTCTTGGAAGGCTAGTGCTTATGTCGTGGACAGCTAGGGAATGGACTCCCTCTGACAATGCACGGCGCCCACGCGACCGTTGGCACGGAACCTACTGGGCGTATCAGCCGTTCTCACTCACCACACCGGAGTGGCGCATCGACCCGGCAATAGCAGCCGAAGCCGGTCGTATAGAACGTCGCATCCGAAACCTGAAGTTTCACGACGCCGCAGGCAAACTCGAAGCCGTGTCCCGCCACCTTCTGCGTAGCGAAGCAGTCTCAAGCTCGTACATAGAGGGCTTGCGTTCTAACCCGAAGAACATCGTGTTTGAAGAGCTCAAACAACTAGAACGCGGGACGAAGGGCGCCCCCGACGCGGGGCATCCATCGGTAGCGGCAGAAGTCGCCGCTAACATCGCGGCTCTCACCAGCGCCGTTGAACGCCTCGGGACAGCCGAAAACGTCACGTGGGCAGACATTGAAGCGCTACAGACAGAACTGCTACCCCACTTGGGCGTCTCAGGCATTCGTGACAGACAAAACTGGGTTGGCGGGAGCGAGTTCCACCCGGGCCAAGCCGAGTTCATTCCGCCCAGCGAAGACGCGCTAGTTCCCGCGGTTGAGGACCTGGTGGAGTTCATGAACGGCGCCGCCGTGGGGTCCCTGATCCAGGCCGGGCTGGTTCATGCGCAGTTCGAAACTCTGCACCCTTTCGCTGACGGTAATGGGCGCATCGGTCGTGCGCTCATCCACACCGCGCTTGTCCGTGGCGGTCTCACAGAAGGGTCCGTGCTGCCGATCAGCCAGGTTCTCCTGACGCGTTCGGATGAGTATGTTGCTGGGCTCATGGCGTTCCGTGGCATCCCGAACGGCACCGAACTCGCATCGGACGCTGAACCGGTCCGCGAGCTCAGCATCAGCGAAGGCATCAACGCGTGGCTCCGAACGTTCATCGCTGCCGCCAATGACGCTGTGGATCTTGCTTCTGATCTCAGGGATGAGCTCGACGAGTTTGAACGCGACGCCCACGCCATGATCACCGACTACGCTGAGCGGACCGGCATGCGTATTCCGCGTAGCGACTCAACCGTATGGAAGATCCTCGATGCCTTGCCGAAGTTGCCTGCTTTGACTGTCGATGTGGCAGCTCAGCTAACCGGAACCAGCGGCACCTCAGCACACAACGCCCTTGAATACCTTGCTGAGGCCGGTGTCCTAGACCAACGCAGTGTTGGCAAGGGCAAACGCGGTTTCGTCTGCAACGACATTTTCGAGTTACTAGCTTCCGGCTAGTCGGCGGTCGGTTTCGGCATCGCCCGGCGCAGCCGCTGACCCATAGCCTCGCGCAGGGTCTCGCGCGTCTCGGCGCTGAGTGCCTCGTCCCCGGTTCGCGTGCCAGCATCTGGCTCATCGGCACCGCTAGACCCCACGTCCTCGGCTCCCGCTGTCTGCTTATTCCAAGGAGCTCCAGCCAAGAGGGTTATGCCGCGGTCGACCGCCTCGTCAGACAACTGTGTGGAACCGGCCAGCGTCAACAAAGCGGCCCCATTGTCTAGCGCCATGAACAATCCGCCGAGCTCCTGAGCACTCAGCCCCTCCGCCTCGAGCCCAAGGTCCTCAGCCGCTTGCGCATAAAACCCCACCGCCCGGTCAATCCGCACGGCACACTGCGCAGCCAGCTCCGGGTCCCGCGCCGCATACGCCACGAACTCCAGGGTGGCCAGGCCCATCCCGCGCACCGCTTGCTGTTTCTCATCCGGCGTCATCCCGGCGGCATCCTCGCTCGCCTCAGCGCCCTCCCTGAACGCCGTCAGCGGCGGCTCTTCACCCACCGGATCCGTCAGCGAGGCGTCGATGTTCGCATCCAGTACGGCCAGGAATAACTGAGCCTTGTTGGCGAAGTTGGAATACACCGCGCCCTTGGAGAACCCCGCCTCTTTCGCGATTCGATCCAGCCGCGCCCCGTGGTAGCCCTCGCGGGCGAACGCGGCGCGCGCTGTAAACACCAGGCGCTCGCGGGTCATGCGCTGCATGTCCTGGCGGGAGAGAGGAGCGGGCAGGTCCGTCATAAAACCCATGATATCCGGCCGGATCGCCGCGCCAGAGCCCAACGGAGTCGCCGTCCCCTACCCGCCGCAAGCTAGCTTTACCCACCATTGACATACCGTCGGTATCTGAAATACCTTGGGTATGTCAGTTTCCTTGGGCGCCCGGGAGAGAACAATGATCCTAGACATCCACCAGCTCACCCGACGGTTCGGCAACGTCACCGCCAACGATTCCGTCTCCCTACAAGTCAGAGCCGGTCAGCTATCCGGCCTCCTCGGCCACAACGGGGCAGGCAAAACCACGCTCGTATCCCAGATCGTCGGACTGCTCCGCCCAGACTCCGGCTCCCTACATGTGGCCGGCATAGAGGCCATTCGCCGCCCCGCGCTGGCCCGCCGTGCGGTGGCCTTGCAAACCCAGTCCACCGCTTCTCTCGACGGCCTCACCCCGCGCCTGGCCATCACCTTGGCCGCCCGGCTACGCGGCTTGTCCGCCCGGGACTCCCGAGCCGCTTCCGCACGCCTACTCGAGGAGCTAGACCTCGGCCCTTGGGCTGACCGCGCCGCCCGCCCCGAAGGTGGCGGCCTCTCCGGTGGCGTGCGCCGACTCACCACCCTGGCCATGGCCCTGGCCGCTCCAGTGCCTCTACTGGTGCTGGATGAACCCACGAATGACGTGGATGCGGCACGCCGCCGCCTGCTCTGGTCCGCGCTACGGCGCCGCGCCGACGACGACGGAACCGCCGTCTTGGTGGTCACCCACAACGTCAACGAGGCCGAGTCCGTGGTGGATGAACTCACCGTCTTGGACCGCGGACGCGTTGTGGCCTCCGGAAGCCCCGCCCAGCTGCGGGCCCGGGCACTCGGCGAAAAAGCTGAGATAGATGCGGAGGGTGCCGGCGGTTACGACGACACACTACGGCTCACCCTCCGCCTGCCCGGCGAACCTGAACCCGCCCCCACAGACGCGGCCGCTGAGCCCCGCCAGGAGGAGCGCCGCAGGGAGGAACCCCACCGAGAGGCACTGGGGCTGCACCTTCCGGAACAGCTCGAGGTGCGGGGCAGCGTCGTCGTCGGCCGCCGCGTAATACTCACCCTGCCCGCGAGCCGGGCAGGCGAGGCCGTCGCCTGGTCTACCGGTCAACGTGCCGCCGGGGTCATCGAGGACTACACCCTTGGCCCGGCCAGCCTCGAGGACGCCTACCTCGCACTCACCGCACCGAAGGAGGAGACCCTTGCCTGAATCCACCGCCACCGCAACGCCCCGCGCCACCAACGCCACTTCCACATCCCAAACCATCAACGCCGCGCCCCGGTCGGCGGGGGCGCTGACCGCCTACCTCACCCTCCTGCGATGGCAACTGGCCCAGCTGGGGCCGATGGTCCCGCTGATCGCCGTAATCCAGGTGCTGCTGGCGGGCGGCATCGTCGTCGGCTTCGGGTTCCTGCTCAACGAGGGTGACACGGCCTCCATCACTTTCCTGTCCACCGGCACTCCGACCGTGCTGTTGCTCACCCTGGGGCTGGTGATCGTGCCGCAAGGCGTGGCCGCCGCCCGCGCCAACGGAACCCTGACGTATCTGCGTGCCCAGCCGGTACCGCGGCCGGTGCTGTTCTTAGCCGACCTCACCCTCTGGGTGCTTATGGCCCTGCCCAGCGTGGTGGTCGCCGCACTAGCTGCCTGGTGGCGGTTCGATGTGAAGTTCTCTTTGGACTGGCCGCTCCTGATTACCGGAGTGCTCCTGGTGACCGTGATGGCCACCGCTGTGGGTTACGCGATCGCTGTGACCCTGCCGGCGATGCTGGCGCAGGTCGTCAGCCAGGTGATGGTGTTTTTCGTGCTCATGTTCTCCCCGGTGAGCTTCCCGGTGGAACGGCTGCCCGGCTGGTACGCCCGAGTGCACGAGCTACTGCCAGTCATGCCTGCCGGGGACGTGATCCGCGCCGGACTGGTCTCCGACACCTACTCCGTCGAGGGACAGGCTCTGCTGGTGCTAGCGGCCTGGACCGTGGCGGGCATCGGGCTGACACTACTCGCCCTGACGCGCAGGAAGTAACGGGGCGATGCGCAGGAAGTGACGGGGCGGGCGATGATGCTGGCTGCGATCAGCTCTTGACGGGTAGCTCCGTTTGCCCCCTGTGACCTGCTACTACAACTCAGCACACGCGTCACCGTGGCCTGTTCTCCAGCTCGCGAATAATCCATTTGTCCAGAGAAAAGTCGTATTCCAGGACCATGGTGGAACGGAACGTGCTCGGGCTCGCCACCACTTGCGGTTTGCCATTCTCAACGAGGGTGACCTCGTTCTCAAAGAAATCGAACGTCGCGACAACCTGGCCCGGCCGGTCGGGGTGCGGCTTTACCTGTAACGTCCTTTCCTTATATTCGATGCCCTTACCGACATACCAGCTGCCCTTCGAATAGGTCAGATAGTTCGCACTGCTGGCATACACCCAGCATCCCGCGCAACTTGTCGGCGCCACTTGAGTTAGCGGCCTCGCGTTACCGGTCTGCCTGATGTACTCCTGAGAAGCCATGAAGTACCTCACGACCTCCTTGACCCCGGCTTTATCGTTTCTAATATTCGGGTCCAATTGCGGGATAGGCACATTCCGCGCGGGATGCTGAACCGTAGCTTTTTCATAAGGGCCCGACGGCGGGGTCGGCTCCGAAAGGTCAGGTTTCAGGCCGCCAGCACCTGGCTGATTCTGTTGCACGGAAGGGCTCGGCGCAGGCGACTGCTGCTGCCCCTGCTGCTGTTGCGGAATCGGCTGCTGGCCAGGGTTCTGCTGTTGTTGCGCATCGTTCTGGCCTTGGTTTTGATCCTGACCCTGATCCTGGGAGCAACTGGCCAAGCCAACGCTTATGAGCAGGGCGGTGAGAGTAGCTGTGGTGCGACGCATACGGAGCCTTTCAAACTCAAAAAACGATGGAGGCAAGCCCATGTTGGCTTTATTTCACCACAGCCGCACGAATAAGCGCTAGACCCTTACGGGCGGAGCCCACGCAAGTAGACGTCGATGAGCCACTCATGCAGATCTGGGATGTGCCCCTCCACGAAGTCTGGTAGTGGTCGGGTTGCCGCAGCGATCCCAACCAGGAATCGCATCGCGTCAATGTCCCCTATCAACCCGGCTTCACGCGCCCGCCTAAGGATAGGTTCGAGGCGAGCCAGCCGGTCCGCGCGAACCTCCGAGACCCTCTCTGATTCAACAAATTCCTGATTGTTTTCACCCAGTTACATCAAGAAGGCGCTCACTTGCGTGCACCCTATGCGGCCGCCTTCAAAGGGATGGCAACCCAGCTGGAAGCCGAAGGGCAAGAAGTCACTGTCAACGACGTCGCACCCATGACCGCCGAGGACCCTCAAGGCGTGGGGCTGAACTCAGCGTTGCTGCCGCTCATCTTTGGTGGCATGGCTTCGGCAGTCCTGCTCGCTATCCAGCTCACCTCTGCCGGTCAGCGGACCCTGGGCTCAGTCGGTGTGGATCGCGGCTGGGCTCATCATGGTGGCCATCGGAGCACGCCGCAACAGTCCGGTTGAGGCCGCATCGTAGGGCCCTGGCCGGGTACAGCTCACTTCTGTAAGGTGACATCATGACCTACCAGCCCGCCCATCAACGCAACTTCCTAGCGAGCACGCGCCTTGCCCACCGCTAAGACCGACTTGACCCTCACGTAACGTCAGGCATCAGAATTACGTTCATGAACAGCCATGAAGATCATTACTCCGTCGGGGAGGTTGCCCGGCAGTTCAAAATAACGGTGCGTACGTTGCATCATTGGGAAGACCTCGGTCTTGTCCGCCCTTCCGAGCGCACCTGCTCAAACTACAGGCTCTATACGCGCGCTGACCTGGATACAATCCAGCAGATCATGATCTATCGGGCCACCGGCATGAAGCTTGCAACCATCAAGGACGTACTTGCGGCGGGCACAGAACACATCGCACATCTGCGGAGGCAACGAGAAATTCTCACGTCTCAAATCCAGCAGACTCAAGAAATGCTCAGCGTGATCGACAAGCTGATAGCCAAGGAAACAGCCACGAAGAAACCAACGTTGAGCGAAGTCGGCGAAATCCTTGGCGAAACTCGCTTTGTTGAATACCGTTCACAAGCTGAAGACGCTTACGGCGATACAGACGATTGGAGCATAAGCCAACAACGGACCGCAGAGTGGAGTCACGCTGATTGGGCCGCATGTAACGATAGGTTCAACAGCGTTGAAGAACAGTGCGCCGAAGCCGTGCGCAATAACGTTTCAGCCTCCAGCGATGAGGCAGCAAGGCTAGTTCAAAAGCACCGCGAAGCACTTGGTGAGTTTTTCCCTGTCACGCCGGCCAAGCATTATTTGATCTCACGTAGCTACATCACCGTCAAGAGTTTCACTAACCACTACGACGCCAGGCAACCCGGCCTTGCCCGATGGCTTGCCGATGCGATTGAAGCTGTGGCAGTAGCCAGCGGAGTGAATATCAACAATCCTGAGTGGGTATAAATCCCCAGAACATAAGGTTCAACATGAATAGCACACACATCACGGTGGTCGAAAGTGGCGTCGAAATGAGCGCTCTACTGGATTGCCCACGGGAGCAACGAAACGATGCTCTCCGCCGGTTGTGGCAACCTGTAGCAGGCATGTACTCTTTCGGCCCTAGCGAGCCTGACCTCGTAGCAGTTCACGCTCAAAACTTCGGCTTCAGCCCAGAGGCCCCACAACAGCGAATGCTCGATGCGCTAGATAGCTTGGAAAAGGCCGATGCGTGGGGCCGCATCAAGCAAGCACTGATTCAAGGTGCAACAGATTTAGCTACCGCAATCCCCGGCCTTGAGATACCGGACATCACCGTGTTGTTGCTGTTGGGAGACCCGACCAACCAGCACTTTATGGAGGAATTGCAAGGGCTTTCGGCCTTCGGCGGTATCAGCGGCTACATCGCAATTACCATCTGGCCCACTGAAGTGATCCTCAACCGGCTTGAAGCTATTGCGTTACACGAGTTACACCACAACCTCCGCTATTCACCCGGCGGGATTGTATGGAATCCGATGACCGTGACTGTTGGCGAGCACGTCGTGGCTGAAGGTCTGGCCGACCTTTTCGCTGTCCGCTACTGCGGCCTGCGAGGCTACACCCACTTTGTTTCTGAAGAGACACGAGAAAGCGATGACGTGCTTCACCGCGTCTCCATAGGTCTCAACACCACGGGCATGCAGCACTTTGCGGGCTGGGTGCTTGGCGACGCGAGTGCCAGACTCTTCGGGTCATCGCCCGTCGGTCTGCCGACCGGCGCCGGTTACGCCGCTGGAACGCGCATCGTACAGGAATACCTCGATGCGACCGGCCGTACTGCAACGGAATGCCTTAGAACTCCTGCCGAGGAGATTCTGAACGTCGCCCTGCCTCGACTGGGGCTCAACACCAGGCCCTGACGCCCACCACCTTCCCCGGCTCGCCGCTCAGCACCCCGACCCGTCCGCGTAGTGACCGAGGCGCCGCTGGCATACGGCGAGAAGCAGACCATCACCGTCAAGACCGAGCTGCATGAGGCTCAGGACGGCGATGTTGTGGTCAACAAGGCTGTGGGCCGTGCTGAGAATACGAAGATGCGAATGCGCACCTCCGCCCAGTTCACCGTCACCGACACCCGCGAACCGGAGCCAAGCGACGAACCGACGCCGACGCGGAGTGACGAGCCGACGCCGGAACCAAACGAGGAGCCTGCGCCTTCGCCAACTCCGGAGCAACCGGAAGCCCGTGAGCGCGGCTTGGCTCCGACCGGCGCGGAGGTCGCGGGGCTCATCGGGTTTGCGACCGCGGTGTTGATGGGCGGCCTGCTTCTGATGAGGCGCGCTCGCCAGCACTAAACCACTGCCGAGCGGGCCGCGTTGGCGGGACACCCCTGCCAACGCGGCTACCTCTTGCTGATGAGGATCGCCGCGTTGTGCCCGCCGAACCCGAAGGAATTCGATAGAACCATCGTGTTGTTCTCCGGCGGCAGGCGGCGCGGTTCGCGCACGATGCTGAGCTCCGGGAACGCTGGATCGTCGAGGTTGATGGTCGGAGGGATAATCCCCTCCCGCAGCGAACACACACTGATCACGGCTTCGAGGACACCGGCGGCACCGAGCAGGTGGCCGGTCGAAGACTTGGTGGCGGTGATCGGGAGCTGGGGTGCGGTGGTGCTTGCCGGGCTCGTTTCGACACCGCCGCCGAACACTGCGGTGAGTGCCGCGGCTTCCGCGGCGTCTCCGGCCACTGTCCCGGTTCCATGCGCGTTCACGTGGCCGAGCGGGCCGCCATCGGGAGCGCCCGTGGCAAACTGTTCCGGCGTGAGGCCGGCGTCAGCGAGGGCCGCGCGCATCGCGGACGCGGCACCGCGACCATCGGGCAGGGGCGTCGTCGCATGGTGAGCGTCCGAGGACGCACCGTAGCCCGCGAGTTCCGCGAGTACATTCGCACCGCGGTTGCGCGCAACGGCTTCCCGTTCCAGAACCATCGCTGCGGCTCCGGCGGAGACCACGAACCCGGTCCGGCTGCGATCGAAGGGCCGCGATGCTTGCGCCGGGCGGGCCTCGTAGCCTGCGGCGAGCGCCCGAACGTTCGCGTTGGAGGACACGTTGATCGGGTTCACGCAGTCCTCAACACCGACCACGATCGCTGCATCGGCGTATCCGTGGCGTAGCGCGCGCATCGCCTCCCCGAGCGCAACAGCACCGGAAGCGCACGTAGCCGACACCGCGCGGGCCGGCCCCGTGACCCCGTACCGCTGACTGATGAGCGCGGCGGGAGCGTCGGGAGCGCCGTGCATCGTGAGGGTCAACGGGACACCGCGTTGTCCCTTATGTTCGAACCCGACCGCCCCTTGATGATGCGGGCGCAACGGCCCCGACCCCGTACCCACCACGACCATGACCCGCGCCGGATCCCACGGCAACGCTGCACCGGGTGCGACGCCTGTTGCTTCGGCTACAGCGGCAGTTGTTGCGGCGGGGCCACCACTGGCTTGGGCGAGGGCTTGGTCGGCGGCGGCGATGGCCCACACGTGCATGTCGTCGAGACGGCGAGCGAGCGGGCGCGGTACGTAGTCTTCGGGATTGAAACCGCGGACCTGACCGCCGATGCGCACCCCAAGTTCGCGGGCGTGCTGGGTTTCGAATTCGTCGCCTTCCAGGACGCGGATGCCGCTGCGACCGTTGGCGACGGCGTCCCACATTTCGGGGACGGCCAGCCCGCTCGGGGTGATGGCGCCGAGGCCGGTGATCGTGACCCGTTGGTGCGTCACAAGCGCTGCACCCCCTCGCTGCTTGTTCGGGCTGTCGCGCCGGAGCGGAGCAGTTCGGCGAGTTCAGCGGTCTTGACCTTGCCGCCCACGGTTCGCGGTATCCGCGACACCACGTAGTACTGCGCCGGCACAAACTGCGGCGCCAACCGGGCACGGCCCCACTCACGCAGCGCGGCCTTGGTCAGGCGGGGGTTGACGCGGGCGCCACCGCCCCCGGGGCCCTCGGTGCTCTGACCTGGATCTTCCACAGCGAGCGCGAGCACCGTCCCTAGCGTCGCATCCGGCAGCCCGACGGCAACCGCATCGAACGCCTGTCCATCCACAGTAAGGTCGGCATAGGCGCGAGTCACTTCCGGCAGTGCGACTTTGTGTCCGCCAGTGTTGATGATGTCGCCAGCACGGCCCACCACCTGGACCTGCTGCCGACCGTCCACGATGCGGACGCGGCCTTGGTCGCCGACGCTCGTCCAGCCTTGCTCATCCAGCAGGCCGCTGACAGAACCGTCAGCATTATCACTGCCAGCACCGCCGCCATCCGTAGGGCCGCCGCCGACCACGTACCCGTCGGAGCATGATGCGGCCCGCACCCAAATCGTGCTCAGTTCGCCATCGGGCATGGGCTCCCCGTCCTCGTCGCGGATCTGTACCTCCACCCCGTTATAGACCTCGTGCCAGCCGGGGTGGTCGGGGATTCCTTGGCCGATGAACCCGATTTCCGCGGCCCCGTAGTAGCTGATGAGTTCGGTGTGAGGGAGCACGGCGGCGAGCTCGTTGCGGAGGTTTTCGGGGAGGTCGGCGCCGCCCACGACGATGAGGTCCAGGTCTGCAAACTGTTCAGGCGTGCGGGTGGCTTGGGTGATGATGCCGCGCAGCATCGCGGGAACGGTCACGATGCGGGTGATGTTTTCGCGCGCGACTCGCTCCCCCAGGCCGGCCAACGTGAGAGTGTCAGTGTTGCTTGCGAGGTGGATGGTGCCGCCGGTTGCGAGTGTTTCGACCGCGGCGTAGAGGGTGAGCGAGTACGCGAACGGCCCCGGAGCGAACGTGACCACGCCAGGCCCCAGCCCGAGGTGCCGCTTGGAGACGGCGAGGTTCGCCCGGTATTGCCCGCGGGTTTTCAGGAATGCTTTCGGCGCGGCGGTGGTCCCGGAGGAGAACAGCATCAGGAACGGCTCAGAATCGGGGCGGTCCGCCGCACCATCAGGGCGGGAGGTGTCGGGACGGTTCGCCGCAACTTCGGCAACGCTGCCAGCGCCATGCCCCGCGCCATCCATTTCAGCGCCAACCGCGTGTTCGAGGTTGCGGAACTCCGTTAGCGTGCAGATGACCCCGCCCCAGTCCTCGCCGCACTCCTCACCCAGGGCTTCCCGGAGGGTTGCGGCGGATTCGGAGTCGTCCACGATCACCACGCCGATGCCCGCCGCGCGCACGATGTTGCGTTGATGCTCGGCCGGCCACCGAGGGTCGATCGACGCGAAAATATGCTCGGAACCGGCAAGCGCCGCCATGATCCGTGCCGCTTCAAACGCCGATGCGGTGCACACCGCGGTCACCGGCCGTGCCGCTAGCTCAGCCTTCTCCGCCAACCCAGTCCGCCCCGTCGTCGGCTGTGTTTCCAACCGCACTTTGCGGTGCAGCCAGTTGGCGGCGGCGATGATGCGGGGGCTTTCGTGCGCGAGGTCGCGGTAAGTGAGGGAACGGTTGCTGCTGGTGATGGCGAGCCGTTCGGGGTGCGCGGCTGCGGTGTCGTGGATGGATCGACTGATGGGCACGGCGGGTCCTTATGCGTGTGCTTCGGCGCGGTCTTCTTCAGCTCGGTGCAGCGTGCTTTCGAGATGTTGCATCTGCCCAGCGGGTTACGCGAGGGTCAGCTCGACGTGATCGGTGGCGCTCCACGCGCCTAGATGCTCGGCGAAGGGTGCAACAAACTCATGCAGGTCCATGCTCTGAATCTACCCGGAGGGATAGCGGCGGGCCATGAAGCTGTATTGGTCCGCCTCTACCACCTACCGAGCCGCGCGAGCGATATCGAATAAGCTCGCAGGCATCGGGCGTTCAAGTTCCCAAATGATCTGCATCGGCTTCTCCCCTGAATGCTTCACATAGCGGGCGTTACCGAGGCACGTGTACGGCTCCGTTCCCATCTCACCGTTCTTCGCCTTACGCACAAACAGCACCACGTTGGAGCCTTCCGATTCGTGGTTGATGTACCGCTGCCCGGTAGGCGATGCTTCCCGAGTGAGGCTTTGCGATTCCCAGTGGAACAGCGTGTCCGTCAACGCGTAGTCGTGATACATCGTGGTCGGTGAATAGTCGGCCTCCGATTTCTTCAGCGTCACCAGCAACACATCCGTCTGCAGTTCCGGAATCCACTTCACGCCTTCGCGGATACTGCCGGGCTTCTCCAAGTTCAGCGAGCCCACGCCCAGGCCCGCGAGCAGCTCCTCACGCGTATATGTCGCGTGGCTTCGGATGGGTTGGGTCTCAAGACCGCCGGATAGTGGCCGCGGGACGGCCCTCGAAACCACTTCCCGGAACTGCATGATTTGTTCCAGCTCTTCCCGCACAAATCGAGCGTTCAGAAGCTCCGCCATCCCGGCGGCTAGCCCCTTCTCATGGCCAGACGGCCAGAACGAGTAATACAGCATCAACGCCAGCGGATCCTGCAGCAACTCAGGCGTGACCTTGCCGCTGTTCAATACTCGCAGATATCCCTCAAAACGGACCGGGTCGTCCACGTGCACAAACTTGTTGGCTCGCTGCAGCAGCTTGCTTTCGGCTTCGCTCGGACGGAACGAGCTCCGCCCATTCGCCCACGCCTCGTATTGAACCCAAGCGTTCGGGCCTTTATCGCCGAGATATGTTCGGGTCGCGCCCGGTTTATATACCGACGGCAGGTCACGATCAGACCGCTCCAAATAGTCCTTGAGGTGCAACCCGGCCGTAACCTCAGCCGCCGTGCTCATCTGGCGCACATCCGCCAGGAAGTCCTTGGTGCTCATCGTCACCTGGCTCCGAAGGTTAGCCACAACTTCCTTCTGTGTGACCTCATCGAGCACAATCTGGCATCCCGCCGGCAGCACCGGGAAATTATGTTCCGCAGAACGCTGCAACTGCTTCCGGTCCTGACCGGTGAGTGCGTGCAGTTTGATGTCGAAACGGAAATTCTTGTGCTGGTGCCCCACGAAATCCAGCACCGTCAGGACGCTCTTATTTTGCCCTCGGCGTAGACCGCGCCCCAGCTGCTGGATGAAGATGGTCGCCGACTGGGTAGGCCGCATCATCAGGACCGTGTCAATAGCTGGCAGGTCGAAGCCCTCGTTGAAGACATCGACCGCCATGAGGCAGTTGAGTTCGCCTGCGGCAAGCTGTTTGATCGCTTGGTCGCGGTCCTCGCGTGAGGTCTTGCCCGTGACAACGCCGGATGCGATGTCGGCCTGGTTGAAAACCTCGGCCATGTAGGTGGCGTGGTCAACGGAGACGCAGAAACCGAGGGCTTTCATGTTGCCGGTGTCGGTCACGATCTCGCGGGTGGCTTGGATGATTTTCTTAGCACGCTGATCATTGCCGGTATAGAGACGGTCCAGGTCCGCAACCCGATACCCGCCGGCGCTGAACTGGGCACCGGACAAGTCCACACCATCGGCGATGCCGAAGTAGTGGAAAGGAACCAGAAGGTCGTTGTCCAAAGCCGTCCAGAGCCGGAGTTCGCTCGCGATCCGACCGTCAAAGTATTCGGCCACGATGTTCTGGCCGTCCATCCGCTCAGGGGTTGCGGTCAGCCCCAAGAACTCTTTACACCCATCGAAATGCTTGATGACGCGTTCGTACGTAGCGCCGGCACTGTGGTGGAACTCGTCAATGATCACCACATCGAAGTGATCACGGTCCAGCTTGGTGTAGACCGTTTCCTGAGACAGCGTCTGGATGGACGCGAACACATGGTCCCACTTGGTAGGCCGGTAGTTCCCGCCCAACAACTCACCGAAAGAGCCGTCACCCAGCACGTCTCGGAAGGTTCGCAGGGATTGCTCCAGGATTTCACGACGATGCGCCACGAACAGCAGCCGCGGGCGTGGGCCCTTGGTGTTTTCACATAGACGGCGGTAGTCCAAAGCGGCGATCACGGTCTTGCCGGTGCCGGTTGCCGCAACCACAAGGTTGCGGTGACGGTTGAGGACTTCGCGTTCGTG
This sequence comes from Arthrobacter sp. HMSC08H08, assembly GCF_001807575.1. Lineage (NCBI taxonomy): Bacteria > Bacillati > Actinomycetota > Actinomycetes > Micrococcales > Micrococcaceae > Arthrobacter > Arthrobacter sp. HMSC08H08. Next base: position 31,688 of record NZ_KV789393.1, read on the forward strand.
TTGGAGATCGTCCAGGATGATCGCCTGATGCGGGTACGGGCGAACATCCAAGTTCGTGGCCAAAAGCGAGTCCGGAACCTTGTCCGCGGCGCCGTTGTTGAGTGCTTGCTGGAGCCGTTCCCCATCCTTTTCAGGAATGTAGGGTTCGAAGATCGGTGACTGCCAATAGCTTTCGAACGTAGCCTCGAACTTTTCAACCAGCGCCGGGGTCTGGATGTTGGAGACCCGAACGTTCCATTCCAGCCCGTCCACCATCGCGGCCTTGCTGAGGTTGGAGCTGCCGATGTAGCCGGTGTGGAAGCCGGTGTCGCGGCGGAAGACCCACGCTTTGGCGTGAAGGCGGGTGGTTTGGGTGTCGTAGCTGATGCAGACTTCGGCGCCGCACTCATTCACTAGATAGTCCAGGGCGCGTTTCTCGGTTGCACCCATATAGGTGGTGGTGAGGAAACGGACGGGGACTCCGCGCCGGTTGAGTTCTTGGAGTTCCTGAGCGATCAGACGGATGCCGGACCAGCGAACGAAGGACATCACCACATCGACGGCGTCGGCGCTGAGCATTTCGGTTTTGAGCTCAGGGCCTAGGCGGGGGTCGCCTTGCGCATTGGTCAGTAGGGCGACTTCGGAGATGGGGATCGACGGTGACTGCGGTGCCGCGTGCGGTGGCTTAGCGGTGCTCAACAGTTGCTGGGGTTCCGGCCCTTCGATGTGTTCTCCGTGGTTCACCGAATTCATGGTTGTCAGAAGTTGGTTCACGAATTCGATGCGTTCTTCTTCGCCACTGATTTGCTGGAGTTCCTGCTCCAGGCGTTCTGCAACGAAACGGGCTGCGACGTGCGGGAAATCGGCCTTGTCAACCTTGGCAATCTGGGTTTCAAGCGCGGTCGCATCCAGTGCGAGCCGCAGGTCCCTGGTGACCAGGTTTTCACGCAGGCCTACCAAAAGAGGGTCCACGAACTCACTACTCATCGGTGCTACCTCATTCTTCATGCCACCGCTACTGCACGGCGGCTTCCCACTGCGCGTACGTCATTCCGTCACTGGTTTTCCACGCCGTCCGGCCGTTGCTACTACGGCCGAGGCATATCGCGGCCGCCGTGGAGGGCGAGTTGAACACGATGTCGCGGGTAGCAACACACACATCGTCCTCTACCCGTAGCGAACCGTCCGCGATCAGCTTTTGGTGTTGCTGCGCCAACGCCTCATAGCTGCGGCGGGTGTGCTCCGAACGTGCCGCACTGGTGTCCCATTGCTTGATCAGGCGCGAACCTTCCAGCACGAACAGTTCGCCATCCACCGGCCGCATCCGCGCATCCACACCACGGCTGGTGTGCACCAGAGAAAACACCGGCGACTCGTCCTTCACCCCACGCTGAACGGAAGGCGCCGCGCTCTCTTCCCCGCTAGCAGAGCGCAAGATGTTGACGCCCAGCATCGGCAGAATCAGCTTCACTTTGCGGATGAATTCGTTGACGGATGCCTCTTGCGATTCGGACAGCTTACGGGAGCGCGGGTTGTTCTTGTTCTCGTCCAAGCTGGACCGGCCGGCCTTCCGCGCCTCCTGCAGCAGCTTGGCTTCCATATATCCCCAGTGCCCTTCGTTGAAGGAATGGTGCAGGCTCAGGATGATGATGGCCCGCTGCCACTTAGGTTTATTCGCCTGATGGTTGCGCAGCCGCTCCGCGAAGTTCTCTGACCTGCCGATGTAGCACCACGTGTTGTTGATGGACTCGGCGTCCTCGCCCAAGAGGATATAGACGCCGTTCGACTGCGCCTCCTCGCGCGCCAGCAACGCACCCAACGACTTCCGCGGCGCGGCGATGATCTTGCCGGTCCACCCGGAAATTTCCGCGGCAATCAGGCCGCCCGGGGTCCCATCGGCAAGAAACAACTCAATCGACGTCGGTGTGGCCATATCGTTCAGCCTCCTGAAACACACACCGCGGCCAGCCCGCGGTGACCTCACCTAACCTACGTCACCGCCCCCGGCCTCCGCAGTACCTGACAGCGTCGCGAAGTTTCCCACCCGGGCCCCGCCGCATGGCACAGTTGGAATAGCCAACACCCAGCAAACATCCAACACCACGCGATACGCCGAGGAGCCCACGTTGCGGAACCCAAGCGCTTTCACTGACCTCACCGGAATCGAACTGCCGTTCATTGGTGCGCCGATGGCGGGCACCTCCACCCCGCAACTCGCCGCGGCGGTCAGCAACGCAGGCGGGCTCGGATCACTTGGTTTGGCGGGTAAGAACGTTGACCAGGTTCGCGAGGCCATCCGCGAACTTAAAGCCCTCACCACCCGGCCATTCAACCTGAACTTCTTCTGTCACGCCGAACCTCACCGGGACCCCGCCGTCGAGTCCGCATGGCTCGACTACTTGGCCCCTCTCTTTCACTCACTCGGCACCCAACCGCCAGCAGAGCTCAGCCCGTCCTATGAATCGTTCCTCGGCGATACCGCGATGCTCCAACTACTCGTGGACGAAAAACCCGCCGTGGTCAGTTTCCACTTCGGTGTCCCCGACGTCGCAACCATCAGCGCACTGCACGAAGCCGGCACCCTGTTGATGGCTTCCGCCACTAGCCAGGCTGAGGCGCGCGTAATCGAGGAAGCGGGCTTGGATATGGTCATCGCCCAAGGGATCGAGGCCGGCGGGCACCGAGGAATCTTCGACGAAAACGGTCCCGATGAACAGACCCCTACTGGGCGCCTCGTTCAGCAGATCGCCTCAGCAACACAGCTGCCTGTGGTCGCAGCGGGCGGCATCATGACCCGCGAACGCGCCGAGCACATGTTCAGCCTAGGGGCTTCCGCCGTTCAGGTCGGCACCGCACTCATCACGAGCCCCGAATCCGGGGCCAAAGATTCCTACCGTGAGGCTCTAGTTCAAGCCGCGCACGCCGCTCAGCACGCAAGCGGCGGCGCTGAAACTCGCTTGACTCGCGTGTTCTCGGGGCGGCCAGCCCGCGGGTTGCCTACCGCGTTTATGGAATTCGCTGAAGCGCCCGATGCACCAACCCCGCCGGTCTTCCCCGTCGCCTATTCAGCGAACAAAGCGCTGTCTGCCGCGGCCGCTAAGAGCGGCGCCGCAGGGATGGCACCACACTGGGCAGGCGCCAACGCACACCTGATTCAGCCGCGCCCGGCAGCGGAAGTCACCCACGCCATCGGCCGCGAACCCTGATCCCAGGGTTACCCACGCGGTAGCCGACCAAGCCCCACCTAGACGATGCTCTCGCCCTGGCCAGCCCCGGCCTGGGCTGGCCTAGTCGTTAGCGGCTCGTTGCGGTTATTCTCTGCTACAAGGATTCAGCACATCACCCGAGGAGATTCCTTGATCATTGAAACCCCGCAGGGCACGTGGACGCCCAAGGTCGCTTTGGACCACGACGCCGGCACCGACCAGTCACGAGCCCAGTCACGCGCGCAGTCACCCCCACAGGCGCCGTGCCCGCACGAGAAGGTCGCCAAGATGGTGGCCCACTCATCTGAACCGCCAAGCGATACCGAAAACTACGAGGCACCCGGCGCCCGGATATTCGATAACCCGGTGCTCTACGACAACATCTTCGGCTGGGACGCGAGCGAAGAACTCGACTTCATCACCTCCACCACCAACGCTGACCGGCTCATAGAGTTCGGGTGCGGGTCCGGCCGCGTGTTGCTTCCGTTGCTGGAACGCGGCTACCAGGTGGACGGCATCGACTCCTCGAGCGACGCCCTCACCCACCTCAGCGAGGCGGCGGCCGAACGGAAAACCAAACACACCCCACGGCTGATCCTCGGCGACCTCACCGAAGTCGCGCTCCTGCCCACATACCCGGGGGCTTTCTCCGCGCTCAACACGGTGCGTTGCCTCCCCACCCCCGAACTGGTCGCTGCCCACCTGCGTCGGGCCGCGATGAGCGTCACCACCGGCGGCAAATACCTGATCCACCTCGACTCCTTCGGCGCTGACCTGACCGAACGCCCACAGCCCGGTGAATACGGCGAATGGGAAGGCTTCGGCGACCCAACCGAGAATCCCGAATACCAGGACATCACGGTGCGTTGGGAGCTGGCGAAGCGGGAACCTCACGACGGTTACGACCTCGAAACGGAACGGGTACGCGTGTGGAGTGGCAAGGAACTCATTGTCGATGAACTCCTGCTTCAGCTCTCCTTGTCGATCACGGGCTGGCACAACCTTTTCACCGCCGAAGGCCTTTGGACAGTGCACAGCGTTGTTGACGAAGACGAATTCCAACCGCTCGATGCGCAACAACAGCGGACGGCCGAAAGCGGCAACTACTGGTTCATTCTGGAACGCACAGACCGCGCCGTCCCGCCGCTCTACAGTGCTTAAACGCCCCGCCGCTCTACAGCGCTTTAACACCTGCGGTGGGTGGGCATCTCGTTGATGCACACCCACCGCAGCTTGTCTCGGGTTTGTTTGGCCGCTGGTTTTCTTCGGCTCTTAGACGGCGGTGTAACCGCCGTCAACTAGGTAGTAGGCGCCCGTGACGAAGGACGCGTAGTCCGAGAGCAAGTACAGAACCAGGTTCGCGACTTCCTCCGGGCGACCCAAGCGACCCATCGGGTGCTTAGCGACGAGTGCCTCGCGGATCTCTTCCGGCAGGTTAGCCAGCAACGGGGTATCGATATAGGCCGGGCCAACAGAGTTAATGCGCAGCCCCTCCGGACCGTACTCCGCGGCCGCGTTCTTGGTGATACCCACAACGCCGTGCTTCGCGGCGGTGTAAGCGCCATTGCCGATCGCCGCGACCGAGCCATGAATCGATGCCATGTTCACAATCGCAGACTCACCCGCACCAACCTTCAGCATCTCAGGGATCTGGTAACGCATCCCGTACAGAACACCGTTGAGGTTGATGCCGATGACCTTGTCCCAAGCCTCAAGGTCAGTCTCCCCGGCAGGTGCTGCTGGGCCACCGATTCCCGCGTTGTTGACCGCATAGTTCAGCTGGCCATACGCCCGGATGTGGCTAGATCCTGATGGTCTTCGATGTGGCGCCAGTGGTCGCACTCGTCTGATCGAAGACGAAGCGGTACTGCTTCTTGAGCTTCGTCTTCACCTTGACAGTCGCCTTACCCTTCTTCAGCTTGACCGTCTTCACGGTCTTCCACTTCTTCCCCGACTTCACCTGCACCCGAGCCTTCTTAGCCCCATGCGCGACGTACTTGTTGGGCTTAGGGTTATAGCGCTGAGCCGACGCGGTCAGGGTCACAGTGTTCCCCTTACGCTTCCCCTTCAGCGCGGCCTTGCCCTTAGCCCGGACGTAGAAGTGTCCCTTGGTCCAGTCGGTATAGGACTGGTAGTCGTAGCCGTCCCGGGTGTCGGCAGATACGTATGAAGGACCAACCGTGTACTTACCGAGGCCGTGCACCCAAGGACAGACCGTAACACGAGTCTTTGAGCGGTCGCCAGAGTCTGAATAAAATGCCGTGTCCACCGAGCTGCCACCACGGTACACACCGGACATGACGTCCCAAGAGCCAACCTTCGGGGACATGGTTTTCCGCATAGCGACCGCCACGTCACGACAGTTGGAGTTGGAATAGTTGGAAACCACGATGGACTTGGCGCTGAACCCGGTCACGTCCACCAGGCGTGGTGCCGCTTGGCTTGGGACCGCGGTGCCGGCGTTCAGCCCAACGGCAACCAGAACAATCGCGAATGCACGGAAGAACCGTTTCATACACATTCCTCAAACTAGAACGAGCTAAATATGGGCGCAGAAATACTCAACGAATTCGATGATGAAGCTGCCCCAGTCCAGATGTGTACAAGTTCAAATCGGCATTAAAGTAACGAAAAAGAGTCAGTGCCCGGATTGATCATAACCAAGGAAGAGGGAAACTCCTAGACGCCGCGCCCGGCGTTACAGACACCACGCCCGGTATTGCAGCACCGCGCCCCGCGCTGCAGGCACCGCGCCCGGGTTACAGTTTCGCGACCCGCCAGGTGACACCACACGCTTCCTTTAACCAGCCCGCGAGCAAACTCAGGCAGAATTGAAGAAACCCTGATGAAAGAAGCTACAGGTATGGCAAAACCAAAGTTCATAAGCAATATTCGGCGGCTGCTCAATTTCAACTACACCGAGAGCCTGAAAACCAATAACAGGACCCTCGGCTCCATCAAGAAGACGCTGGACACTGCGAACACGTCCACCAATGAAGCACTTGCGCAGATCCAGAAGGAACTGGAAACGCTACGCAAGGAAGCCACACTTCAGCGCCGCCACGACGATGCGATGCGTAGCCTGGCTACGATGCCGCTGTTTGAAGAAATGCGGAAGGAATACCGGGCGAAGCAGCTGGGTCTGCTTGAAACAGTGCAGACCGTTTCTGAAAACAATCTCTCCTTTGTGCGCATCGGCGACGGCGAACTCAAGCTCGCTTTCGACATCACCACAAACCTTGGTTTCCAGAAGAACTCAACGGCACTTCAAAAAGACCTCAACGAAGCCATGAGCGGAAGCCTCAACCGTGACGACATCATCTTCGGCACCCCGCACACCTACCGTGACCGCCACTGGAGCATGATCTGGGCCCAATACTGGCCCGAATTCCGCGAAGTCATCGCACCAGCCACCCGCCTTGGCAACGCGCACGCGACCCGGCCGTTGTTCTTCGCTTCCGAAGGCGAGCAAGGCGTGGAAGCATGGCGTAGCGTCTGGGCTGGCAAGAAAGCGACCATCATCACCGGTAAAAGCTCGAGGTTCGACCTGATCCCACAGCTGTTCGGCAACCTGGCAGGTTCTGACCGCATCGATTCACAAGACCGTCACGCCTACGCGGACATCCCACGGATCATGAACGAGGTCCACAAGGCCACCGATACGGACATTTTCCTAGTCGCGCTCGGCCCCGCAGGCACGGTTCTATCCCACAAGATCGCCGAAACCGGACGCCAAGCAGTCGATGTTGGGCACATCTCCGATTCCTACCTTGCCGTGTTCGAAGGCGGCGCCCGTCCCGAAAGCCGGCCCTACTCACAGACGCCGGCAAAGCAGTAGTTGCCTCACGGGCTAAGAAAAGCTGGACTAACCGCCCGGTAGCAGGATCTTGCGTAGCTCCGCCATGCTCGTAGCGACCTGGCCTGGGTGCGCGGCGTCGATCTGTTCACGCGTCGCCGCGCCCCACGTCACGCCCACCGTGTCCACACCGGCGGCGTTGCCCGCCTGAATATCGGTAGGCGCATCCCCCACGTACACCGCCCCGCCCGGGCCGCCGGTAGGCTCAACATCCACCAACTCGAGCGCCTTCAACACCGGATCGGGTGCCGGCTTATGCCGTTCAACATCACCGTTACCCACCAGCGGGCTCAGCCTTGGCAAACCACACACCCGCAGGCCGCGCCGCGCCATCTCCGGCAGCTTCGCCGTCACAACACCCACCGTGCAGCCAGCCGCCTCAAGATCAGCCAACACCCGGTCCACGCCGGGGAACGGGGCTACCGCGTCGTCATGCATCTCTTGGTTGAACTTCCGGTACACAGCCACCCACTCATCGGCCGCGTCTTCACCGGCCACGGGGCGGAACGTGTCCTCCAACGTCAAGCCGATCCATGACTTCATGACCTCATCATCCGGGGCCTGCACCCCGAAATGCTCAAAGGTGCGGTGGAACGTCGCCACAATCAACGGGATCGTGTTGATCAGCGTCCCATCCAGGTCAAACAGCACAGTCTTCCAGCGCGGTGCACCAGCCACAACGGCCACGTCCTCTCCAGTTACGCGTTTCAGTCCGCTCATGCGTTCAAGTATTCGTCCACGGTCATGAGCGTGAGCATCGGGTTGAAGCAGTCCATGATCGCCATCGCCTGGTCGTGCACTTCTTTGGTTCCGCCGCCGCACGCATCCGTGAGCACCGTAACCCATTTGCCGGCATCCACGGCGCCCAGCGCGGTCCCGATCACGCAACAGTCCGTGGCAACTCCCGCCAACACTAGGCGGTCATAGTCCTTCGTCATTTCGGCGAGCTGTTCGCCCCACTTGGAGAACGTCGGCATCGACAACACCTGGTCGCTCTCGCGCACCGGGGAGGTCAAGTCCCACACCTCGGATTCGGGTTCGGCGCGGCATTCGTCCCAGCGGTCGTAATAGTCCGCCCACGCGCCGTGCTCTTCCGGGTCCCGCACAAAGCGAGTCCAAATCACCGGCGAACCATCCCGCTCACGCAACCGCGCCATCGCCTGCTCAACCTCGGCATAATTCGAGACACCCCACTGGCCGTCCTGGTCAGCGAAAATGTTCTGCATATCAATAAACACCAGCGCACCCTTGCGCGGGGTGCCCGTCTCAGGTGCTTGCTGCCCTGCAGCCGGTGCAGCGGCGTCCGATGCGGTACTCATCAATCCTCAACCTTCCGATTCAGTGGTGGGCTTGGTTTCAGTGTTGGGCCTAGTTTCGGCGGCCGTCGCCGAAGCGTCGGCGTCGGCCTCAGCGGCCGCTTCGGCTTCGGCCTGTTGGCGGGCCGCTTTCCGTGTGCGGAGCAGGCCCGTGGGTACGGGCAGCTTATAGGTCAGCATATAGAGCACCCCGGCGCCCAGGATCCCGGCGAGGAACCCGAGGTCCCCCATTGAACGGGAGAGTTCAGCGAGCGGGCCGGCCAGCAGTTCGGTATCCCAGAACAGCATCGAGACCAAGCATCCGCCGATCCATGCGAAGAAGCCCCACTCGAACCGGCGCCCGGTGTTATACAGCTCCACGGAGCTATCCACGGCGGGTTTACGCATCCGCAAGTAATAGTCCAGCAGCAACACCGTGCTGAACGGAACCACGAGGTAGGCAAGCACTGAGAGGAAGTTATAGAACCCGCCGTACGGGTCATCCTGCATCAACAAGGTCATGCCGAGACTCACCACAGCCACGATGACCACCGCAACAATACGGCTCACCGGGACCTTCAACGTCAACAGGGATAGCGCGCCGCCATAGAGGTTCATCGCGCTCACCGGGATCGTGGAGAGCACCACCGTGATCATCGCGACTGGCGTCCACGAACCCGTCAGCTGCGCCAACGCGGGGATCGCATCCAGCTCGCCCGCGAAACTGGAAACCAGAACCCCGATGCTGCCCAGCCACGTCAGCGCTAAGAAGCTGCCGCCAGCGGTGTAGAGCACGACCTTCGAATGCGGGGTGCGGCGCGGAAGATACCGCGAGAAATCCGATGCGAACGGAGTCCACGTCATCACGTAGGCGAAGAAGAAACCGGCGAACGTGATCCAGCCGGCGACCGGGCCCATGTAGCTGCCCGCATCGGGGTTAGCGGCGAGCGTGAAGTCAGCCTCACGCAGCGAAAGCACCGAGATCACCAGGAACAACACCGTCAGTACGACGGTGGCTACCTTATTCACAACATGCACCACGTTGTGGCCCCACACCGCGAACACCGCCTGCACCGCGAACATGAGTGCCGCGGCGAGCGCGAAGTTGATGTCCACCAAAACTTGGAGCGCGATCACCGCGAACACCGTGTTCACGGCCGTCCACCCGATCGCGGAGACAATGGTGAGCGACGTGATCGGTAGGTAGTTCCCGTAGAAACCCATCGGGCCGCGGCCCTGGACCTGCTGCGGGACACCCAGCTTGCTGCCGATACCGGCCAGCAACCCCATGACCAGCACGCCGCACAGCGTTCCAGCGGCAACCGCGGTGAGGCCCTGCACCACTGACAACCCGAATTGCGCGGAGAAGAAACCGGACACCATGACCGCGAGCACCATGTTCGCGGCGAACCAGAGCGTGAACTGGCTGCGTGGGCTACCGTGCCTCTCTACATCGGGGATCTGTTCCGTTCCGTACGGCTCCGCCTTGGTGAGGGATGAACCGTATGTTGCTTCGCCGGGACTCTCGGCAGCCATGCTCTCTCTTTTCGTTGAGGAACCTTTCACACTACCGTGACCGCAACCACAACATCAAAAGCGACCCCACAACCAACATTGGTTGTGGGGCCGCTGATGTGGATGCTGACGAGGTCAGCTCGCTTCTACACAGTCACGCTGTTTTACAGCGCGAGACCAAACACCCACACGAGCAGGGTCGAGCACGCGAGCGTGATGACGCCGATGCCGATGAGGTTCAGCCACACGCCGCCCTTGACCATCTCGCCGATCGTGACGTAACCGGAACCGTAGGCGACCGCGTTCGGCGGGGTCGCCACCGGAAGCATGAACGCGCACGTGGCAGCCAACGCGACAGGTGCTGCGAACAGCAACGGATCAGCGCCCATACCCGATGCGATACCCATCGCCACCGGAATGAACGTCGCCGCAGTCGCGGTGTTCGAGGTCAGCTCAGTCAAGAACAGGATCGCCGCCGCCAGGATCGCGACAACCAGAACCGGCGGGACACCGTCCAGCTTGCCCGCAAACGTACCGATGTCCTTCGTCAAACCGGACTTGCTGAACATGCTGGACAGCGCCAGGCCGCCACCGAACAGCAACAGCACATCCCACGGAAGTTCCTTAGCGGTCTTCCAATCCAACAGGCGCACACCGCGCTCAGCACCAGCCGGCATCATGAACAACACAACACCAGCGACCATCGCGATGCCCGCATCAGAAATAATCGCCGTACCACCATTCAGCTGAGCGACCGTCGGGATGATGATCCACGCAAGCGCAGTCGCAATGAACACGACGATCACACGGATCTCGCCCTGGGACATCGGGCCAAGCTTGCTCAGCTCCGAACGGATCAGATCACGGCCACCCGGGATCTCATCGATCTCCGGCTTGAACAGAACCTTGACCAGCAAGAACCATGCGACCGCCATCATCACGATAGAAATCGGGACACCCACCAGCATCCACTGAGCGAAACCGATCGTGACACCCAAGTTGTCGCTCATCGCGCCCGCCAACAACGCGTTCGGCGGAGTACCGATCAAGGTTCCCAGCGAACCGATCGAGGCGGCATACGCGATACCCAACATCAAAGCAGAACCGAAGTTAGTGCGGATCAAATCAACCGCGGACGTCACCGGCTCGCCATCTGCGTTGAGTGCGATCGAACCGGTCTTCGGGTTCGCGTCATCATTCTGCGTAATCTGGTTCACCAGCGACAACACAGACATACCGATCGGCAACATCATCACCGCGGTAGCCGTGTTCGAAACCCACATCGAAACGAAACCGGTCGCAATCATGAAGCCCGCGATCATCGCGCCAGGCCTATTCGGCATGACCCGCAAAACACCCAACGCGATCCGCCGGTGCAGATTCCACCGCTGCATCGCCAACGCGATGAAGAACCCGCCCATAAACAAGAAGATCGTGTCAGAGCCATACGAGGCACCCAACATGTTGAAAGTGACCGGCTCCGGGTCCTTCCCCTCCGCCTGAATCGGCTGAGCCAGCACAGGGAAAATCACGAGCGGCAGCAGTGCCGTAGCCGGGATCGGTAGCGCCTCGGTCATCCACCACACCGCCATCACAATCGCGGTAGCGGCAGTCAAACGCGCGTTATGCGACATCGAATCCGGGAGGATGAAATAGATCAGCACGCTCAACACCACACCGAGCGCGAGCCCACCCCAACGCACATTCACCGTGCGCTTCTCAACGGCCGGATCCAACTCGCCCGGCGACTTCTGCTTAACGTCACGGCCCTTCGACGGGTCCGGACGAAGACTCTCCAGATACTCCGGCATCTTCGGCTCAGCCATGCCAACCTCCTGGGTGCATATAGTTCAAACGCAGAATCGAGCGACAGCGGTCCGTTGGCACCCGACCTATCGCGAACAACAAAGAACTGTTAATGAAACAGTAAAGAGTGATGTGCCTCTCATGCTAAACGTAAGCGGTCCGAATCCGGAACTCGACTTCCAGAGCGGCGGTCACCCAACGCAACGGTTGCCCGGTGACTGTTTCCCGGTTGGCTGCTCCTTTGGTCAGCGATTCTGTCCCTTTGGTCAGCGATTTCCATGCCACCTGTTTCCCGCGCGACGTTGACCCGCTACGTTGGTTGCATGAGTACTTCACATGGTTCTGTTGCTGAATCTGCCGAGGCTGCTGAATCCGGTAAGCCGGTTGCGTTGATTACGGGTGCTTCGCGTGGGATCGGGTTGGCGATCGCCCGCGAGCTCGCCTCGACCCACAAGCTGATCCTGGGTGCTTCAAGCGAGGATTCACTGGCCGATGTGCTGGCCGAGTTCCCGGGTGCCCGCCCGTTCATCGCCGAGCTGACAGATAGGGACGCGATCGCCCGCGCTGTCGCGGACGCCGGCTTCGGCGGCGGCGCTGGCGCGGATGCGGGGGCGGGCGGTGCTGGCGCGCGGCTGGATGTTCTGGTGCATTCGGCGGGTGTGGCTGATGGCGAGACCGTCGCCGAGACCCCGTGGGATGTGTATGAGCGGGTGTTCTTCGTGAATGTTTTCGCGGTCGCTGAGCTGACGCGTCTGTTGCTGCCCGCGTTGCGTGCAGCGGGTGGTCAGGTTGTGACGATCAACTCCGGTTCCGGCTACTTCTCCGGCGTGGGGGCCGCGGTCTATTCGGGCTCTAAGTTTGCTTTGCGTGCGTTCTCGGATGCGTTGCGGGAGGAGGAACGCGGATCGGTACGGGTCACCTCGATCCATCCGGGCCGCGTGGATACTGACATGCAGGTCGAACTGCAGGCCTCCTACGGCAACCACGACTACGACGGCTCGCTGTACATCCGCCCCGAATCGGTTGCCGCGACGGTCCGGCTCGCGGTAGACGCAACGCCGGAGGCGATGATCGAAAACCTAGCCATCCGCCCCGTCCACAAATAGCTCCGCCCCGTCCACAAATAGCTCTGCCCGCCCGCAAATACCCGCGCCCCGTCCGAAAATGCTTTGGAGGTTTCGATGACGACCGTTTTTCATTCCGCCACCGTGCACACTATGGATGCCGCCGCCCCGAAAACTGATGCGTTCGCGGTGGATGCCGGCCGCATCGTTGCGGTGGGTGACGACGCCCGCGCGCTTCTGGAGCAAGGCGCGGACTCGGTTGACCTAACCGGTTACACGGTCCTGCCGGGCATCATCGACGTACATAACCATCACAATCATGGTGGCCGCCGCGAGCTCACCGACCTCACGTTCCCGCCCACCGCGAACCTGGACGAAATCCTCGCAGCCGTACGCGCCCGCGCCGCCGAAACCCCTGCCGGCGAGTGGATCTATGGCGGCTCGGTAGGTTCGGACCTCATCGGCACCATCGACACCGCGGAAGCGCTCGCCGCGCTCGATGAGGCCTCCGGCGATCACCCCGTGCTGCTCACGGATGATTCCCTTCACAACCGCTGGGCTAACTCGCTGGCGATGCAGAAGGCAGGGATCAGCGCGGACACCCCTAACCCCGACGGCGGGGTCATCTCCCGCGATGGCGCCGGCAACGCGACGGGTTGGCTCATCGAATCCGCGGGCGTTCTAGTGGAGTTGGCTAAGGCGGCGGATCAGCCGGAGTCGGCGGAGGCTCTCAAGGCGTCCACGGCCAAAGCGGTTGAGATGCTCAACGCGTACGGCATCACGGGTTTCCAGGATGCCGCCGCCTCCCTACAGATCATGGAGGCCGTCAAGGCGTTGGATGATGCGGGCGAGCTGAACTCGTGGGTTGTTTCCAGCACCCCGGTTGAGGAGTTCATTTTCGGTTATCAGCCGGTCGGGGAAGACGTCATTTTCGGGATGGAGCACACCCGCAGCGAGCACCATAAACCTGATTTCATCAAGATTTTCCTCGACGGCGTCCCGCCGGCTTTGACGGCGGCGTTCGTTGAACCGTACCTTCCCACGGACGGGCACGCGTGCACTCACGGCCACATGACCATGCCGTATGAGGAGCTTGAGACGTGGCTGCTGCGTACCGCTGAACGCGGGATCTCCGCGAAGATCCACTGCACGGGCGATGCCTCGGTGCGTTCCGTCCTGGATGCGGTGCAGAAGGTCCGCGAAGCTGGCTACGACGACGTGCTCTACCAGGTTGCGCACGGCCAGTTCATCACCGAAGAAGACATCCCGCGCTTCGCTGAACTGAATGTTGCGGCGGATATTTCGCCGTCGCTGTGGTTCCCTGGCGTGATCATCGAAGCTATCAAGTCTGTCCTGGGTGAAGAACGCGGAAGCAAGGCACACCCGAACCGTGCCTTGACGGAGGCTGGGGCGCTGATCGCTGCCGGTTCCGACTGGCCTGTGTCCGTTTCACCGAATCCGTGGGAAGCGCTCTATGGGCTCGTGACCCGCAAAGACCCGACCGGGGAATTCCCGGGCGAGCTGTGGCCGGAACAAGCACTCACCCGTGAGGAAGCGCTGGCTACCTACACGATCAACTCCGCCCGCGCGATGGGCCTCGGTGAACAGACCGGCTCCATCACTGAAGGTAAGGCGGCGGACTTTGTGATCCTAGAAACCGATCCGCTCACCTGCCCGGTCGAGGACATCATCACGATTCAGCCGGTCAGCACGTGGTTCGCCGGAAAGAAAGTCTTCACCGCCGCCTGAGCCTAGTCGCCTCTCTAGGCTGTGTCCGGGCCGCGGCGGCGATCCAGCGTCATATAGATCAGCACACCGAACAGCGTGAAAACCGGCCACAAAAGCAGCGGTAACCATAGTCCGGCAACCGTGCCCAGCACACCGCCGAGAATACTGCCCAGCGGAACCAAACCCATCGTGAGTGTGCGGCGGAACGCAGAAATCCGGCCAAGCAGGCGCTGTTCGACGGTGGTCGCGGCATAAATTTGCGAGGCCACGTTCGTGATGGTCAAGATGACGCCCCACACCATCGTGTGAATAATCAGCAACACGACGGCCGCTTGCGGCGCCGCGAACGCGAACAGCGGCAAGGACGCGGCAACACACTGCCCCATACCGCCCCACACGTACAGTTTCCTGACCGGAACTGCATCAGCAATACGGCCCGAGACGAACGACGCCGCAACCCCCGAAACAGCCGCCAAGAAACCAAGAATGCCGTAACACTCGACACCCAAATCCAAAGTTTGAATGACCAGAATCGATTCGACCGCGGCACCCATCGACAAGCCGGCGTTAGTGAACGCCGAAAGCCACGTCATACCCGCCAACTGACGGTCAGCGACCAAAACCGCCCAGCCATCCTTGACCTGTTCCCAAAACGTCTGCTTCGCAGGTGCCTGCGCGGCGGCTGGCTCGGCGTCGACGCCGGCCTCTACGTCCGCGTCCGATGCGTCCGACTCTTCCGGCGCAGCCTGCGTTGCGGCTGGCTTCGTAATCAGGAGCGCGAGAATCATCGCGAGCACCGCGAAACCGACGGCCGCCAGCAGCGTCCAGTTAGCGCCCAACCTCGTGACGCCATAAGCGACAGCGACCGGCGCAACAAGTGAAGCGATCCGGTCCCACGTGGCGATGTTCGCTACAGTCCGGCTGATCTGTCCGTCATGATCCACAAGAGCAGGGACCGTGGACACCTGCGCGGTCTCCGTCGCGACCGTCACAATACCCATGACGGTCGCGAACACGAGTAGAAAGGGGATGCTCAGGTGCCCACTCGCCGCCACCGCAACAAGCACTGCGGCGAGCGCAACCTTCGCCACGAGTGCAAGCTTCAAAACCCGGACTGCCTCGAAACGGTCAACAAAAACGCCGATGGGGATGCCCAGAATCATGAACGCCACCATGGTCAGCGCGTTCAGTAGACCCATCTGCCACGCGCTCGCGGCGAGGAGGGCAACCGCGACAATCTCAATCCACGGCCCGAACGCCTGCACGAAAAACGCGTCAGTAGCGTTCGAGGCTTTCGCCAACCGCAACCGGCGATTAACCACACCCATGACAACTCATTTCTGGCAATGGGACCCAGATAACAGCGCAGCCCCTCAACAACACAGCCCTCATCACCGCAGCCCCTCAACAGCGCGACCACAATGTGACCTACAACACAACATCCTGAATCCTATACCAACAACAACGGGGCCGGCCTGGTACGCAACCAAGCCGGCCCCGTCGCCGCCTCTCGGGCTAACTAATCGAGCGCTAACTATGCGCGCTTGAGTTCGATGTCGAGGGCTTCCTGAAGTTCGTCGAAGCTCATCCCGAACGTCTCCAGAACAACCACGCCGTCGTCGGTCAGGTCGAAGATCGCGCGATCCGTGTAAACGCGGGAAACACAGCCCGTACCGGTCAACGGGTAGGTGCATTCCGGAACCAGCTTCGGTTTGCCGTCCTTGGTGAACAGCGTCATCATGACCAGCACGTCCTTCGCGCCGATCGCCAAGTCCATCGCGCCGCCCACCGCCGGGATCGCGTCCGGGGCGCCCGTGGACCAATTCGCCAAGTCGCCGCCACCGGAAACCTGGAACGCACCCAAAACACACACGTCCAGGTGGCCGCCGCGCATCATCGCGAACGAATCCGCGTGATGAAAGAAGCTCGCCCCCGGCAACTCGGTCACTGGAATCTTGCCGGCGTTGATGAGCTCCTCATCAACCTCATCCTCCTTAGCGGCTGGGCCCATGCCGAGCATCCCGTTCTCGGTGTGCAGCGTCACGCCGGAATCAGCATCCAGGTAGTCAGCGACCAGCGTCGGCTGCCCAATACCCAAGTTCACGAACGAGTGATCCGGGATGTCCCGCGCCACCATCTGCGCCATCTCGGTCTTCTCCAGTGGGCCGCGGTCCGTGTGCTCAACCGTGCCGCGCGCCACGTCAGCGCCCGCCACGTCAGCGCCTACAGCGTCAGTGGCGCCTACGGCTTGATTCTTCACGTTGTCCTGGCTCATGCTGCGGTCTCCTCCTTTGGCAGGGCCGACAAGTCGAGGACGTCGTCGGTGTAAATCTTCGGGGTCACAATGTTCTCTGGGTCCAGCTCGCCCACCTCAACCACGTTGTTGACCTCAACGATCGTGCGGGTCGAGGCGGTCGCCATGACTGGCGCGAAGTTCCGGGCCGTCTTCCGGTACACGAGGTTGCCCATCTTGTCCGCGGTCTCCGCGTGAATCAGCGCCACATCGCCCTTGATCGGGTACTCCAGCACATAGTTACGGCCGTCAATCTCGCGGGTTTCCTTACCTTCTGCGAGCGGGGTTCCGTAGCTGGTTGGGCAGAAGAAAGCGCCGATGCCGGCACCAGCGGCACGCATACGCTCGGCGAGGTTGCCCTGCGGCACCACCTCAAGCTCGATCTTGCCCGCGCGGTAGAGCTCATCGAACACGTAGGAATCGGATTGGCGTGGGAACGAGCACACCATCTTGCGTACGCGTCCCGCCTGCAGCAGCGCCGCGAGCCCCGTATAACCGTTACCAGCGTTGTTCGATACGACCGTGAGGTCGCTCGCCCCCTGCTGAATCAGCGCGTCAATCAGCGTGACGGGCATCCCCGCCATACCGAAGCCGCCAATCAGTACAGTCGAGCCGTCCTTGATGCCTTCTACTGCGGCGAGCGCGGATTCATGGAACCGTGTCTGTGCCACATCGATCTCCCTTCAGTGAGTCCTACCTAAGCCTGCGTTACGGGTATTTGTTTGTTGTTGGGTCGGTCTGGATTGTCTGCGTCGGCGCTGACGACGTCGTTGTCCACGAGCGCTTCGATGACGTGCTTCACTACGGGGCTGGATGCTCCGGCGCGGGTCACGAGCGCGAGGTCAGTCGGCAGGGTTTCCGGCACGGACTTGAACACCACACCCTGCGGACGTAGGGCTTGCACGGATTCGGGGATGAACGCGACCCCAGCTCCCGCCGCTACGAGCGCGAGTAGCCCTGCCGTGCCTGGGGCGGTGTGCGCGATGTGCGGGGTGAATCCCGCGGCATGGCAGCTCGCTGCCGCACGGGCGTTGACGTTGGAGCGCGGGTCTCCGAAAGCGATGAAGTGCTCTTCCTCGAACTCTTTGAGGGCGAGCTCGCCTTCTACGGATGCGAGCCGGTGCCCTTCCGGCATCGCGGCCACGAGCTTCTCGGTTCCTAACGGATAGGTTTCCAGCTCAGGGTCCGATGTGTGTCCACGCAGAATCCCCATGTCCAGTTGCCCGTTACGGATCCGTTCAAGCTGGGCCGGGGTGAGCAGGTCAGTGTGCACTTCCAGCGTGATGTTCGGTAGGGCTTCACCCACGGCTTGTTTGATGCGGGCCAGTTGTGCGAAACCCGTGGTTCCGGTGAACCCGATGCGGATGATGCCTGCCGAGCCGCCGGCGATGTTGCGCACACCAGCGAACATCGAATCCACATCGGCCAGAACGCGGCGGGCCTCCCGGTTCAGGTACGCGCCAGCATCTGTGAGTTCAACCTTGCGGGTAGTACGGTTCAGCAGTGTTGTGCCGAGTTCTTTTTCTAGCCGGGCGATCGTCTGCGAAAGTACGGGCTGAGCGATATGCAACCGCATAGCGGCCTCGCCGAAGTGGAGGGTTTCAGCCACCGCCGTGAAGTACCTCAACGCTTTGATTTCCACGGCCACCTCCTTTGATAACTCTTCTTTAAGAGTAAGGAGCAATCAATAGGAACTGAAATATATATTTGGAGTGGATTGATAAGCGCACGAGATAAATCTAGGCGTCGGTCGCCACTGCACCCGCGCGCACGTTTCCCTGGCCGTTCTGTTCACGCACACCGCGTTCGCGTACGCCGCGCTGCCGGGCGAGCATCCCGTGGCGCGGCCCCAAAAGCCACGCCAACACAAAGATCACCGCGCATACCAGCACCACGGCGCCACCCGTCGGCAGGTCAACAGCCCACGAAACATAGATCCCCACGAACGCACCCAGCACACCAAAGCACGCGGCGGTGAGCATCATCGGAACCATCCTGTCGCACACCATCCGCGCGGCCGCCGCCGGGGTCACCAGAAGGGCAATCACCAGGATGTTGCCGATCGTCTGCACACTCATGACCACTGCGAAGGTCACCACAACCGCCAGCACAATATCCAGCGCCATGACCCGCATCCCGATCGCCGTAGCGTAACCGCGGTCCAGCCCCACCATCACCAAATCACGGTGGAACACCGCCAAAACAGCGAGGATCAGCACGGACCCGAGCACCGTGGTCACCAGCGCCGAATCCGGGATACCGGTCAACGAACCAAACAAGAACGTGCTCAAGCTTCCCGAATAGCCGGGCGCGCGAGACATCACCACAATGCCGATCGCGAACATCGTGACCATCAAAATACCGATCACCGTATCCGAACGCAGCCGCTCATTCTGACTCAACACCGCGATCAGAACCGCGGTCACCACCCCAGCGATCAGCCCGCCCCACAGCAGCGAACCCTGCAACACAAACGCCACCGCAAGCCCCGGGAACACGGCATGCGAAATCGCGTCCCCCATGAACGTCATCCCCCGCAACACCACGTGCGTGCCCACCACCGCGCACACCAGTGCCGAGAACGTCGCAACCACCAGCGCCTTCGGCAGAAACGCGAGCTGCGGGTTGAACAGATCCTGTAGAAAATCCAACGGCGTCAGCATGAGCGCACCCCTTCTTGTATGACTGCAGCCTCCGATGCGGTGGCTGGGGCCGATGTGAAGGCAGCCTCCGATCCTGTTGTTACTTCCGGCGCGGTTGCTGCCTCCGCAGCGGCGCCGGTGAAGGCGCCGACTTGGGTGAGCAGTGGCGAGGCTTCACTGACTTGGAAGGTGCGTTGCCAAAGCCCCGGATCGCCGAGTGCGTGTGGTGGGCCGTTAGCGATCACGGTGCGGTTCAGGAGCGTGACACGGTCGGCGATGGTCAGGGCGTGGCTGAGATCGTGCGTGGACATCACGATCGACGCGCCCTGCCTCGCCAACTCCACGAACAAGGCCGACAATTCTTCCTGGGTAGGCATATCCAGTCCCGTAAATGGCTCATCGAGTAGCAGGACGCTCGGCTCTAGAACCAGCGCGCGAGCGATCATGACCCGCTGCCGCTGCCCACCAGACATCTCCGAGATCGGACGGTCACGCAAGTGCGTCATCGAAACCCGCTCCAACGCGTGCGCAACCCGCTTCATATGCCCCACACTGAGGCGACGCCAGCGGGAAACCGAACGCACCAGACCGAGCCGCACCACGTCCGCTGCGGTCACAGGGAACGTCCAGTCGATGTCGTGGCGTTGCGGAACATAACCCAAACGGCCAGCCACACTCACCGAACCGCCCGCTAACGGAACCAGCCCCTGCAACGCACGCATCAACGTGGTTTTACCCGCACCATTCGGGCCAAGCAAAACATGGATCTCACCAGCGGAAGCGGTGATCGAGGCGTGCTCCAACACGGGCCGCTGCCCCAAATTCACGCACACATCGCGGCCCTCAAGCACCGTGCCGCCGTTATTCTCACTCACCGGCACCGCTACCCCACACTTCCGCCTCGGTTGCGCGGCGCTTGCGTTGCACCACCACACCAACAGCCACGCCCGCCGCGATCACGACGGCGGCGCCACCGGCAAGCCACCACGCCAACGACGCGCCTGCAGGCTTGGTCTCGCCCGCATCGGCTGCGGCATCGGCCGCCTTGCTGTCGCCGGCGCCGTTGTTCGCACCATCGTTTTCTGCATCGTCGCCTGCCGCATCGTGCCCGGCGGCCTCTCCCGCCGCATCCTTGCCAGTGGCGCTGTTGGTTTCCTTGGCCGCGGCGAGCGCCTCTTCGGTGTTCGTGGAGTCCCCTACCGCGAACACGAGCGAACCTGAGGCGGAGACCTTCTTACCGTCCTTGTCTTCGGCGGTCATCGTGAGCTGGGCCGTGTACTGGCCGGGGCGTGTGAAGACCCAGTTCGCGTGCGTGTGCGTGTTCTTCTCGATGAACACGCTGTTGTGTTCGGCGAGGTTGGAGCTATCCACTAACAGTTGCGGGTCACCGAAGTTACCGGGCTGCAGGAACAGGGTCATCTGCCCGGGTCCGGTTGCTTTGCTGAACTTCATGGTCACGCCGCGGTCTGCATGTTTGATGAGCTCGGGGTCCTGGGTGTTCCAGCCGAGCCACACCACACCGGAAATCTCCACCTGAGGAACAACCCAGGCCTCATCCCCGCCTTTCGCGCCGGTGAATTCGTAGCCGCTTTCCGGGATCTGTTGTTTACCGGCGTCATGCACCTGGATCACAACGTCTTCGAGGTTGCGCCACACCGCAGGGGAAGTCCGGTCATCACGCACTTGCATAACCCACTTGCCATCCACGCGTCGCATCCCTAGATCAGCGTGCCCCACATCCAAAACCGCGGCCTCGCCCGTGACGGTGCGTTCATCCGATTCCACCGTCTGCTCGAGTGCTGGATCATCCGAGGACGGCTCAGCGTGCGCGGCAGGAACCTGCCCGAGGCCACCCGCGAGAACCCCAACAACGACGAGCGCGAAAGCGATCATGGCGGCCAGCAAAAGCGTGGACAGCCGGGGCAATCCGCTGTGTGCTGCAGGCGCGGCTGTATGCGATGGCGTATGTAACTTCAGCATCGTGAGTGTCCTTATTAATTCCAGATTTCAGCAGTGAGTAGGGTCAGCGGCAAGAGGCAGTTAGCCTTGGGCCCTGCGGCAGGCAACGGCGGCCGCCAGCAGGCAACGGGGCCAGCGCCGGGGCGCAGTTAGCGGCCGGGCGCATCGTGCTCACCTAGGGGTTTGCCGCCGAGTGAACGCGCGAGCGAGTCAGCGTTGGCGCGCATCAGGAGTTCGTATGTGTTGACTCCGGGGGTGAATGCGTCGCCCCAGATCGGCGCGACGCCCACCCCGGCCAGTTGAGCGGCGTCCCGCAAAGATTGAGCGGTACCGCCCGCGGTTTGTTCGATGAACACGGCAGGAACGTTGAGGTCACGCAGGGTCGCAGCGAGCCTGCGACGTTCAGCCAGCGATGGCTCCTGCCCCGGCGAAGGTGAAACCGACCCCGCAACATCCAGCCCATACCGGTTCGCGAGATACCCGTAGGCCTCGTGTGTGGTCACGAGGTTCCGGTTGCGTTCCGGAATGGAGGCGATGGAACGCGCCACATAGTCATCGACCTCGTCCAACCGGGCGATATAGGCCGATGCGTTGCCGCGGTAACGGGACGCGTTCCGCGGGTCTTTCTTGATCACCTGATCGCGGATCACCTCGACATAGGCTTGCGCGTTGCTCACGTCATGCCACAAATGCGGGTCGATTTCGCCGTGAACATGCTTACCGAGCACCGCTTGCGGCAACTGATACACATCAGTACCGGGGCGGCCGATGAACCTGAACGCCGGGTCAGCCGGGATCGGTTGTAGCGCTTTCGGCGGCACATGGATCACCGTGTTCTCCAACGGAATGTCCTCCGGTTGCGGTTCATCCACACGCAACACGAGCCGCCGCTTCGCTGTATCCACCGTGATGTCCGCATGCCCCTTGCCCACGATGCGCGGCCCCGCCCCCGCAACCCCCGCCGGCATGTCTGCGATGGCATCCTCAGGGCTCACGCCCACCGCGATCCGCAACGTCGAGACCACCGCACCCGAAGCATCGGCGGCATCCGGTGAGGCCGTATCAGCACCGGCGCCGCGGGCCTCGCCGCCGAGTGTCCCGCCTGAGTTGTTGCCAAGCGTCCCGCTTGGCTTATTGCCGAGTGCCCCGCTTGTGGCAGGTGTGGCGCGGAAGGAAAGCGTATAGATGCCCGGTTCGGTGAACGCCCACGACATATGGGTGTGGGCGCCGGGCGGCAGGTTCGTGATGTTCTCGCGTGCGTTGTCCGGCAGCGAGGAGTCGAAGACTTTCTCTGGCCGCCCGAACGTTCCCGTCACGAACGCGAACACCGTCCCCGGGCCCTCCGCCGATACCAGCCCGAGCCTTGTCGCATCACCGCGGCGGGTCCCCGCGCCATTGGCGGTCGCGACTCGCAAACCGAGCCAGACCGCGTCGAGGGATCGTGACTCAACGAGTGGAATGATTTCGGCGCCGTAGCCGGAGGCTTCTTCGGCGAGCGCGATGTGGGTTGCGTCCGCGCCAATGTTGGCGTCGATCGCGCGGATGATGGATTGTTCTTCCAGCATGAGGTAGTTGGAGAACGCGAGGTCGGCTAGGGCGATGTCGCGCATCGCACGTGGTGTGGGTTCGAAGGAGTGCGGGTCAGCGCCTTCGGGCACCAAAGCGCTGACGTGCACATCGGGTCCGACTACGTTTCGGGTCAGGTCGGCGAGGATTCCGGTGGTTGCGACGATCCGCAGCCCGCCGGAGGTGAGGCCGCGGCTTGTTGTGCCGGGGAGGAAAACAGCCGCGGCGGCGGCTCCCGCGGCGAGCGTGATGAACGTTCGCCGCGAGAGCCCCCGCGTATGTGCCGGCCCGTTGGGGGCGGGCTGGCTGTTATCCGGTTGGTGTCCGCGCACGCGTTACTCCGCGCGGCGTGCACGGCGGTACAGCATGAACGCTGCCGCACCGATCACCGTCAGTAGGCCACCGGCAGCGCCGAGCTGTGCGGCATCGACGCCGGTGCGGGCCAGCGATGCCCCGCCAGCGTCCGGCAGTGCGCACGGCTGGCCGTCCGCGGTGCGGCCCACGGTGTCCATGATCATGACCTTGCCGTCCTTCTTGAACAGCTGGCCTTCCTTGGCGGAGGCCTGGTCTTTCGCGATCCCGGGCACCGTCACCTTGGGTGCGGATCCCCCAGCGTCCGATGTGCCACCTGCCGCATCTGAACCTTCACCTTGGCCTGCGCCGCCGCCTGCACCCTGGCCTGTTCCTTGTTGTTCAGGCTGGCCTGGCTTGGCTCCCTGTGGCTGGCTTGGTTTCTGGCCTGGCGTTGGGGTGCTTGCGGTGGAGTGGAACCAGCGTTGGCCGACGATTTGACCGAAGTTCCCGGAGGTGAACACGGCTACGTTGCCGGGGCCGGACACGGATTCGAGCGTCCATGTAACGGGTCCGGTGGTGTTTTTGAGGGATGGGTGCATCGTGTTCGCGCCGATCCACGGCACACCTGGGATCTGTGTGGACGGGACCATCCACACGTTGGAGCCTTGCGGTGCCACGAAGTCGATGCCTGCCGGGGCGGAAGTGCGTGCGGCATCACCGAGCGCGAAAGAGAGCGAACCTGGCTCAACCCACGCGGCTGGCTGTTTACGGTCGTCTTTGAGGGAGGCCTTGAGGGTGGAGCCTTTCAGTTGCGAACCGAGGTCGAAGTGTCCGCCCGTCACACCGGCGGCACCTGGGCCGACGTTGAAACGCAGCGTTGCGCGTGCTGACGCGGTCCCACCGCTCTTGAGGGTTGCGTTCTGCCGGATCTGTACCGTGTAGGAACCCGGCTTGGAGAACACCCAGTTCGGGTGCACGTGCGAGTTCGCTGGGATGGTCACACTGCCGCTGACCCGTGACGTCGGCAGCAGACCCGCCACGGAGAACAGGCTGGTGCCGCCCCTGGTGACGCCGCCGGTAGTTGCGGAACGATCAGCCGTCGAGCCCTTAGAGCCCTTAGAGCCCTCGGCTGTGGAGTCTTCCGTCTTGGAATCCTCTGCCGTGGAATCTTCGGACGATGTGGCCGCATCGATTTCAGCCTGCGTTGCCTCACGTGGTTCCTCTACCGGGGTGCACTCCGGGGTCGCCGGCGCAGCAGGCGCGCCCGGTGCTGGAGCTGGCGCGACTGGTGCTGGCACATCGGCCGGCGCGCCTGGAACTTGCGCACCTGGAGCCGGAGCATCTGGAGCCGGCGCCTGCGGCGCAGCATCACCCGGCGCCTGCGGTGAGGTGTCAGCTGGAGCTTCTCCGGTGCCCGGCGCTGGCGCTGGCTTCTCAGGCGCAGGCTTCGCTGGGGCCGTTTTCTCTGGCTTCGGCTGCTCAGGCTTCGGCTTCGGTGCTGGCTTCTCAGGCGAGGCCGACTCAGATGGTTCCGGTTTCGGCGCCGGCTTCGGCTTCGGCTTTTCCGGTGCCGGTTTTGGTTTCTCCGGAGCTGGCGCTGGGGTCGGCTTGGCTGACTCAGACGGCGCTGGCGCTGGCGTTGGCTTCTCAGGAGCTGGCGTCGGAGTTGGTTGAGGCGTCGGTTTCGGCGCTGGTTTTGGCTTCGGTGCCGGTTTTGGTTTCTCCGGAGCCGGCTTCGGCGTCGGCGTTGGTGTCGGCGCAGGTGCGGGTGCCGGTTTGGTGAACGCTGTTCCCTTGTGGGCGGACCCTACGGTGAAGTAGTAAGTCTGCGCCGGGGATTCGATGGTGGCCCCGGAGCTGGTTTGGGTTCCACGTGCTTTGAGCGTGATCTTGTACAGGCCCGGTTTGGTGAAGGCCCAGTTCGCGTGGGTATGGGCCGGATAGGTTTGTTCGCGCACCGCACCCGCTGTGAGTTGGGTCGCGCCGTTCTTCAAAAGTGGGCTCATCTGCCCGAAGCCGTTAGTCCCAAACAAGTACACCTTGCCCGGGCCTTGGACAGAGGTGAACACGAGATCCACGTGCTTACCGACCCCGCCGCCCTGGGTCCCGAGGGTGTCCCACCCCGGCCACAGCAGATTGTGGTCCTGGGTTTGCGGCAAGAAATAGCTTTGCCCAGCACCCGGCCAGCCTGCTGGGATGTCCCGCTTAGCGGCATCCTTGACATGCAGCTCAACCTTGGACGGGTCGCGGTGTACATGGGAGCCAGTGACGTCTTCTTTGAGGTTGAGCTTCAAAGCACCGTTCGATGCGGTGACATTGAACGCATCAACGTGGCCCGCCTCCAGGATCAGGTGGTCCGCAGCCGGAACCGTAGCGCTGTTATAGGCGGCCAAGCCCGTAGTTGCGTTATGAGCACCCAAACCTGCAACCGAGGTCTGGGCCGCGGCCGTGTTGGCTGGCGCGGTGTTGGCGTGCGCGGCCGCTACCGGCGAGATTCCCGCCAACAGCAGGGCCAACACACCCGTGGTTGAGGCAATGCGGGCCTTCGCGCCCTTGGCGGCGAATTGTTTGGTGCTGGAAGCTACGTCAGCAGAACGCGAGGCGGCACTGAAGGTATCGGCGCTGGTACGTGTGTCAGCGCTGACTCGTTCAGCGGAGTTGGTGGCGGGAAGCTGATTCCCTGGTGTCCCTAGTGGCGGCATGGCTGTGCGCTTTCTAGTGAGAAGAATACCGTTATTGCTATTGCGACTCATTTGCAATAGCTATACATTCCTACCACACTCGCCCGGCCTCTGCACACCCGGCCTCCGCCCACACGCAACTGGCACGGATAGGATCGGGGCATGTCTGGCATCGTGATGACCCCGGAGTTAAGGGCCGCGCTCAACCATCTTCAGGCGGGCAATCACGCGTTCATCACGGGTAAGGCAGGCACGGGTAAGTCCACGCTCGTGCGGCTGTTCATGGAGCAGACCACACGCAACGTGCTGGTTGCCGCCCCCACGGGGATGGCGGCGTTGAACGTCGGCGGGCTGACCCTGCATCGGCTGTTCAGTTTCCGGCCTGGGGTGACGGAGGAGTTCGTCCGTTCACCGCGCTATTCGCCGGCCGCGCATCGTGAAGTGCTTGAGCAACTGGATGTCCTGGTGATTGATGAGGCCTCGATGGTGCGGGCCGATCTGTTCGATGCGCTCGCCGCGGCGCTGGAACTGTATGGGCCGAGGCCTGGCGAGCAGTTCGGCGGGGTTCAACTGGTTCTGGTGGGGGACGTGTATCAGTTGCCGCCCGTCGTCGCCCCGACCGAACAAGCACAGTTTGAGCGGGACTACGGCAGCCCCTATTTCTTTTCCGCGCGGCATTTCCCGGAGAATTCTTTCCCGGTTTTCGAGCTCAGACACGTGTTCCGGCAAGAGCACGGCTCCCGGTTCACGGAACTACTCAACGGAGTGCGTGATGGCTCGCTGACCCAGCGCGGGCTCGCGGAACTCAACGAACGCGTCGACCCGCACTTCACACCACCCGCCGACGAACCGTGGATGACCCTGACCACCACCAACCGGATGGCCGATGCCGCAAACCGGCGCGAACTCGAAAAGCTCGCTACGTTCTCACTCACCTCCGATGCCGATACCGTGGGCGACCTCACCGGTTTCGACCCGCCCGTCCCGCACGAACTTCAGCTGCGGATCGGCGCGCAAGTCATGATGGTGGTCAACGACCCGCTGGACAGGTGGGTCAACGGAACCCTCGGCGAAATCACAGACCTCGGCTGGGACAAAGACGGCGAACCGTGGGCCGCCGTCGCGACACCCGGCGGGGACATGTTCATCGCCCGGCCCTACACGTGGGAAGTCCTCTCCCCTATCGCACTCGAGAGCGGCCGGCTATCCAACACGGTGCAGGGCACGTTCCGGCAGCTACCCATGCGGCTCGCGTGGGCCATCACCATCCACAAAGCCCAAGGCCAAACCCTCGAACGCGCGATCGTCGACATCCGCGGCGGCGTGTTCACCGACGGTCAACTCTATGTCGCGCTCTCCCGCGTGCGTTCGCTGGAGGGGCTGGTTTTGCGGCGAACCGTACTCCCGAAAGACATCCAAGTAGCCCCCTCGCTACGTCGCTTCCTGCGCAGCCAACGCGTCCTGAACCGAGGCGACAACACTGGACCCAACAGTAACCCTGGGCCCGGCAACACTGCTTACGATGGTGGGCTTGCCTTCCTCACGGTCCTCACGGTGGGGGACGCAGGTCGAGGCTGGCGTCCGCAGCCGCTCGAGGTCTCGGTAGTCACATCGGATGGAGGCCAGGCTTCAACCCTGGTGAACCCCGGCCGTGACTTAGGAGATGCGGCGGCAACGCACGGGATTGATGCGGACATGCTGACCCTCGCCCCGGATACGGCGCAAGCGTTGACCGGGCTCGGTCCACTGCTTGAGGGCAGGACAGTCGTGGCCACAAACGCGGATACTCTGCGTGGGCTGATCGACTTCGAGCTCCGCCGCCTCGGCGTCCTGGAACGCATGCCGCTCTTCGTCGAAACGAGCGAGGCGCCTGGCGATCCGGACCCGTGGACCGCATGGGAACACACCACATCCTCGGGCTATCTGCTCACCCGCGCCGCCCGGTCTGACACGGTCTCCGCCTCCAACACTGCCGCAGATTCCCACGCCGCCGCACCCAGCAGCAACCCCGAACCCCTGACATTCGTACCGGCGGGCGGGAGGATGACGCGGGCGCACACCGAGCACTTGGCAGCGCGGCTTGCCGGCCGCACGCTCGGGCCGGCCACAGAGCAACTGAAACGCAGCATCGAAGCTGAGTACGGCGTCGTGATCCCCTATGAGCCGCCAGCTGCCGGCCCCGCGCTCGAAGACATCCTGAAGCCGGGGGCGCGGATCGCGTTCACCGGCAGCATCACGCTGGAGGGAAAGGCGTGGGATAGGGACGTGTTCGCGAAGTTCATCGAGGCACGCGGTTTCGTCACGAGCGCGAACGTCACGAAAACCCGCACCGACCTTCTAGTGCTCGCGGACATCAACAGCGAATCAGGCAAGGCGCGCAACGCACGCAAATACGGGACACCGATGGTCTCGCTCGCGGACTTCCTCGCAGCCCTAGCGGCCATGGAACGTTAGCTGGCCGCCATGGAACGTTAGCTGGCTCGCTGCTCTGATCCCGCCGTATCAGCCGGCAGCGTTACGGCGTCTTCGTAGCGGCGGACCCCAAAGAACGTCCAGAACGCTATGACCGTAGCGAGGATATAGAGAATCCACGAAGTCAACACCACCGGCCCTGGCCCTACCTCGGTGCGCGCCGCGGAGCCCGCCCCGTTGGTTTCGAAGAACCACCAGTTAGCGATAATGCGGGAAACCGTCACCGCTACCGTCACCACCAGCAGGATCCAGAGGCGCAGCATAGGGATCCTGGCCCCCATCACCTTTGTACTGGATCCGTTGCTTGCCACATGCGTTCCCGATTCGCCCCGGATGCGGCGGCGTTCAGCATAAGCCACGACGAGCGCGACCACGGCCCCACCGATCGCGATCAGGAAAATCAAGCCACCCAACGGGATACCTATATACATGAGCGCTTTACCCACCGCCGCGCCCGCAACCGAGGTATAAACAAAGAATGCGACAATCGCAGTCGGGATCAGGTTCGTCACGATTGAACCGACCGTCACCCGCACCGACTTATGCAGCTGCACGGCACGCGAATCGGTACGCCACGTCGAGGCCATAGGTGAACGAGACATCCCTCTCCCCGCCTCCTCGCTGCGTGCTTACGTTACTGCGCTACCACCACTGCCCAACGGCTGCCACCGCTACCCAACGGCTACCACCGTCACCCAGCGCCGGCTGCCACCGCTATCCGTGCTGCTGTGTTTTTGCTGTTGACCATTGTAGGCAGGTGAACCCCGTGTATTCGCGGAAACGCGTGCAATAAGTACACAATGACACCCACAGTTCACATACAGTTCCGCAGGTGTGACGCGTGGGTGACGTGTGCGACTGCGACGTGGGAGACTCAATGTATGACTTCTGTATCCTTCACCAGCCCGAATGGTTCTTTCGACGTCCAGACCGGCCTGTTCATCGACGGCGAGTGGACAGCGGCCGCCAGTGGCGCATCGTTTCCTGTACTGAACCCGGCCACAGCTAAGGAGATCACGCAGGTGGCCGATGCGGGAGTCGAGGACGCACGCCGCGCCCTAGATGCCGCTGTTGCGGCACAGAAAGAATGGGGCGCCACAACAACCCGGGAGCGCTCCGACATCCTCCGCGCAGCCTACGAACTGATCCTGGAACGTGCCGATGACATCGCCCACGTGATCGCCACGGAGATGGGCAAGCCACTACGCGAAGCCAAGACCGAAGCCACCGACGCCGCAGACATGCTGCGCTGGTTCTCCGAACAAGTCCAACACCAAACCGGCAACTTCGCCCCCGCCCCGAAAGGCGGCTACCGCATCATCACCACCTACCAACCGGTAGGCCCCTCCTACCTGGTGACCCCGTGGAACTTCCCTGTCTCGATGGGCGCCCGCAAAGCCGGCGCCGCGCTCGCCGCGGGTTGCACCGTGGTGCTCAAGCCGTCTGATCTGACGCCGTTGACGATGTCGCTGTTCGTTCAGATCCTCCACGAAGCCGGTGTACCGGCCGGTGTTGTGAACCTCGTGCCAACCGTGGATGCCCCGGCTCAGTCCGCTGACCTCATGAAGGATGAGCGGCTGCGGAAGGTCTCATTCACGGGCTCAACCCCGGTGGGTACCCAGCTTTTGAAGCAGGCGGCCGATAACGTCATGGCCTCCTCGATGGAGTTGGGTGGCAACGGACCGTTCCTCGTCTTGTCCAAGGCCAACGTGCGTTGGGCCGCTAAAGGCGCCGCGGGCTTGAAGTTCCGCAACGCAGGCCAGGTGTGTATTTCTGCCAACCGCATCATCGTGCACAAGGATGTTGCCGATGAGTTCAAGCAGATCTTCCTCGAGGAGGTCGCCCGCCTGCGCGTGGGTGCTGGGACAGATCCGGACACGACGGTGGGGCCGCTGGTCTCAGACCAGCAGCGCGACCGCGTGCAAGGCTTGCTTGCGGATGCGCAGGAGAAGGGCGCCACGGTTCTGGCCGGTGGCGACTGCCCCGAGGGTGACGGTTATTTCTTGAACCCGACCGTGGTTGAGAACGCGCCACTGGATTCCGATATCGCGACAACCGAGATCTTCGGGCCCGTCGCGTCGCTGTATATCGCCGATTCTGATGAGGAAGCGATCCGGATCGCCAACGACACCCGTTTCGGTTTGGTCGCCTACGTGTATTCGCAGGACATTATGCAGGCGATGCGCGCGGCTGAAGCGCTCGAGGTGGGCATGGTTGGTCTGAACCGCCCTGCCGTGGCTGACCCTGCCGCCCCGTTCGGTGGTGTGAAGGCTTCCGGGCTGGGTAAGGAAGGCGGCCACAACGGCATTGAGGAATACCAGATCGAAAAACTCATCACGATGGCGGTGTAACCGGGGACGTGTCTGAAGCAACGTTCAGGGAGGCGCGGCTAGCCCCGCAGCCGGTCGACCTGGTGATTGAAGGTGGCGGGGCGAAAGCTGTCGCGTTGGCTGGCGCGGTGGATGAGTTGCGTGCCGCGGGTTATACGTTTGAGCGGATTATCGGCTGCTCGTCCGGTTCACTTGCGGGCGCGTTGCTTGCCGCTTTGAAGCATTCGGGTGAGGGCCTAGATAAGTTCGCTGATCTGGTGACCTCTTTCGATTTCAGTAAGATCCTGGATGCGGGGCCGATCGCGAGCAAGTTCGGTCCGCTGTCTAAGCTGGCGATCCCGTACCGGTTGATGCGCTACGGCGGTATGCACCCGGGCCGTTACATGAACTCGTGGGTCGCCGGAGTCATGAAAGACCTGGGGACGGAAAAGTTCGGCGACTTCCGCCGTGATGGTTCCCCGTACGCTGATGAGGACATCACGCACCGCTACGGTTTCGTGACGATCGCAACCGACCTCAGCCAGCGCCGGATGGCCGTGTTCCCGTGGGACGCCGAGGACTACGGCTTGGATCCGGACGAGATTTCAGTGGCCGATGCTGTGCACGCTTCCGCCGCTCTACCTGGCGTGTTCCAGCCTGTCGAGATCACGGGTGAACGCGGAACGGTCACGTTCGCGGATGGCGGCCTGGTTTCTAACTTCCCAATCAAACTGTTGGCCAATAACGAGGAGAAGGAAGCTGACTGGCCGACCATCGGCATCAACTTAACGCCGCGCACCCCCGGCAAGGAACAGTTGGAGTCGGTACGTAAACCGATGGCGCAGTTGCGCGCGTTGGGCCAGGTCGTTTTGGAGGGACGGGAGACCCGCCGCCTCGACAATGAGGAGATCGGCCAGAACGTGATCGTGATCGACACCGCACCGTACACGTCGATCAGTTTCAACCTCGACAGCGACGACAACGAAGAACTCATCGACCGCGGCCACGAAGCCGTGCGCGAATGGCTCAAAGGCGACGACGCGACAGGAACCGTACCCGAATGATCCCTCCAGAATCTGGCTCTGAAAACTTCGATGTTGATGCTTTCGATGCCGCGGTCGGCGTGCTCGCGGGGGCGAAGCGTGTGCTTGCGTTGACGGGCGCGGGTGTCTCGACCGCATCGGGCATCCCGGATTTCCGTGGCCCACAGGGCCGTTGGACTCAGGACCCGGAGGCGGAACGTATCTCTACGTTGTCGTGGTATTTGGGTGATGAGGTGGTGCGCCGTAAGGCGTGGCAGGCGCGTGCCGATTCGGTCGCGTTGAAGGCGCAACCGAACCCTGGGCATGCCGCGCTCGTTGCATTGGAGCGTTCGGGCCGGTTGGCCGGTCTTGTCACGCAGAACACGGATGGGTTGCATTTGGTGGCGGGCAACTCGCCGGAGTTGGTGCATGAGGTTCATGGGAATCAGCGGCGGTGGCGGTGCGAGGACTGCGGCGTTGAAGGCCCGATGGCGGAGATGATCGCTCGTGTTCATGCCGGCGATACTGATCCGCGGTGCCCTGAGTGCGGTGGCATTACTCGCGCGACGGTGATCTTGTTTGAGGAGGCCCTGGATCAGGAGACGATGCAGGCGAGCATCGAACTGGCCCGAGCGTGCGATGTGGTGCTCGCGATCGGTACGAGCCTCACGGTGTACCCGGTGGCTGGCTTAGTCCCGTTGGCTGCCGAGTGCGGCGCGAAGGTCGTGATTATCAACGCGGAACCGACCCCATTCGATTCGATCGCTGACGCCGTGGTCAACGACCCGATCCAGGATGTGCTCCCCCGCCTCGTGGCCGCAACAACCTAGCCGGAACAACTAGCCTGGTGAGGCTCACCGCAGGCACCGCAGAGCTACTGCCATGGCCACGTGACAGGCTATTTCTCAGGGTTGCTTCACGGAGGCTACTTCTCTGTACGGTAGCTAAGTTCCTGGTCGCCTACCCACGGTTCTTCGATCTTGCGGTAGGTTCCGTCCTTGAAGCTCGTTTCGAGCCAATCGTCCACGGCTTTCTTGAATTCAGTGTCGCCCTTGGGCAACATGAATGCCTTATCAAACTGGTCGAATGGACGATCCGGGTTAGTCGCGCATAGTTCCGGATACTTCTCGTCGATGTAGAGAACTTCGGCGCGGTCGGTCGTCATGACGTCAGCGTTGCCTTTGACGATCTCGTCGAAGATCGTTTTGTTGTCGTGAGTTTTCAGCGTGCCCTGCGGATAGTTTTTCTTCGCGAATTCCTGGTTGGTTCCGCCTTCCGGCATGATGCTCACTACGCCGGGCTTGTTGATCTGTTCGATGCTTTTGTATTTGTCTTTGTCTTCGCAGCGAGCGATCGGCGTCTTGCCGTCCTTGAGAAGCGACGTACTGAAATCAACTTTCTTTGCGCGCTCATCGTTCACAGAGATACCGCCGACCGCCATATCGCATTTGCTGAGGAAGTCCGGCATAAGGCTCTTCCATTCAGTTCCAACAAACTTAACTTTGACATCTAAGTTTTCAGCGAATTTCCCAGCCAAATCCACATCAATCCCGCTGAATTTTCCATCCTTTTCAACCGTGAACGGTGCATAGTCCCCCGTTGTGCAGACCGTGATGACGCCGTCTTTCTTGATGGAAGCCAGCCGCGATTCCGGCTCTTCATGCTCCCCACTGCCCTGTTCCCCTGTGTTCTGTGCCTGCCCGCTCTGCTCAGTGCTGCTCTGCTCGGTTGTGTCTTTTGCCGGGCCTGTACTGCCGCATCCGCTCAGTGCACCGACGAGCGCCAAAATAGCCGGGGCAGCGAGGACTGCGGGGATGATCTTTTTCTTCTGTGGCGATGTGATGTACGTCATGCCGGAACTTTACCCGGCTATGCAATATCGCTGTCAACAGGCCACAATGGAGAGTTAGTAATGTGTCATCGTTATGAATGTGGATGGAACAATGTCTGATTCTTCACGTCCTGACGAGGCGGCAAAGCCGAACCAGCCGGCCTTCCCACCTCCGCCTGGCCCTGAGGACGACGCTACCCAAGCATTGCCTCCAACCCCTAAGGACCCCGCACCCGAAGCTCCGGCAGGGTCCACACCCGATGCCGACAAGGATTCCGCCGCCCAGGACTCCGCACCGGAAGACTCAGCATCCAAGCCCGCTGATTCTGAGCCAACGGAATCCGCCCCGGCCGACTCAACGCCGCCTGCTCCTTTGCCGTTAGACGCGTTCAAGGGCCAAGCCGCACTCGATGAGGCAGAGCCGACCAACGAATACCAGGGCCTCGACTCCGAGATGTGGTATTCAGACTCCCCCGCGACCTTCGACACCGCGAACTACGCCGCGGTCACCGCGCCTGCCTCTAACGACTACCTCAGCGACGAAGACGATAACGATGCCGCCCGCGCCACCAGTGTTGCCGCCGGCGTGACCGCGGCAGGGCTCATGGCCTCCGCCTCAACAGAGGAGGCAGAGGCTTCCTCAACCCGCACGTCGGGCAAGCCGAGCAAGAACATGGTGATCGCAACTGTGCTGGCGGCGCTATTGGGCATCGGTGGCGGTGTGATCTTGAGCAAAACTGCGCTCGCACCAGACCCGACCCGCTCCGAGGAATACTTGAAGCTCGCCTCCGAGAAGTCCCAGGTTGATTCCCGCGCGGCCAAGGGTGAGCAGGAACGCGAAGAGCTCGAGCAAACCATCTCGTCCTACGAAGACGAAGAGAGCGGACTCAACGCGCAACAGAAAGACCAAGAAAAAGAACACGACAAGCTGAAAAGTGATCAGCGGAAGCTGAAGAA
Organism: Arthrobacter sp. HMSC08H08; assembly: GCF_001807575.1. Classification (NCBI taxonomy): domain Bacteria; kingdom Bacillati; phylum Actinomycetota; class Actinomycetes; order Micrococcales; family Micrococcaceae; genus Arthrobacter; species Arthrobacter sp. HMSC08H08. The sequence continues at coordinate 66,163 of NZ_KV789393.1, forward strand.
AGATCGCGCGAAGCTCAAGAAGGACCAAGAGAAACTCAAAAAGGATCGCAAGAAGCTCGACAAAGACATCAAGATCACGTCCCGCCCGGCAAGCAGTAGCGGCCGCTGGAAAGTCGGCGACGACATCCCATCCGGCACCTACCGCACCAAATCCGGTGTGAAACAACGCTGCATCTACGCGGTCTATTCAGACTCCAGCTATTCGAATGTGAAGTTCTCCCGCTCCATCGATAAGGGCACCCCCACCGTTGACCTGCGCGAAGGCGACTACTTCACCTCGATGGGTTGCGGCACCTGGTCAAAGAAATCGAAATAAGTTCCGCAACCCCAGTGGGTTCCGCACGACCAAGTAACTACATAACCAGCACACTGGCCGGTCAGCTAACCACTTAGCTGACCGGCCAGTGAACTAGCGCTCGCGGACTGAGACTCGTTGCCTAGGCTCCATTGTCTAGGAACCGCTGTCTATGAGTAGAGTTCCTTAAGCTCGCCTTCGAGCACTACGTCGAGGAATTCGCGGATCACTTCCATCTCATCCTTCGCCGAGAACACGACCTCAGCTACCGGGATATCGTCGATCTTCTTACCGTGCAGGCGGTCCTCGCCCACCTGGGCTCGCTGATCCACCACGGTCTGCCCGCGCGTGATCTCATCAGCCAACGAGATCTCGATGCGGTGCTCGGAAGACACGAACATCTCCGGATGCACTGCGGCCACAACAGCGCCAGCGTCACCGATCAACGAATAAGCCTGCGGTTCATCCTCATCATCGCCGTATGTGAAGCCCGCGATGCCACCCAAGGCACGCGCCACCGGATGGTCAGAGGCCTTCAACCCAGCCACCACATCGTCCGGGATAGCCACGTGGTTGAAAACATCCAGGCCATACATGACCAGCGGCACGCCTGACTTCACGACGATGTCCGCGGCCTCAGGGTCATGCCAGATGTTGAACTCAGCGACCGGGGTCGCGTTACCCACGCTCGCGGAACCACCCATGAACACAATCCGTTCAAGGTTCTCTGTGACCTCCGGGTACATCCGGAAAAGCAACGCGAGGTTGGTTTGCGGAGCGCACGCGATCAGGGTGACCTTCTGCTCCGACTCCATGATGGTCCGGCGCATCAGCTCAACCGCATGCTCAGCCACAGGCTCACACGTTGGCGCCGGCAACTCGACACCACCCAAGCCATCGGCGCCGTGCACGTAGGAGGCGTCACGAGCCGGCGAATTCAGTGGAGCCACAGCACCCGCAGCAACCGGGATGTCGCTGGCACCCATAAGGTTCAGAATCTTCAACGTGTTCTCAACAACCTGCTTGAGCGACACATTGCCAGCCACCGTGGACACCGCACGCACATCCATATGCGGGTTACGCACCGCATACATCAGCGCCATCGCGTCATCGATTCCGGTGTCAACATCCATCACAACAGGAAAAGTAGACATGATCCTCCTCAGCTCAACGCTGTCAATAGGTTAGGAGTAATTCTTGCTCGGGCTATTGCGTGCCAGGACTATTTCTTAGCGGTCATAGCGGCGGCGATCTCTTCGATACTCAAGTGATCGCCCAAGCCAAGTTCACGTGCGATGCGGGCTGCAGTTGGCCGCTGTAGGCGGCACTCAGCCAGGACATCGTCGCGGGAGAAAACCTCCGACGGGGTGCCGTCGGCTTGGATCTTGCCGTGCGCCATCGCGATCACCCGGTCAAACGAGTCAGCCACGAAACGCATGTCGTGGGTAATCGTGATAACGCCGATGCCGTCGGCGTGCAACCGGTCAAGCATGCGCTGCAGGATCTCAAGGCCACGGCCGTCAAGGCCCGCGGTTGGCTCATCCAGAATCACGAAATCAACGCGCGGAACCAAAACTGCCGCGATCGCAACGAACTTCTTGATCGCGAACGGCAGGTCCGCCGGGTTATCGTCAACGAACGGGCGGATACCCGTCATCGAGATCGCGCGTTCAAGACGCTGCTCCGTGTCCTGCTTACCCCACTTCAGATACTTCGGGATGTAGGCGAGCTCGGAATACACATCCGACTGGAACAGCTGATCATCCGGGTTCTGGAACACGTAGGCGACCGTCTGCGCCATCTTCGCGTTCGTCATCTTCGCCGTATCCGTGCCGTTGACCAAAACGCTACCGCGCGTAGGCTTCAGCAGGCCGTTCATGAGCTTAACCGTGGTGGTTTTACCAGCACCGTTCTGACCCACAATCGCAACGCGCTCACCCGCTGCGATCGACATGTTCAACCCAGCCAGAACCGGGGAGAGCTCGTCATATTCGAAGGCGACATCCTTCAATTCAATCGACATCAGTTGCCACCTTCACCCTTCAAACCACCATCAACAGACGTGTTGTTACCCAGCGCGGTGCCGTTCACAACGCCACCGCCAGCAACCGTGCTACCAGTAACTGTGCCGCCACCAACGAAAGCGAACGCCTCCAGCGCCTGCGCGCACGTGATCGGCAACGGATCAACAGCAACACCGGCCTCACGCAACGCGAACGCAAGCTGCGTGACCTCCGGGCGCGGAACATCCGCATCGACCAGCTGTTGCGAAGCAAACACTTCACGCGCAGGACCAGCGGCCGTGACACGGCCCTTATCGATCACGATCAGCTCATCAGCGTATTCGGCGAGCAAGTCCACTTTGTGTTCAACCAGAACCAGCGTCTTACCGCGCTCCTTCAACTGGGCGATGATCCGGAAAACCTCTTCCGAGGATTCCGGGTCAAGTTGCGAGGTCGGCTCATCGATCACAATGAAGTCAGCGTCCATCGCGATCACCGCAGCGAACGCGACCTTCTGACGCTGACCACCCGACAAACCGTTGGGGTCCTTCTCCAACAACGGGAGCAGGTCCATCCGCTCAGCGACCTGCAGCACGCGATCAACAATCTCTTCGCGCGTGAGCCCCAGGTTCTCCAAACCGAAAGCGATCTCCTCAAACACCGTCTCACGCACACCGGAGATCTGCGTGAACGGGTTCTGGAACACGTAACCGATCCGGCGAGACAACTCGGCAGGCGACCACTCTTCAAGCACGCGGCCCCACAAGAAGACCTCACCTTCCAGATCACCCGAGTGGAAGTACGGGATCAAACCACGCATCAGGGAAGCCAGCGTGGACTTACCTGCGGCGTTGCTGCCCACCACGCCATACAGCTTCCCCTCGGCCAGCTCAAGGTTCACGCCATCCAGCGCGCGCTCCTGCTGATGCGTGTACGAAAACGAAACGTTCTTCAGCTCAACAATGTTCACAAGAACCCCTTACAAGACCACGGCCAGGACGATGGAGCCCACAGCAATCACCAACGAGACCAAAACCAGTAGCCACTGTCCCACGCCAACTTTAGGCAGGAACGACAACTGTGAAGGTTTCTCTGGAACGTTGAACGCACGCGCATCCAAAGCGAGCGCACGTTCCTCGGTCTGACCGATCGCCGCGAGGAACACCGGGGTGATGATCGGGAAGAACGCTGCAACGCGGCGGAAGAAACCGCCCTCCATCTCAATACCGCGAGCCTTCTGCGCATCCACCACAACCTTCGACATCTTCTGAAGATCAGTGATCGACTGGAAGGAAGAGAGCACAACGTAGGTCGAGCGGGAAGACAACCCAACGCCCTGCAACGCGAGCATCAGGTTCTTAGCTGGGACCAGCTGGAAGAACAACGCCAAAGCGCCGCACAAAGACATCACGACGAGCGTGAAGCGGGCGGCCGCAGCGAGCGAGGTCGTGGACAGGGACAGGTTGTCGCCCCAGCTCCAGTAGACGGTCGCGCCTTCTTCCGGCGCGATCAAGAACACGCGCAGGATGAACAGGACCGAACCCACGCCGAGGAACAGCTTGAGATACAGAGGAATGAACTGTTTAGCGCGGCCCGCAAGAATCGCGATCACCACGAACAGCACACAGCCGATGGTGGGCGCCAGAACAGGCCATGGCAACGCGACTGACGCAATCGCAATCGCCAACAGGAACACGAACAGAACCAGCGGGTTCAAGTCCCGGATCGGGTTCCCTAGCCGGTACGGCTGGGAATAGCGATCCACATAGTAGGCACGCAGATCCTCGACCTGCGCGGCTTGAGTCTGAGCTTTCTGAGTCATTCCCATCACCGACCCAACGTCAATTCGCCCGGATGCTTCTGTTCATCAGCCAACGCATCGTGCGTCTTCTGCGGCTTCAAATACCTGTCGCCCAACGGCAACTTGACCAACACGCGGGTAGGCATCCGCAGAATAATCAGCCACGCGATGAACGCAGACGGGACCTTGTCGATGAAGTCCAGCGGCATCGAGGCCAAGAACACAGCCGCGGTTTCACCCACGCCAAGCGATCGGAGAATACCGGTCACCCAGCCAACACCGGAGGCGGACAAGCCACCGAAAACCCAGATGGTGATGAGCGAACCGTTGAAACCACCGATGAGCGCGAAAATGAACGCAGCGAACGTCACATGGAACACGTTACGGAACCAGCCGACACGGGAAAGCCAACCGGCGACCAAACCGATCAGAACCGAAACGATCGCGTACGGCACCAGCGTCGGCAACGTGATCGCATTGATCAGGTTGGTGAGCAAACCAACCAAGGCACCCGGCAGCGGGCCACACACCGCACCCACCAGGATGGTTCCAATCGCATCCATATACACAGGCAGCTTGAGCAGAAGAACAATCTGCCCAGCAATGAAGTTGATCGCGATCCCCAACGGGACCATGAACAGCGTCAACTGCCCATACTTGCTGCCATGTGCAGCGAACTTTTGCATAGCGGGCATCAGATGACCTCGCTCCAACTGCGTCGCATCACGCTCGTAGTTCCCTTTCAGCTAGGCCCCCGTTTACCTAGGGCCCCTGACTCACTAAGTTACGCGGGAAGCGCCGATGCAACAATCCCTACCGCTGATTGTCGCATGACGCCTCCTAGTGACGGATCCTAGTCAGCAATTCTATTTATGGAAAACCAGAGCACCGTGAGCCTGCTCGGCCTCGTTGCTAATCGAGAGGTCAATACCCTTACGATCACGGATCAACGAGACCGCAACCAAAGCGATCACCACGAAGATCAGCAAGTACCAAGAAATCATGACCGTGGAGCCGGTCGCATCGAAGATCGCCTTCGCGATCATCGGGGAGAACGCGCCACCGATGATCGCACCGATCGCGTACGAAACCGAGACACCAGAGAACCGGACCGAAGCCGGGAACATCTCCGAATACAGGGCCGACTGCGGGCCATACGTGAGGCCCAAACCAACCGAGAACAGCAACAGCGCGAGGTAGAGCATCCCCAGCGACTTCGTCGAAATCATCGGGAACACCAAGAACACAGAGATACCCAGGATGATGAACCCGATCTGGTAGGTGCGCACACGCCCGATCGCGTCAGCCATAAAACCCGAAAGGAGCGTGAACACGAACCAGAAGAACGAACCCGCCGTCACCGCGAGTAGCACATCCGTAGGGTTCATGCCCAGCGACTTGGTTGTGTAGTTGGTGATGAACCCGCCAGTAGTCATGTAGCCGGAGGCGTTGTTACCCGCGAACACGAGCGCACCCAAAACCACGAGGTACCAGTACTTCTTGAACAACTGAACCAACGGCATGTGGATCTGCTCCTTACGTTCAGCGATCTCCTGGAACACAGGCGACTCATCAACCGAACGGCGGACCCAGTAGCCCAAGAACACCAACAGGAAGGACAGCAGGAACGGGACACGCCAACCCCACGAGTTGAACGCCTCTTCAGTCGGGGCGATCACGCCCGTCATGAGCGCCATCGTGCCCGAAGCCAGCAACATACCCAGCGGGACACCCAGCTGCGGGACTGCACCTGCAAGACCGCGACGTTCACGGCCAGCGTGTTCGACCGCCATCAGGACGGCGCCGCCCCATTCACCACCTGCGGAAATACCCTGCAGAATGCGCATCGCCAACAGCAGCAGCGGAGCCGCGACACCGATCGCGGCATAGGTTGGGATCAAACCGATCGCCGTGGTCGCGCCACCCATCAACAGCAACGTGATCACGAGCATCTTGCGCCGCCCCAGCTTATCGCCATAGTGGCCAGCAAGGAAGGCACCAAGCGGCCGGAACAAGAAAGACAAACCGACCGATGCGAAAGCAACCAGCTGCGCACCCGTATCGCCTAGCGGGGCAAAGAACTGGTGCGCGAACACGAGCGCAACAGCGTTGGCATAAATAAAGAAGTCATACCACTCAACAGTGGTTCCCACGAGCGTCGCAAAAGCAACACGAGTCCGATTGGCGCGTACTGCGGCGTTAGGCATCGCTGAATCCCCTTACATGATTCACGGGCCGAAAGTTACTGGCCGGTAGAGGCCGTTGCCGCCATCGTAGTCCCCGTGCGCCGGATCACAATAAATCGTATATGAATTATGACGAACCGAGGAACAACCGACCACCAGGGTGAATAAGAAGGGGTTCAGGGTTCAGCGTTCAAACCACGGCTTGGTGCAGTTGAGCATCCCGTTGCCGTGACGGACCTTCTCCACCGGGGCAACACCCTTGTATTTGACACCCAACGCGAGATCCAAGATGCCGTTGGTCCGGTCCGGCTGTAACACAACCTGCGAGCCTGGGATCTGCTTCTGCACGGCCAGGGCCTTCCCGGTATCTTCCGGGCCTGCATAAATCATCGCGACGGACTCCGCGGTTTCGGGATCCAGCGTCGCGTTACGGACCGTCTTGACGTCAAAGCCGCGCTCACGCAGGTGATTCGCCGCATCGGTCGCGATGCCTTCGCGCTGTGAAGCGTTGAAAACATTCAACGTGACCTCACGTGGCTCCGCTGGCGTCAGAGACCATACCGGGCACACAACCGCGGGGTTCGGTGCACGGAAATCCGGTGACCACGTTCCACGTTGCCACCACACATACCCCAACGTGGTACCGGCAACACTGAGCGCAATCAGGCCAGCCATAACCCAGGCGCGCGCCCGTTTAGCTACCCCCTGGTCTTGTTCCGTGATCAACAGCGGCAACGGTTCAGAAGCCACCACCCGGTCCTCGCCGATGTTGCGCTCGCCCGTGCTGTGCTCGTCTGTGTTGCGGGTTTCTGCGTCGTGATCTTCTGGCGGTGTGGAGGCGGGCATCGAGTCAGAGTTCTTGACGCTCATGCGCCGCGCCTCCTCGTCTGGGCACCACCAGAATTCAAGGCATCCAGGTCCAGTACACGAGCGTGCATGACTTCGCGGCGATACAGCGCCGTGCGTAGCGCACGATGCAGGCCATCCTCGAGGTACATTTCACCTCTGTATTTGATGACGTGCGGGAAGAGGTCCCCGAAGAACGTCGAGTCCTCACTCAGTAGCTGGGTGAGGTCCAGCGTGTCTTTGGTTGTGATCAGGTCCGCCAAGCGAACCTGCCGCGGAGACACGCCAGCCCAGTCACGGGACGTGTTGTACCCGTGATCTGGATAGGGACGAGAACTGCCGACAGCCTTGAAAATCATTGTGCCTCACACATTACGCGAGAACTCGCGCAAAACCTCAGCCGAACTCCGCCAGATTGAGCGAAGCGGTTAAAAACACGTCCGATGCCGCCCACACAACAGCTCGAACGGAGCGGTTACAGCGGTGCATTTAAACGAACGGCGCCGGTAAACGAACGGTGGGCCTCAGCACCTTATCGATGCTGAGGCCCACGCGAACCGTGATTCAACCGTTACTGGTTCTGACCGTTAGGGTTCTGCGGCTGACCACCCTGGCTGTTCTGACCACCCTGGTCACCTTGGTTGCCCTGGCTGTTCTGTCCGTTCTGGCCGTTCGGCTGCGGCGGGAGCGGCACCTGACCGCCCTGTTGACCCTGCTGACCACCCTGCTGAGCCTGCTGGCCGTAAGCGCCCGGTTGGCCTTGCTGAGGTGGCTGGCCTGGCTGCGGAGGCATCGGCGCGCCACCCCGCTGAGGTGCCTGACCGTACGGGCCCGACTGGCCATATGGCCCTGGCTGGGCTGACTGGCCTGGCTGCGGAGGCATCGGAGCCCCGCCCTGCTGGCCTGGCTGACCATAAGGACCTGCTTGGCCTGACTGGCCCTGCTGTGGTGGCGTCGGAGCTCCACCCTGCTGACCGTAACCGTACGGGTTCTGCTGAGGGTACTGCTGGCCTTGTTGCTGCATCTGCTGTTGCATGTGCTGCATGCGTGCCTGGGACTCTTGGCGGCGCTGCTGCGCAACCTGACCCAGCTGCTGGAAGTTCTGTGGACCTTCCGGGATACCCACGTTGATCCAGCTGAGTAGTGTGCCAGGCAGGAAGCCCATGGATGCCGGGACAACATAGCGTGCCAACGCTTCGATGGCGGCACCGACGAGCGCCAACAGGATGAAGTTCCAGCCTGCAAGGCTAGCGCCAGCGGAGAAGTCAGCATCCGTCCCGGAGAACAGGGCGAAGAGCATGAACAAGCCACCTGCCGCGTAGACCGCTGGCAGGCGCCAGCTTGCGCTCAGTGGAGCGGCAGCCTGGCCGCGTGCTGCCCAGCGCAACGCGAAAATAGCCAGCGCGAGAAGCGCGACGATGACGCCGACGAGTACAGCCCACCAATCGTAGCCGCCGTAGCCGAATGAGCTGCCGTAGCCGGTCGAGAAGGAGCCCAAGTAGATCGCGTTAAACCAGCTGAAGACGACGTGCGGGATGCCCGCGAGGACACTGATGAACATCTCACCCTTAGGGGCGTAGCCACCAGCGGTCAGGATGTTCAGGAGGCTGAAGAGGAACCCGAAAACACCGACAACGGCAAGGTGTTCCAGGAGCAAACGCACAGCGGCACCGATGTTGAGTTTGTCCGGGATGCCCTTCGGGGAGAGCAGGTACCAGACCAGACCGCCAACCGTCACAAGGGTGTAGACGGCGCCGCCGAACGAGCCGGCCCAGGCACCGCTTCCGCCGCCGGGAGCCCACGCGAAGATCGCGGAGAGAATCACCAGTGCGCCCCAGAACGCCAGGCCGGATGCGGCAGCGATCACGAGCTTTGCGATCCAGTTAGAGACCAACGTGGTGGAACGCAGCTTGCGGCCGAAGAACCATATCGCGATCAAGGTGAGAACCGAGATCGTCAGAGGAGAGAAAGTCGCGCTGTCGCCGTGATAGTGGAGGACGTTACGGAAACCGGCAGCCGGCAAATGCATGAACGAGAAGAAGTTTTCATGCATGAACGCTGACATGCCGGCCCACGACTTCTTCTCATATACGGCCCAGTAGAGGAAACCGAAAATCAGTGAGGAGACAACCGCTGCGCCAACACCGATACCGAGCACGGTGCCGAGCTTGATGTAAACGTCTTTACCGATGCCCTGGAACGGGTTCGGTTTAGGTGCCTGCGGACCACCCTGAAAACCAGGTTGCTGCGGGTAGTTACCTTGCTGCGGGTAACCGCCCTGTTGCGGGTAGCCGTTGTGCTGTGGGGATCCGCCCTGTTGTGGGTGTCCACCTTGTTGCGGGTAGCCGCCGTATTGATTGTTCTGCGGCTGCTGCCCGCCGCCGGGCTGTTGCGGCGGTTGCGGAATACTCTGATCCGCCATAGTGCACTCCTCAAGAATTTCGTGAAGGATGAACCGGATTACTACTGCACCCACGATATGCCAAAACCTGCGTAAAGAAGCCGCTAGTAACAAGATTTCGCCAAATTGCTACAAATATCCCGTCCCTTCCCCGCCTAACGGGCACCGGGGATGACTAGGCAGGCCGGAACCAACGGGCGGCGGCTGAGCGGTTTTGTCGGGCTCGCGCTTTGGTGAAGCTGTGCCGTTGCGTGTGTTGGGGGTTAGCGTGTTTGGCGGGGTTTGAAGATGGTGAAGTCTTGTATCTTGCAGGTCGGGTCGTTGCTCGGGTTGCCTGGTTGGCAGGGACCAGAGACATTGACGGACCGCATGCTCCAGACTCGTATGTCTAGGGGTGTGGCTTGGGTTTCTAAGGTGCCTGGGATGGTGTCCCAGGTTGCACCGTTATCCAGGGAGTACTTCCCCGTGTAGGTCACGGTGGCTTCCACCCGGTAGGTT
>NZ_KV789393.1:76212-78164 GCF_001807575.1 Arthrobacter sp. HMSC08H08
CTCGCCATCGCCGTATTTCCACCGATACTTCACAGGTGTGAGTTCCACCGTGACTTTCTCGTCGAGGACCTCGATGGTTTCCCGCACCACACCACCAACAGAGGCAGTGTCTTTACCGGCTTTGCCGTTCTTGTTGCCATCGATGGCGTGTTTGGGGTTGGTGAGGTAGAAGTTGGTCCAGGCGGTGGTGAGGGTGTTGGGTTTGATCGCATCCGTGGTGACTGCTCCGGGGTGGATGCGGATGCGTTTGGTTTCGGTCGCGATCAGGGTTCGGATTTCGGTGACGGTCAGCGGAGCCTGCTCAACCGAAGCACCATTCTTAGAGGGTTTACTCTTGGCGCGGCAGGCGAGTTGGGTGGTGGCAGTGTTGGTGGTGTAGAGCAGGTCGTCACGTTGACCGCATTCGTCCACTGCTCGCCGGGTGCAGGCTTGGGTTTTAGCCGCGTTACGAGCTTTAGAGTCCACCATCTCGGCTACATGCAGGTCACTACCAGCAACCTTGGTAGAACCGGTGACAGCACCGGAGCGATCCAACGCAGCCGCGGTACACGCCTGGCTCCACAACAAACGCTTCCCAAAAAACTTAGGAGCAGCCGCCGGCGCATGAGAGGGCGCCCCCGGCGCGGATGAACCGCTGACGTTGTTGATTTCCTCTTGTTCTTGAGTTTTGAATCCTTCTAAGGCCACTCCATCGCCCTTGTATGAAACGTCCTGGGCATTCGCGTTGCTTCCCGGTAGGAACGTAAACAGAATTGCAATTAGTGCAGTATTGACAAGGAGTTTTTGATTATTTTTAACGCTCGGCACCGTAGACTCCTCGTGCTTCCCAGCCGTTAGCTTTACGTTCCAATATGAACGTTCCGTTCTTAGTTGAATTGGCAGGTGTCGTTTCTACAGCTGTCGACTTCCCCGGCCTGAAATAGGACCGTTTCCCTTCGTGCGCGATGAACGTAACAAAAAACTTCCCACTGTCGAGCTTCTTATTTGGCGCTTGGATATTTTCATAACGAATCTTCCCGCCGACAGCCCATGCATTGTCTTTCTTCATAAGTGAGAAAGTCTCGTTAGCTGCTTTGCAGTATTCACACTTACGTGAGGTAATGTCCCAGAACTCTTTACGGAACGAGCCGACTTCCCATGCATAGTTGAGCTCTTTCAGCCAATGCTCAACGAAGGCAATTTGTCCAGCCTTACTATCTTCTCTCGCCACTTTGGGTAGCGGGCCAGGAGGCGGCACGTTCTGAGCTCTATGTTTAGAGGTCGCAGGTTTATAGGGGCCCTTCGGTGACGGGCTCGCAGAAGGTTTGGATTTCGCAGATTCTTTGCCGCTACCGGAAGCGTTTTCGTCTTTCGCTTCCTTATTGTTCGGATTGACAGACGGCGAGGCGGACGGTGCCGCTTCACCTGGCTTCGCGTCCTCATTGTTGTTGCTGCAAGCCGTCAGTCCGGAAGCGAGGGCGAGCGTCAATACGGTGGCGATAGCGCTTCGTTTTAGATTTGTCATGATGGCGCCCCTTAGGCATGTGTTTCTGTTTAGAACCTAAAGTAGCCAAGCGCATCCAAAAGCACCATAGAAGAACAAAAGAAAAATTATCCTTTATAACCCGATTACAGCCCGAAGGGTCAAACTTCCTTATAAATACGCGGAAGCTGGATGCCGGTGAACCGTTCGTGCTCAAGTTTCTCTGTCCGGTACCCCGGAAAGCGTTAGACCTGAAGCTAGCTAGGGGCGTAAAACACACATAAAACTGAGGATGTAACCCGGTTCACAGCACGGTGACGTAGCGAATGACTGCACCGTTTCAGGCTGCGTGGATGAAGCCGTCCCGCAAGGCTACTCACACAGCGGGACCAGTACAGCCACCTCAACGCGAGAGGAAATAAAAAGTCTCGGAACACCGAGTGAACGATGTCCCGAGACTTAACAAACGCGGAGGATGGGGTGTCTGGTT
>NZ_KV789394.1:0-30897 GCF_001807575.1 Arthrobacter sp. HMSC08H08
TTCTCAGTCCAACTAAAGGGGAGCAGTTCAACGGGGAACGGGGCCTCTAAATATGCCGAAGGTAGGCCGCCACCTCGGCGGCCTACCTCAGGACACGATGTTGATCAGCGTAGAGATCAGCGGTAGAAGCGGGCCAGGAAGACGGCCACGACGGCCGGGCGCTCCTCGCCCTCGATCTCGAAGGTCGCCTCAACCACGAGGTGCAGGCCGTCGCCCTTAACCTCCTGGACGTCGGCGAGCTTCATGACTGCACGGACGCGGGAGCCGACCTTCACCGGGGAGGTGAAGCGGACCTTGTCCAGGCCGTAGTTGACCTTGGTCTTCACGTCGGAGACATCGAACAGCTCACCCCAGAACGGGATGATCAAGGACAGGGTGAGGAAGCCGTGGGCGATCGGGGCGCCGAAAGGGCCGTCCTTGGCGCGTTCTGGGTCCACGTGGATCCATTGGTGGTCGTCGGTGGCGTCGGCGAAGGTGTTCACCATGTCCTGGGTGATCTCACGCCACTCGGTGGCGCCCAGCTCGGTGCCTGCCATGGTCTTGACGGCGTCGAAGTCGACGACGGTGCGTGCGGTGGTCTCGGTCATGTTGCGGTCCTCTCAGGGAAGGGGTGAAAAGGGTGGTTAGACGAAGGCACTGACGCCGGTTACGGCGCGGCCCACGATCAGCGCGTTGATCTCGTGGGTGCCTTCGTATGAGTAGACGGCCTCGGCGTCCGCGTGGAAGCGGGCCACGTCGGTGTCCAGGGTGATGCCGTTGCCGCCGCAGACCTCGCGGGCTAGGGCCACGGTCTCGCGTAGACGTAGGGAGGTCATCATCTTGGCTAGGGCGGAGTTCTCGTCCTTGTAGATCCCCTGCTCCTCCTGTTCCGTGAGCTGGACCATCAGCCCCAGGGAGGAGGTCAGGTTGCCGAGCATGATGGCCAGCTTCTCCTGGATGAGCTGGAATCCGGCCAGCGGACGGCCGAACTGCTGCCGTTCGCGGACGTAACGCAGCGCGGCCTCATAGGCGCCCGCGGTCGCACCCACGGCCATCCAGGCCACGTCCGAGCGCATGGCCCGCAAGCAACGGGCCACGTCCTTGAATGAGTTGATCCCTTCGAGCCGGGCCGAGGCGGGCACCCGCACCCCGCGGTACTCGATGTGGGCGTTCTGCATGATGCGCAGGGATGCCTTGTTCGGGATGATCGACATGCTCACCCCATCGGCGTCCCGCGGAACCAGGAAGCACTTGACCTGGCCGTCGGCGGTGTCGCGGGCGAAGGTCGCGACGACGTCCGAGATGGTCGCGCCTCCGATCCAGCGCTTTGCGCCGTCGATCACCCAGGTGTCCGTCTCCGGGTCATGAGTGGCGGTGGTGGCCAGTCCGCCGGCCACATCGGAGCCGTGGTCCGGCTCGGTCAGCCCGAACACGCCGGTCAGCGAGTAGTCGATGATCTTCGCATCCAGCTCCCGCGCCTGCTGTTCCCCGCCGCCCAGGGTGCATGCCGTGCGGAACAGGCCTGCATGCGCGTTATATAGAGTGCCGACGTTGATGTCGCAGCGGGCCAGCTCGAAGTTGCGGAACCCGGTGAGGATCCTACGGATGGGCTCTCCGGCTTCTTTGAGGGCTGGCGGGTCCATCAGCGGCAGGGCGCGGACGGCGTCCACCAGCTCTTGGGGAAGCTCTGCGGCGTCCCAGGCTGGGTTGACCAGCGGTTTCACCGTGCTCTCGAGCCGTTCCCTGAGGTCCAGGATGACGGCGCGCTCGGCCTCGGTCAGCCGCTCGGCGTAGCCGTAGAAGTCGGATGGGATGATGCTTCCGGTCACTGGTTCAGCCATCTCAGTCTCCCTTCGTCTCGGTCGTGGACTCACGGTCCAGGCCCAGCAGGCGCACCGCGTTGTCCTTGAGGATCCACGGCCGGACCTCGTCCTTGAGCGGAAGCTCCGCGAAGGCGGCCAGCCACTTGTCCGGGGTGATCAGCGGGAAGTCGGTTCCGAAGAGCACCTTGCGAGCCAGCACGTTGTTCGACTGGCGGACCAGGGACTCCGGGAAGTACTTCGGGGACCAGCCGGAGAGGTCGATGTGCACGTTGGCTTTGTGGGTCGCGATCGAGTTCGCCTCGTCCTGCCAGGGCACCGATGGGTGGGCCATGATGATCTGCAGGTCCGGGAAGTCGGCGGCGACGTCGTCCAGCAGCAGCGGGTTGGAGTACTTCAGTTTGATGCCGCGCCCGCCGGGCAGGCCGGCGCCCATACCGTTCTGTCCGGTGTGGGAAACGATCGGCAGCCCCAGCTCCTGGAGCCGCTCCCAGAGCGGGTAGTACTCGCGGTCCGAGGGGTCGAACCCCTGCACGGACGGGTGGAATTTGAAGCCGCGCACTCCGAGCTGCTCGGCCTGGCGGGTGGCCTCGGCCAACGCGTCCGCCCCGGTGCGGGGATCCACGGAGCCGAATGGGATGAGGACGTCGTTGTTCCGGGCGCAGCCGGCCACGAGGTCATCGATGGAGTTCGGCTTGTGGCCGAACTGGGTGCGCGCGTCCACGGTGAAGACGACGGCGGCCATCCGGCGCTGCCGGTAGGTCTCCGCGATGGTGTCCACGCTCGGGGTCCGTTCCGCGGACTTGAAGTACTTCGCGGAGGCTTCGAAGAAGTCTTCCGGCAGCGCTTTGTGGCCGCACGAGTCCACTTCGAGGTGGACGTGCATGTCCACGGCCTCGATGGCCGAGGCGTCCACGCCCAGCTCGTAGCGGACTGGGGCGGGGCCGGGAGCAGAGGTTGAGGCGGGGGCAGGGGCGCCGCTGTCGTTCCCGTGGGCTGGCCCCTGCGGAGCCGTGTCCTGGGTTCCGGTCATGGTGCTTGTCCTTAGTTCTTCTGTTCAGGCTCGAGCTCAGCAGGCAGCGGAGGCATCTTCTCGCCGACTTCCTGGAGGTTGCCCCTGACCAGCTCGGCGCCTTGGGTCTGCATGGTGGCGTAGTCCCAGCCGCCCTCGTGGTACTCGGTGGCCACTGGCTCTGGGTGGGACCAGACCTGCAGGCGATCGCCACCAACTCCGATGGCCTGGCCGGTGATGCCGTCGACCTCCGGGGAGGAAAGGAAAGCGATCAGGCCGGCGACGTCGTCGGCGGTTCCGAAGCCGAGGTCATGGCGGAAGAAGGACGGCATGGCCTCGCCGCGCTCGTCCGCCTCGACGGCCTTCTGGAAGTAAGGGACGGTCTTGGTCATGGCGGTGGCCGCCACTGGGATGACGGCGTTGACCATCACTCCGGCGCGCTTCATCTCCAGGGCCCACGTGCGGACCATGCCGACGATGCCCGCCTTGGCTGCGGCGTAGTTGGTCTGGCCGAAGTTGCCTCGCTGACCGGTCGGCGATCCGATGCAGACGATGCGCCCGGCCACGCCGTTCTCCTTGAAGTATGCGTAAGCGGCACGGACGCAAGTGAAGGTGCCCTTGAGGTGGACGCCGATAACGAGATCGAAGTCCTCGTCAGTCATCTTCAGCAAGGACTTATCCCGCAGGATGCCGGCGTTGTTCACCAGAATGTCTAGGCCACCGAAGGTGTCCACGGCGGTCTTGACCAGCTGGTCGGCGGCCTCGCTGGTGCCGACAGGGACCACTGCGGCGACGGCCTTGCCGCCGGCTTCGGTGATGGAGGCGACAGCGGCGTCCGCGGTCTCCTGGTTGACGTCGTTGATGACCACGGAGGCTCCCTGGCGGGCGAGCTCCTGGGCGTAGGCGAGGCCCAGGCCTGCGCCCGAGCCGGTGACGATGGCTACCTTGCCGTCGAGGGACATGGGATTCTCCTTCGGTGGTGACGTGCTAGATGTCGGTTCTGTCCTAATGTGGCGTTCACCACACAAGAACCATGACAGTACATATAATTGAGAATGTCAATTATTTTTCGAGGCTTGCATTTCGAGTACGATCCTCTGCAGGGGACAAGCCTCTATATGGGCAAGATCAGCCGGATCACTCCCTCGAGTACACGGACCAAGGAAGCAAGCACATGACGACTACAAAGGACACCTCCGGAGCCACAAATAGCCCGACTGAGGCCGCCCAGCGCTTCCCCGCCCCCTCCACAGCGCTTGCGGCCGAGCGCATGGCGGAGTTCACGTCGTCAGAGCTCGCCGGCCAGGTCCAGTTCCTGGCGGCCCGGCTGCGCAGCATCGGCCACAGCCACGCCAACCGCGTCCTGCAGGAGGAGATGGGATTGAAGGTCCGCCAGTACTCCGTGCTGGCCCTGGCCGCCGCGGACGTGAACCCGTCCCAGCGCGAACTCGGCGACTTCCTGAGCCTGGACCCAAGCCAGATAGTGAACCTGGTGGACTTCCTGGAGAAGCGGGGATGGGTCGAGCGCCAGGTGGATCCGCGTGACCGTCGTTCCCGGATCGTCATCGCCACACCGCAGGGGCAGGATGCCTACCGGAGGGCACGCGCGCTGACCATGGCCTCCGACGACGTGGTGCTCGCCGCGCTCACCTCCGACGAGCGGCAGGAACTGAGCCGGCTGCTGGAGAAAGTCGCGTTCTGAACTCTGGTCTCTGAACCCCGCCTGCTGACCCCCGCTAGACCTCACGAAGCGCCCCGCGGGGCCTGCTTAGATGCAGGCGCCGCGGGGGCGCTTCTTGTTGACGTTTTGTGACGCGCGTCGCCTGGCGGGCAGTTGACACAGCTCGAGGCCGGGCTATAGAAATGATGCTTGTAACCCATCCAGAGCGACTGAGAGACCTGGCTCGTTGACGTCGCAGCAACCGGTTTATGCACGGTGCTCCCGCCAGGAACGATGGAAAGGAATAACTGTGTCATCGTTGTCCACGCACACCCCTGTCCACCCTGCAGCTGGCGCTGAGATCGCCGCCGATGCGGAAGCCAGCACCGACGCCGGCAACGCCAGCACCGCGGTTTCCTCGGCTGACCTGAGCTTCGCTGAAGGGCTGCGTTACGTCACCACCCAAGATGCTCCGGTCACCCCGTGGGAGGCCGGCCACACGCCAAGCCTGGCAGAGCTGCGTGAGCATTTCGGGCCGATCTTTGACCGCATCGCGAGTGGGGCTTCTGAGCGGGAGGCGCATCGTGTTCTGCCGTTCGTTGAGATCGCAGAACTCAACCGGGCCGGATTCACCGTGCTTCGCGTTCCTACCGAGTACGGCGGCCCGGGCGTGAGCTTCACCGACTGGGTGCAGCTGCTGATCGATCTGGCGGCGGCTGACCCGAACATCGCGCATCAATACCGTTCCCACGCGGGTTTCGTGGAGACGCTGCGGTACCAGGATGAGCAGACCCGCCAGTATTGGTATGCGAAGGTTCTTGCCGGCGATGTTGTGGGTAACGCGTCCACGGAGATCGGCGGGAATGCGTTGAATACGCTCAACACCACGTTGGCTGTGCAGGCGGACGGCACTGGGGTGCTCAATGGCGCTAAGTACTACTGCACTGGCACCGCGTACGCGACGCATACCCGGGTTTCGGCCACGCTGCTTGATGCGGACGGCACGCCGACCGAGGGTCGACAGTTCGCTGTCGTTTCCACGCGCGCCCCGGGTGTTGAGCTTGAGGACGACTGGAATGGTTTCGGACAGAGCCTCACCGGTACCGGAACCACGCGTTTCACCGATGTGAAGGTTGCGCCCGAGCACATTTTGAACCGCGTGCCTGGCAGCGCTGAGGCGCAGTTTGAGGCGCCGCTGTTCCAGCTTGTCTTGCTCGCTGTATTGGCCGGTATTGCTCGCAACGTTGTGGACGATGCGGCGGCTGGCGTGCGGCGGCGGACCCGCTCCTTCAATACCGGCTTAGGTGTTCCGCACTCTGAGGACCCGCAGATTCTGGGGGTTGTGGGCCGGCTTTCGGCGCAGGCTTTCGTAGTGGAGTCGGCGGTGGTTGAGGCTGCGCGGCGGCTTGAAGCCGCCGAGGGCGTGCTTTCGCTCGAAGGCGAGGACGCTGGCACCGGCGATGGCAACGGTGACGCCGATACTGGCGCCGCCGCTACTGGCAACACTGACGCTGGCACCGGCGCCGCTACTGACACAGCGCAGCGTCTGCTGACTGAAGCGGAGCTTGCTGTTGAGCGCGCGCACGTGACTGTGCCCGGCATCGTGACCAGTATTTGCTCTGACCTGTTCCTCACGGGTGGCGCATCGAACACGTCGCGGGAGAAGAACCTGGACCGGCACTGGCGCAATGCGCAGACGGTCGCGACGCATAACCCGATTGTGTTCCGTGAGCGGATCATCGGCGACTACCTGGTCAACGGCACCGTCCCGGAGGGTCTCAACGCGATCGGTGAGGTGCGCCGTGCTTCTTAACGCGTTTGAGATGGCCACGCCGGTGCATCAGTCCCCTGGTTTGTGGCGGCATCCGGAATCCCGGGCAGCGGATTTTGACCAGTTGAGCTACTGGACCGGCCTGGCGCAAACCTTGGACAAAGGCGGTTTCACGGCCCTCTTCCTGGCCGATGTGCTGGGGACCTATGACGTGTACGGCGGCAGCGACGCGGTCTCGCATGAGCGCGGCGTTCAAGTTCCGTTGCTGGATCCTTTCGCTGCGGTGTCTGCGATGGCTGCGGTCACCCGTAGGCTCGGTTTCGGGTTGACGGCGTCGTGCACGTATGAGGACCCGTTCCTCTTGGCGCGCCGGTTCGCGAGCCTGGATCACCTCACGGGTGGCCGGGTTGGCTGGAACATTGTGACGTCGTATCAGGATTCCGCGGCCCGCAACCTCGGTTTGGAGCGGCAACTGCCCCACGATGAGCGTTATGACCGCGCGGACGAGTACATGGACGTCATGTACAAGCTGTTCGAGGGCAGTTTCGCTCCGGGTTCGGTGCTCAAGGACGCCGATGCGGGTGTTTTCGTGGACCCGGCGGGTGTCCGGAAGGCTGAGCACAAGGGCGAGTATTTCTCTGTCGATGGGGCGTCACTGACGCATCCGGGACCGCAACGCACCCCGTTCTTGTTCCAGGCGGGCGCCTCGGCACGGGGCTTGCGTTTTGGAGCCGAGAACGCTGAGGCCGTGTTCATGATCGGTTCTGAGCCGAGCGTTGTGCGCGGCTATATTGAGCGCTTGCACGAGGCGCTTGAGGTCGCGGGCCGGCCCGCCGATGCGGTGCGCACCTTCGCGATGGTCACCGTCGTGACGGGCGCGGACGACGAGGAGGCGCAGCGCCGCTTCGAGTCCTATCAGCAGTACGTGGACGTCGAGGGGGCTCTGGCACTGTTCGCGGGCTGGACCGGCGTTGACTTGGCCGGCCTGGATCCCGATGCACCGCTGGCCGAGGTTGAGACGGACGCGAATCAGTCCGCACTGCGCTCGGTCACCTCCGGCGACACGTCGCGGGAGTGGACCGTGCGGGACATTGCCGCGTTCGTGACGTTGGGTGGCCGTGGCCCCGTGATTGTGGGTGGCCCCGAGAGCGTTGCAGATCAGTTGGAGGCGTGGCAGGCGGCTTCCGGCGTGGATGGCTTCAATGTGTGTAGTGGTGTGCGGCCGGCTGATCTTGAACGTTTCGTTGAATACGTGAGCCCCGTGCTGAGGCGCCGCGGCCTGCTGGCCGAGCCGGGCCTGTTGGCTGATGCCGGCGCTGAAGGCGCCGACGCCGATACCACCGACGATGCGGCGGCAACTGATGCCGTGACGTTGCGTGCCGCGGTGACGGGGCAGGATTGGTTGCCTGAAACACATCGTGGTTCCCGCTTCCGCACTGGCGCTTTGGTGGAAGCTGGCAGCTAAGGGCTTCCCTACCGGCCGCGCATAGCCGGCGGGCGGGTTCCGTGGGATGCCCCACGGAGCCTGCTGCCGCATCGTAATTCTGCAGCCGCGGATTGTGATGACGTGTTGTGACGGTTGCCGGCTTGCGCGGCGCGGAAAGGGCGATAACGTTACGGAATGAGCAACTCGATGCGGGATAGTGCTGCTGGTGAGACTCAGGCCCCTGAGACACCGGGCGTTGCGGCGAGGGCTGTGAGCCCGGCTTTGGCGATCGCAGGTATCTTGTTGATCGCCACGAATCTGCGGATGCCGATGACGAGCGCGAGCCCGCTGTTGCCCCGCATTAAGGAAGACGTGGGGCTTTCGGCGGCGTCGGCGTCGTTTTTGATTTCGTTGCCGCTGCTGTGTTTTGCGGTGTTTTCGCCGATCGTGCCGCGGATCGCGGCGCGTATCGGGTTGGCGCACTCTTTGTTCGGCGCTTTGATTGCGGTCAACGTGGGGATCGTTTTGCGTTCCTGGGTTGGCTCGTTCGGTTTGTGGACCGGCACCGTGTTGATTGGTGTTGGGATCGCGATCATGAACGTGTTGTTGCCGGCGTTGATTAAGCGTGATTTCCCGGATCATGCGGGCACATTGACGGGTGTGTATTCGGCGTTTCAGTCGCTCATGGCCGCGCTTGCGGCGGCGGTCGCTGTCCCGATCGCTGGGTTGCCGGGTTGGGGTTGGCAGGGCGCTCTCGGTTTGACGTTGGGCGCCGGTTTGATTGGTATGGCGGTGTTCGCTCCGCAGGTTCGTGCCGACCATGTGATGCGGCGAACAAAGATCCTGGACCGCCAAGCAGCTGACGCCGCGGCCGCTGGCGAAATGTCCGGCGCTGAAGCCCCCGATGCGGTGGCCTCCCCCGCTACCCCGGCGTCCGCATCGTCCCCCGCCCCTGCACCTGCGTCCGAGACAGCGCCGCCGGCGCGTCCGCGGAGTTTGTTGCGTTCCCCGTTGGCGTGGGTGATTACGGCGTTTATGGGTTTTCAGTCGACGCTGTTTTATTCGATTTTGGCGTGGTGGCCGGCTATTGAGATGTCGTCGGGGATTTCTGAGGAGAGCGCCGGTTTCCATATTGCGGTGATTCAGGCGTCCGGTATTGTGGGTTCGCTTGTTGCGGGCTGGTTGATGAGGCGCGACGTGGTGGGGCCTACTGTTGGTGTGGCGGTTTCCACGGTGATTGTGGTGCTTGCGGGGACCATGCTGGCTCCACAGTTGGCGTTGCTGTGGGCGCTGTTGATAGGTACTGCCCAGGGCGGGTTGTTCACCGTCGCGTTGACGTTGTTTGGGGCGCGGGCGCGTACGCCGATGTCAGCTGCACGGCTCTCGGGTATGGCGCAGACGTTCGGTTATGTGATTGCGGCGTCTGTTCCGCCGGTTTTGGGTGTGGTGCGTGAAGCAACGGGTTCGTGGACGGCCTCGTTGTGGATCATGCTGGGTATTGCGGTGATCACGTTGGTTGCGGGGCTGGTTTCAGCTAAGCCGCGCTACGTTGAGGAGTATTAGCCGCGGTTTTGGGGACCGTGGTCGCGGGCCACGGTGCGCTGCGGAGAAATTAGCCTCGTTTTTCGCGGTTTTCGCGGGCGCGTTGTGCGCGTTCGCGTGCTTCGATGGCGTCGAGTTCGGCGTCAGTGAGTTCGGATGAACGGTTGACGCCGGAGCCTTTGCCGAGGTCGTCCGGGTTTTCTTTGGCGACCATCATGAGCAGGGAGATCACCAGCAGGCCCGCGACGAACGCGATGAGGAAGAACGTTGCACCGATCTGAAGGTTGAGGCCGTTGCGGGTTCCGCCTGCACCGGCGAATGCGGAGATGACGCCGGCGACGATACCGAAGGTCAGCGACAGCGCGAGTGCAGGTTTGACGCTTTGCTTCCAGCCGGACTGCTTCGAGCCAGACGTGGATGGCTTGTTGGCCACGGATTCTCCTTTACGCGGGTTTCGTGCGAGGTCTGTGTACAGGTTTGTGTTCGGTGCGCTCTGGTGTTGTTGTGTGTTTTCAGTCTAGTTGCCGCGGCGTTGGTCTTGCATGTACCCGACTGCGGAGATCAGCAGGTGCACTGCGATGAGCGCGGTGATCATGGAGGCCATACCGAAGACGCCGTGGGCGTCGCTGGTGGTCATGAACACCATGATGATGCCGCCGATAACTCCGAGGCCACCGGAGATGGTGGTGTCTTTGCTTGGGCGACCGGTTTCGCGGGTTGTGAGCCCGCCGTAGAGTTCTGATGCTCCGCCGATGGTGTAGCCGAACGCTACGGCGAGTGCCATGCCGGTGGCGTCGCGCATGATGATCGCGAGGACGCCGGCGATGGCCCACGCGAGGACCGCGGAGGTGACGGCGGTGCGGTAGCTGGGTGCCAGGGAGAGCCGCATGATGGGCCAGTAGAAGAGTGCACTGGCGAGGAAGAGGACGGCGAAGGCTGCGCTGATGGCGCCGACGGTTGGGGTGGTGTTGAAGAAGACGCCGACGAGTGCGAAGAGCGCGCTGACGATGCCGCGGTAGAGCATCGGTTTGGCGAGGACTCGTTTATAGTCCTCCGTGGTTGCTTCTGTGCGGGTGTTGCTGGCACCGCTGTTGCTGGCGCTGTCCACCATGTGGTTTGTTCCCCTTGTTTTTCGGGTGTGTGGGTGCGGGTGGGCACCAACTTTCAAGTTTATCTGATGCCGATTGTGTGCTTATTTCTGGCGGAGTTTGCGGTTGGTGAGGTGGGTCGGTTGGGCTGTGAGTGGGTCTTCCGGCCAGGGGTGTTTGGGATATCGGCCGCGCATTTCCGCTCGGACGTCGGCGTATGGGCCGGTAAAGAAGGAGTGCAGGTCCGAGGTAACCGCGAGAGGCCTGCCTGCCGGTGAGAGCAGGTGGAAGAGGACGGGCGCGCGGCCGTCTGCAAGGCGTGGTGTTTCAGTCCAGCCGAAGGTTTCTTGGAGCTTCGCGGCGACCACCGGTTGTGGAGGCTCTGCCTGCCTCTGCGCCGTGCTGGTCTCTTCTGCGCTGCTCTCTTCTGTGCTGGCCCCGTCCCCGCTTGCTTCATCCTTCTTGCCTCTCTGTTCGCCACCCCTCGGTTCGCCGCCGTTACTGCCAGTATCTTCGATCCCGTATTCGGTGGCGTCCGGGTACTTGATTGCGGCGGTGTTCCCGGAAGGGAGGGGCATCCGGGCGGGCGCGAGTTCGTCGAGGTTCGCGGCTTCTGGCCATGGGAGGAGCCGGCGGAGTGGTTCGGTGAGGTCGATGTTGTTGAGGCTTGCGCCGTGTGCGACGTCGTTGAGTTCTGGGCCGAGCCATTCAGTGACGGTCGCGGCTAGGTGGTGTTCGTCCATCGCTGGCCATGGGTCGCCGATGTGGTGGTGGAGGAACGCGAGCCTGTTGCGTAACGCAGTGGCGGTGCTGTTGAAGGTGAGCGCGTTGAGGCCCTGGGTTGCGAGGTGTTCAGCGAGCGCTTCCGCTGCTTGGGTGGGATTGGGTTTGGTGGGGGTTGCGCGTAGTTCGATCACGCCGATCGCTTCGTTGTTGCGTGCGCTGATGGTGCCTTTGGGTGTGATGGTGATGCGGGTTGTGGTTCCGGCGAGGTTCCCGGCGGCGTCGGTGGCTTCGTCGAGGGTGAGGGGTGCGGCTGCACGGATGATGGCGCCGGTTCCGGCGGCGGCGTTCCCGTGTGCTCGGGTGACGTCGGCGATCGCGAGCCATTCGGGGCGTCCGAGCGTGGCGTCCGGTGGAAGTGCGGCACGGGTGCCGGAGGCGAGGAGGTAGATCCCCTCCCCCATGTGTTTCGCGATCCGGTCAGGCCAGGCCGTGGCTGTGACGATGCCGGCAAGTTCGGCTGCGTTGGTGTGGGCCGCCGCGTGTTTGTGTGCGAGCCGGGTGAGGCGTTGTGTTTCGCGTTGGGTTGGGCGGTGGGGGTTGCGTTGCTGGTGGCGGATCGCGTCGGGGAGGTTGGCTCCGGGGATGCGTTGTTCGCCGGTGGCTACGGCGATCACTGTCGCGACCTCCTCCGCCCCGTAACGCGCCGCGTTGTGTGTGAGTGCGTGTGCCCATCGTGGGTTGAGTGGGATCGCGGAGAGGGTTCGGCCGTGGTCGGTGATGCGTCCTGTGTTGTCGATCGCGTTGAGGGCGGGGAGTGTTTTTTCGGCGTCGTTGAGGGCGGCGGCGGGTGGCGGGTTGATCCAGCGGAGGTTGTGGCCGCGGGGTGCTCCCCATGCGGCGAGGGTGAGGGCGGTTTCGGTGAGGTCTGCGGTGGTGATTTCGGGGGTGATGTGTGCGGGTGCGGCGGCGTGGGTGCGTTCGCTGTAGCAGCGGATTGCGGTTCCGGGGCCGAGGCGGGCGGCGCGGCCTGCGCGTTGTTCGGCGCTGGCTTGGGAGGCGGATACGGTGACGAGTCCACTCATTCCGCGGGTTGCGTCGCGGCGTGGTTCGCGGGTGAGGCCGGAGTCGATCACGAGGTGTACGCCGGGGACGGTGAGTGATGATTCGGCGAGTGTTGTGGAGACGATGATGCGTGGTTTCCCGCCGGGTTCACGTCCGCGGATGGCGTGGTCTTGTTGTTGGGCTGGTAGTTGCCCGTGGAGTGGGAGCACGTCGATGTCTGTTGTGGCGGCGCGGAGTTGTTGGGTGATGTGGTCGACTTCGCGGGCGCCGGGTGCGAACACGAGCGCATCGGTGTCTGGGTTGGTGGTGAGCGCTTCGCGGTGGGTAGCGAGCGCGGTGGTTGCGACGTGGTTGAGGAAGCTGGTTTCGACGCCGTGCGGCCCGATCCGGTCTCCCGCGTGTGGGGTGTACGTGATGGTGAGTGGGTGGAGTGCGGTCGCGGAGCTGATGTGCGGGACGGGTTCCACGCTTTCAAGACCAGTTCCCATCCCATCGTTTTCTGTGCCGTCGCTTGCGAGGAGGCGGGCGAAGGTTGGGGCGTCGACTGTTGCGGACATCGCGATGATGGTGAGGTCGTCGCGGACTTGTTGGGTTTCGCCGGTGAGGGCGAGGAGGAGGTCGGTTTCGAGGTGGCGTTCGTGGACTTCGTCGAGGATGATCGCGGCGGTGCCGTCCGCCATAGGGTCTGCGAGGAGCCGGCGGACGAGGATTCCGGGGGTCACGAATTCGATGATGGTGTTGGCGCTGGTGTGGGAGTCGCCGCGGACGGTGTAGCCGATGTGGTCGCCGAGTTTAGTTCCGGTGAGTTGGGTGAGGCGGTGGGCAGCGGCGCGGGCGGCTACGCGGCGTGGTTGGGTCACGATGATCCGGCCAGGCGGCGTGCCGGCGCCTGCGGTGTCGCCGGCGCTTATACGGGCGAGGTGGTTCGCGACGGCGGGTGGTACGAGTGTGGTTTTGCCGGTTCCGGGTGGGGCTTGAACGACGGCGGCGCGGTGGGTTGTGAGGGCGGCGTCGAGTTCGGGGAGGGAGTCCGCGAAGACGAGCCCTTCCCCGATCACATCCAGGTCAAACAAGGGATGCACGTTTGAGCTGTTCCCGGTAGAAGCCATGCATCCATTGTGAAGGAGGGGTCTGACAGTTTGGTCCACCGCAGCACCCGCTTCCACCGCATCGGCATTTTCAACCGCAGCACGGCGCCCACCCGGCGTCACGCTCGTTCCCAGTTCTCGCCGGTGTCGTGTTCTTTGAGAACCCACCCGACAGGGCTGCCGATGTGGTTGATGCGTGGCGTGAACCAGTAGGTTGTGTCGGGTCCCCAGCCGGCGATGACACTCGCCGTGTCCGCATCGGCTGGGATCGCGGTGCCCGCGGCGGCGAGGTAGGTGGCGACGGGAAGGTGGACCGCATCGTAGTGTTGGGCGATTTCGGCCCAGTCCGGGGTGACCCATTTACCGTTGCGTCCGGTGGTGCGGTACCAGTCGTGGCGTTTCTGTGCGGTCTGGTTGAGCGGGAAGCAGCGGCATAGTTCGGCCCAGGCTTCTGCGGAGTCGATCTCATAGATCTGCAACCCTTCCGGGATGTTGAGACGCAGAGTTTCAGCGGTTTCCCACCCCATGCTGTCTTCGACGAGCCACAGCCCAGCGGGGGTTGTGGCGAAGAGTTCCCGGGTCGATGCGGGGACGCCGCGGGGTGTGGACCACCATTCGCCGCTCCAGGATGCAGTCGGGTTGGTGGGGCGTTCGCGGGCGGCGAGGCGTTCCTCTTTAACGGCGTGCGCACGCGCTGCTTTCAGCACGATGAGCGGGTCAGGTGGGATGGTACCGGGTTCGTTGTCCCATTGGACGGTCCACTGCGTGGATTCGTCGATGGTGGTGTTCCACCAGGCGGTGTGTTCCGATGCGGTGAGGTGCTCGGCGACGCGACGCAGCCCGTCACGCATGGCTTTGGTTGCGGCGAGGACGTCGGTGCCGTCGGGTTCTTGCCAGTATGTTGCTGTTTCTACTGTGTTGACGAGACATGTCAGTAGGAGCCGCGGGGTCACGTCGGCGAGGGGGACGGTTTCAAGCCGCTCGGCGACGTGCGCGGGGGTGATGGCCGGGATTTTCGGTTTGGAGTCGCCGGGGCCGACGACGCGGAGCGCGCCTGTTCCGTTGCGCGGCTCGAGGCGGTAGGACGCGAAAAACTCGAGCTCGGCAAGGGAGCCGTCGACTTCGTCCAGCCCTGCGATCCGTTCCGATTCGAGGGCATACTCGAGCAGCAAGCGCCGCCCGCGTGGGCCCTGCAGCAGCGAGCTAGGCAGCGTCATGCACGCACTCCCTCCTGGAAAAGGAAAGGCCCCGGTCATTTGTGCATTACCCACAACGGGAAAGAGGCCTGACCGGGGATCTATGAGGATCAATCTATAACACCGTCATACCTGTGGCAACGTTGCCGACGGCTGGGGCGCGAACCGCTCAAACGGTCCGCGCCCCATCGTTTATGTAGTTATGTACTGAGTTCCGCGCTGGTTAGTTCAACGGGATGATCAATCTTTGCTGAATCGCCAGACACCCTTTTCTTGTTCGGCTTCGTTGGCCACGGACAGGTCGATTCCTGGACGGTCCTTGACCAAGCTAACCGCGACCAAAGAAATGAGTGCCATAAGCAGCAGGTAGATGGATACCGATGCGGTAGTTCCGGTCGCTTCCAGCAGCGCCTGTGCGATCGTTGGGGCGAATGCGCCGCCGAGAACCGCGCCGAGAGCGTAGGAGATGGCAACGCCGCTGAATCGAATCGATGCTGGGAACATCTCCACATAGAGCGCGGCCTGCGGCCCGTAGGTGAGGCCCAACCCGAGGGAGAAGATGCTCAGTGCGAGATAGAGCGCGCCCAGATTGCCGGTATCGATGAGCCAGAACAGAGGGAAGGCCGTGAGAATCAGGAGGATGAACCCGATAACGTAGGTTCGCACTCGGCCGATGACATCCGCGAGGGTACCAGCAATAGCTGTAGTAACGAGCCACACAAATGAGCCGAAGGTGATTGCCAGGAGCACGTCCGTGCGGTCAAGGCCCACTGGGTCCGTTGCATACTTGGTGACGAAGCCGCCGGTGGTCATGTAGCCGCTCGCGTTGTTGCCTGCAAAGATCAGCGCTGCGACAAGCACCAGCGGGAAGTGTTTCTTGAACAGCACCGCAATCGGTGCTTTCTGCTTAGCCGCTTCTTTAGTCATCTCCTGATATACCGGGGTGTCCTCGACTGCGCGGCGCACCCAGTAGCCAATGCCGATCAACACAATCGAGAGCAGGAATGGGACACGCCAGCCCCACTCGAGGAACGCATCCCCTGGGGAAATCCAGCCGGTCATCAGCGCAACCACGGCGGATGAAAGCAACATACCGAGCGGCACACCCAGCTGTGGCCAGGACCCTGCCCGTCCGCGTCGGTCATCATTCGCGTGTTCCACCGCGAGCAGCGCGGCGCCGCCCCACTCACCACCAGCGGAAAGCCCTTGGATGATGCGCAGAAAGATCAGCAACAGCGGAGCTGCCACGCCAATGGATTCATACGTTGGCACCAGGCCGATGAGCGCTGTTGCCACGCCCATCGTGATGAGCGTGACCACGAGGACGACGCGGCGACCGTACCGGTCACCGTAGTGTCCCGCTAGGAACGCGCCCAGTGGGCGGAAGAGGAATGAGATTCCGATGGTCGCGAACGAGAGCATCTGCGCAACAGCTGGTCCCGCTGGGGCGAAGTAGAGCTGAGCGAAAACCAGAGCCGCCGCCGCGGAATACGTAAAGTAGTCGTACCATTCGATGGTCGTACCGACGATGGTTGCGAAAGCTACCCGCCGTTGATTTGTTTTGCGGTCCATCGAACCTGTTGGCGGTTTCGCATTAGATACTTGTGTAGACATGTGGTCTCCTTGACCCTGAACTTTCCCGAAAGCGGAAACTAAGCGGCGAACTCTTTGTCCGCTGCACCAACTGTTGACAGAATTCCTTCTGCCCATTCACATGCGGCCTCGTCAGCTGGGATGAGTCCTCCAGCGTCGTGGCGCCCATATTCACCGAGGCGGGTTGCGCCCCTCGCTTCCATCGCTTCGGCAACGAGCTCGCTACCTCGCGAATAGGTTTTGGCGTAGCTGGAATCTCCCAGCCCGAAAACACCGAACCGTACGCCGCGCAGGTCTGGCCCCTCGCTCACGAGTTGTTCGTAGAACCCCTTGGCGGAAGCCGGCACTTCACCGTCGCCGTAGGTCGAGCAGATGACCATGTAGAAACGCTCGGCGCCTAGTTCTTCCGGCGCGATCTCGGCGAGGTTTTTGACCTCTAGGTCCGGTTGCGCGCCCAGGAACTCCCCTAACTCCTCAGCGATAAGCTCGGCGTTACCGGATTCAGTCCCGTACAGGATGCTGATCGGCTGGCTCACCGTTATGTCTGCTTCCGCTTCCGCGTGGACTGAAGCTTCAGCGGTGTCCAAGGACTCATCGCAGGCTGTCTCCAACAGCGCGTCCCAGGCCACGATCTTTTCGCGACAACGGCCTGCCCGCGCGGCCATCTTCTCTTTGAGGTCGATGCGCTTCCAGCCACGGAAATCGACCGCATCGTGGTCAGGTTCAACACCCGCCGCGCCGGTGGAGATGCGTCCCGCCGAAACCTCGGAGGCGATCTTGGTGGCGAGTTCTTGTGCCGCAACTCGCTGGTCCGGGATGGTTCCACGGCCGTTTGTCCTAACCCAGCCGATGGCGTAGACGTCCTGGGCGAGCTGGCCGTCGGCTGGGATCACTGCCGGAAGATGCGAAAGTCCATGGGAGCCGTACTCACGGTTCTCGAAGCCCACAGCCGTAATGACGGAATCGACATCCAGTGAAGCTACTGCCCCAGTGTGGTCCTCGATCTGGACGGCCTGAACGGCCTCACTACCTTCGAAGGCTAGCGGGGACGCACCGAAGTGCCAGTGAACCTCGATGGGGTGACCGCCAGCAGCGAGCGCTGCGCTGCCGTTCATGAGGTCGCGTAGCGCGTCGAGGCGGGCGTCCTTACCTTCCGGTGTTGCCGCCAGGTCGACACCGTGCAGTGTGTGGGTCATGCCCGGAACACGGGCGAGTTCCCGCACCATCACCGGGTCGAATTTCGCTTGATGCGCCGGGGAACGGCCGATGACGTGGATCCGTTGGATTCCCTCGCGCAGGTGACCGTGCACATCGTCCCGGACGTCACTGCCATGCAGTTCCTCGGTGCTCTTCCCGAGGAGGCGCAGAAGGTCGATCGCGACATTTCCTTGCCCGACCACAGCGACGGTAGAGCCCAGTTCCGGGAGAGTCGCGGCAGCTTCAGTGGTCTGGAACTCGTTCGGATGCCCGTTGAGTAGCCGCGTCACGCGGCCTGCCGTATAGACATGCTTCAGGTCAGCCCCTGGCAGGGCCAGCGCGCGGTCGTCGGCGGCACCAGTTGCAAGTACTACCGCATCGTAGTTTTCGCGTAGCTGGGTGAGGCCCTTATCCAGGTCGATACTCGTGTTACCGATGAAGCGTACGCGTTCGTTGCTGTAGACCTTGTCGAATTGCGCTTCCACGGTTTTGGTTCCCTGGTGATCCGCTGCAACACCGAAGCGCAGAAGACCATATGGAACGGGTAGCTTGTCGAATACGTCGACCTTGCTGCCGTCAACCGTGCGCAGAATCTCCTTTGCGGCGAAGCTGCCGGAAGGCCCGGAACCGATGATCGCGACCCGCGGCCCGTCCGCGTTGCCAGAACCGGCAGTAATGCCAGAGGAACCGTAGCCAAGGGTCCTAGCTACTGACTTCCAGGTCACCGGTAGGCTCAACATTCCACGGAAGACCCAACCCCCGGCCTCTGATGGCTTATCCGGGTGAAGGTCCAAGCCCTCGAGCGTGTTGAACAGCAGTGGTAACGCGACGTCGGCAATTTGCGAGCGGGCAGCCCAGCTACCTAGGCACACATGCACTCCCTTGCTGAAGGCGAGGTGCGGTTTAGCTTCCCTGTGGATATTGAATTTTTCGGGGCTGTCCCAGATGCTTTCGTCACGATTGGCAGAAAGCACGCAGATACCCAGGCGTGCCCCTTGCGGTAGAAAGGTTCCGTCGAGGACGGTGTCGCGGGTGACTTGCCGGGAATACATGCCGATGGGCGCGACCCAGCGGATGGTTTCTTCAAAGACTGTTGGCCACAACGCCTGGTTGGCCATAACGTCGGCACGCTGTTCGGGGTGCGTCATGAGAGCGTAGGCCGCTACACCGAGGGCGTCGCGGGGCTCGTTGAGGCCGCCGCCGATGGTCATTTTGATGTTGGCGCGGATCTGCTCGATCGGCATGCGATAGTCCGGGATGGACAGCAGACCTGAGATCAGTGAATTGTCACGGTTTTTCGCGTGGTAGGCCAGCATCTCCTCGAGCGCTTCATCGACCTCGTCGAACGAGCGTTTGCCGGCGGCCCATACGTCTGGGTCATCAGCGTAGTTACCCGTGGCATCAATCATTGTTTGGGACCAACGCTGAAGATCCTCTTGGGTTGCGTTGTAGAGGCCCATCATGTTCCGGAGGGCTTCCGATGCGAACGGGGCGGCGAAGTCCCAGACGAGGTCCGCGCCCGGACCCTTCTCAATCAGTTTGTGCAACTGTTTTTCTGCAATGTCGCGGTACATGCTGGCCCAGACGCGCCGCACATAGCCGGGTTTGAGCGTTGGCTGCCATGCGGCTCGCTCGATGTAGTGTTCCGGATCGTCCTTGCGCAGCATCGAGTGCCCCATCGCGCGGATCTGCAGCGACCCTTCTTCGTTGGCGGAGTAGGTTTCTTGGTCGTGCTCCGTTGCGCTGACAGCGCTGTAGGAGGTGATGAGGTAGCGGCCTACCGCGGGAACCCAATGCACCCCGCCTTCCGCGCGTAGCCGTTCATAGATGGGGAACGGGTCTTTGTAGAGCTCCGGGATGGTTACCCAGTCAGCTACTGGCGCTTCTTTTGCCCTTGAAGGAATACGCGATTGGGTGCTCGTGCTCGTTTCTTCCCGCGTAAGCATGGTCCACTCCTTAGTCCAAACCTTGCTGTGATGCATCTCACACACTTAGTGTGGACAATCAGGGAAAGAAGGAAAAGCGGATTATTCCGCTTATGAAAGAGGGAAAACCGAATTATGGCGTGGGAGCAGCCACCTGGCTTCACATTGCGGCAACTTTCGTACCTGCTGGCGGCGGCCCGACACGGGACCATCGCGGGCGCCGCATCGGAATTGCATGTTTCGCCTTCCGCGGTCTCGGACGCGATTACGCAGTTGGAGCGGATGTTCACGGTGCAACTGTGCGTCAGGAAACAGGCGCAGGGCTTGACCTTGACGACGGCGGGGAGGCATCTTGCGGCTCAGGCTAGGCCTTTGCTTGCTGCGGCCAAGGATATTGAGGCTCAAGCGAAAGCCCCGGAGGGTCAGCTCGCGGGACCGTTGACTATTGGCTGTTACCCGACGCTTGCGTCGAAGGTTTTGCCGGTTCTTTTGGATGAGTTCGGGGCGGCACACCCGTTTGTGACGCTCGAGATACGGGAAGATTCACAAGATCGCCTGTTTGCGCAGATGGAGGCAGGCGAGGTGGATGTGGTTTTCGCTTACGAGACGTTGGTGCCGGGGAAGCCACGCCGAGCCAAACTCATGGAGCGCCCCGCCTATGTGGTGCTTTCACCAGACCATCCGTTGGCTGCTGAGGATGCGGTGCGGCTCGAGCAACTGGCTGACTCGGACATGATCCTGCTTGATTCCCCACCGTCAAGAGAACACACGCTTTCGCTGTTTGCCGAGCGTGGGATTGAGCCGAAGGTCCACCACCGTACATCGAGCTTCGAAGTGGTCCGCACCCTCGTGGCTCGAGGGTTGGGCTACGGAATCCTCGTGCAGCGGCCAGAAAATAGCGCAAGCTATGAGGGTCTCCCCCTCACCACTAGAGAAATCGAACCTTCCGTAGCCCCTGTTGCGGTAGAAGTCGTTTGGCCGGCCACACACAAAACCTCAACGAAAGTCCAAGCCCTCGTCGACTTCTCCAAGGCACACACCTGGAACCTGTAGGTGTGGGTGGCGCGGCAGAGCGTGACCTGGTAGGCGCGCCAGGTCAAGGCCTGTTTTCAAACTGTCAGACCCCCACCGGATACTCAAAGCAGGTGAAGAACGTGGGCTATATTCCTCAATAAGCAGATCAATCTATAGGGGGCATAGGTGGACATCACAGATGTAGAGTCGCTGTGGGCTAAAGCGCGCCCTTATGCATCGAGTGACCTCGAGCCGCTCCAGACTCGGTCAAGCCCCTGGAAGTGGTGTAACTGAATGGTGATCCTTCGTGGGTGGTCAGGCGGGTAGTTGCATCAGGTCGTCGGTGCTCACCTCCGTCGGCGAGCTGGTGGCGGGGTCGGTGGTCAGGGTGAGTCGGCAGCGGCTGAGGACTTCGAGACCGAGGTAGCGGCGGCCTTCGGCCCATTCGTCGGTCTGCTCGGCCAGGACGGCGCCGACGAGGCGAACGATGGCATCCCGGTTCGGGAAGATCCCGACCACGTCGGTGCGGCGGCGGATCTCCCGGTTGAGACGTTCGGTGGGGTTGTTGGACCAGATCTGCCGCCACACATCGTCGGGGAACCCGGTGAAGGCGAGCAGGTCCTCACGGGCATCGCCGAGGTGGTCAGCAACCTCGGGCAGCCTGCTGTCGGTGTACTCCAGCAGGCGGTCGAACTGCTCGTGCACGGCCGATGCGGTGGGCTGGTCGTACACGCTGTGCAACATCGCCTTCACCGCCGGCCACATGGACTTGGGGCACACGGCCATGAGGTTGGCGGCGTAGTGGGTGCGGCAGCGCTGCCAGGCGGCCCCGGGCAGGTGTGCCGCGATCGCCTCCACCAGCCCGGCGTGGGCATCGGAGGTCACCAGCCGCACTCCGCCCAGGCCACGGGCCACCAGGTCGGCGAAGAAGGTGTTCCACGAGGCCTTCGTCTCGCTGGTGGCGACTTGCATGCCCAGGACCTCGCGGTGGCCGTCACCGTTGACGCCGGTGGCCAGCAGCACCGAGGCTTTGACGACCTGCTTGTTCTCGCGGACCTTGATCGCCAGCGCATCAGCGGTGACGAACGTGAACGGCCCGGCCTCGTCCAGACGTCGGTGGCGGAACGCGGCGACCTGCTCGTCGAGGTCGGCGGCCATGCGCGAGACCTGGGATTTCGACAGGGCGTGGATGCCGAGCGTCTTGACGAGCTTGTCCATCCGGCGGGTGGACACACCAGCGAGGTAGCAGTCCGCCACGACCGTGATCAGGGCGGACTCGGCCCGCTTGCGGCGCTCGAGCAGCCACTCCGGGAAATACGAGCCCTGGCGCAGCTTCGGGACGGCGACATCGATCGTGCCGACGCGGGTGTCCAGCGGGCGCTGGCGGTAGCCGTTGCGGCGATTCGTCCGCTGCTCGGAGCGGGCGTTCCATTCGGCCCCGCACACGCTGTCGGCGTCGGCGGAAAGCAGGGCGTTGATCATGGTCTGCAGCAGCTCGCGCATCAGATCCGGTGATGCATCGGCGAGGGCTTGGCCCAGCAGGCCGGCAGGGTCGACAATATGGGGTGCGGTCATCGTGATGACTCCGTTCGAGGATTCTTTGGAAGGTTGACTCGAAGGATCACGCGGTGGCCGCTCTACATCCGACAACGACACGAAGTCGGAGACGATCTCGGCCACCGCGTTACACCACTCTATGGGGCACTACTCCAGACTCTCTCAATTCGGCAGCACCTCGAAGACACCGCCGCCGTTGCCGGGCACATTTGGGATGAGTTCCTTGCCCCGCATCTTAAAGACATGCTTGCGGCTGAGCTTGGGGCCGATGATGTGGCCCGGACGTCATTCGTCTTCCTCGCCGGCGCGCATGATGTTGGGAAGGCGGCCCCGGCTTTCTCGGCGCAGCATCGCCGCGCAGCTGATCAAGCGCAGGCCGCAGGTTTCATCCACCCGCCACAGCTCGCCCCTGGCACGTTACTAACACCCCGGTTACGTCACGAAGTTATCTCCGGTGTGGCGTTGCGCGAGTGGCTACGGAACACGTTTGCAGTCAAGCGGCTCCCGATTGTGCATAGCTGGCTCGGCCCCGTTCTTGCGCACCACGGAGCGCCCGCATCCAAGGAACTATTCAACGCAGCCCTGCTCGACTCCTTGAGCCTCGGGGACCAAAAATGGGCCGATGCCCGTACCGCCCTACTTGACCATATGGATTTCGTGACCGGGTTCTCGGAAGTCATCAAAGCAGAACTGCCCGCTCTCCCCCGTCTGACCGCTCACGCGCAAACGATCCTTTCCGGAGCGGTCATCATGTCCGACTGGATCGCATCAAACGAGCATTATTTTCCCCTCGAATTTATCGAGGAAACCCAGCAACGCGCTCAAGACGGCTGGGGGTCACTAGCCCTGCCTGGGCCTTGGACATCATGGGATCACCCCGCCGATGCCGATGAACATCTCCGAGAGCGTTTCAAACTGGATGCTTCCGCCCAGGCCCGCCCGATGCAGTCGGCGGCCCGCGAGCTCGCTTCAGAGTCGCAAGAACCCGGACTGGTCATCATCGAAGCCGGCATGGGTGAAGGTAAGACCGAAGCCGCGCTCATGTGCGCAGAGATCCTTGCAAAGAAATTCGGCCACGGCGGTCTCTTTATTGGCTTGCCAACCCAGGCCTCCACCAACGCGATGTTTGAACGCGTCACCCATTGGCTCGAGCAGTTCCCACTCGAGGAAGGCCAAGCACCTCCCACTACCTTCCTGGCTCACGGAAAGCGGGACCTCAACGAGACATACCATTCCGCATATAAAGAGGCATGGCGCCGTTACTTTGGCCCTCATGTGGGAGATGAGTCAAACAAGAAACAGCGTCACAGCTCCGTTGTGGCCCACTCATGGCTGACAGACCGCCGCCGCGGCTTGCTGGCACCTTTCACTATCGGCACCATCGACCATGCGTTGATGCTGGCCCTCAAAATGCGTTTTGTGACCCTGCGCCATCTTGCGTTCGCAGGCAAAGTTGTTGTGCTGGACGAAGTTCACGCTGCAGACACCTATATGTCCCAGTTCCTCGAAGACGCACTCGACTGGCTCGGCGCGATGGGCGTTCCCGTGGTTATGCTCTCCGCAACCCTGCCAGCCAGCAGAAGGGAGGCGTTCATCCGCGCCTACCAGGGGCACACGAACCGGAACCAAGCGCCCCGGCAGCAGAGCCTCCCTGTCGAGGCTTATCCGCGCCTGACCTTGGCGGAACGTTCGGGCCGTGTTGTGGAGCGTTCCTCGGAAAGCACCGGCGTGGTTCGCGAGCTGACTGTAAGACGGCTAGGCAATACCCCGGCCGACCTCATCGAACTCATTAGGGTGAAAGGCCGCGACGGAGGCCGTGTTGCTGTCATCCGCAACACGGTGCGCGAAGTCCAAGAGACCTCAGAGTTACTGCGTGAAGCGTTCCCGGATGCTCACCACTACATTTCTCATGCTCGGTTCATGGGCAATGACCGTGCAGAGCGAGACAACGTGTTGCTGGAGCAATTCGGCAAGGGCGGTTCCGCACCCGAGGGTGAGCTAAGCATCGTTGTGGCAAGCCAGACCATTGAGCAGTCGCTGGACCTGGACTTTGACCTCATGATCACCGACCTCGCCCCGGTGGACTTGATACTGCAACGCTCGGGGCGTCTCCACCGCCATACACAACGGGACGCTATCCGCCCACCCCTGCTGCGTCAGGCTGAACTGTGGATCAGCGGAGTGGACTGGAATACAACTCCGTTCGCTCCATCGCGAGGTTCCGTTGCGGTTTACGGCGAGCACCTCCTGCTGCGTACAGCCCTGGCACTCGGCCTCGTCGACAAGAGCGAAGTCCAAGTACAAATCCCGGCAGACATCCCCGAGCTGGTCGACAACACATACGAAAAGCCTGTTCAGGCGCCCGCCGGCTGGGAGGATGCACTCGCCAAAGCTGAACAGAAGTTTCTTGAAGAAACGAAGGAGGCTCGCAGAAAACCTCAAGCGGCCCTGCTTCACGAACCTTCCACCATGAAAGACATTTTCGGGCTCGTTTCAGGTGGCTTGAGCGAAGACGGCACCGATGAACGGGTCTCGGTTGGTGTGCGGGATGCCGCAGACAATGTGGAAGTTCTGGTGGCTCAGATGATTGATGGCCAGCTGTGCATTCCTGCTTGGGTCGCCGAGCACGGAGGAACACCATTGCCGATTTACGAGGCACCTCCCGCTGACATCGCGCGTTTCCTCAAACGGTGCAGCCTCAACGTCACCGAACACATGCTCCATAAGACAAGCATTGATTCGTTCATCGAGCACCTGGAACGGACTTCTGAATTTGATTGGCAAGATTCACCCGAACTGCGTGGCGAACTCATACTTATTTTTAATGAAGATCTAACGTATTCAACAGATTGGTTCACCATGCACTATGACCCCACCTTCGGTTTGAAAGTGAATAAACATGACTGAAGCAACTTGTGAGCGACCCACGTTTTCGCTCATCAGCCAGCCGTGGATTCCATGCCTTGGAATGGACGGCGCCGTCAACGAGTACTCGCTTCTCGATGTGTTCAAGGAAGCGAAGAACCTCAAAGCGATCGCAGCGGAGCTACCGATCACCGACTTCGCTCTACTGCGCCTCTGCCTCTCGATCATCTACGCTACGCACCGTGGTCAAGTTCTGGATACCGAGCTCTGGGCTGACTGGTTCGAGGAAGGGCTTCCGGTCGACAATATCGAGCGCTACCTTGAAGAGCACTCAGAATACTTCGATCTGTTTCACCCAGAAACACCGTTCTTCCAGGTAGCAAACCTGCGTAACTCTAAAGACGAGCGTTTTGGTCTGGAACGCCTGATTCTGGATGTCCCCTCCGGCAAGCCCTACATGACCACGCGCATCGGAGCAGGCCTAGATTCGGTCTCCTACAGCGAAGGCGCCCGGGCCCTCGTCACGTTGCACGCCTTCGATATTGCCGGCATCAAAACCGGTGCCGTAGGTGACCCCCGGGTCAAAGGCGGTAAGGGCTACGGCATTGGGACTGGCTGGACTGGCCGGCTTGGAGGAATCTTCTTCGAAGGCGCCAATCTTCATGACACGTTGATGCTCAACCTGGTCGGAACTCACCCGAGCAGCGGCACTCGTTGGGCCAATGATGCGCCCGCGTGGGAGACCTTCCACTGGGATGCCGGTGATGCTCAGGCCGCAGAGAATCCAAGCCTTGAAGCCACAGGGCCACAAGCGCTGTACACATGGCAAAGCCGGCGCGTCCGCCTCTTCCCGGAGGACGGGGTCATCAAGCATGTGATCGTCGCTCAGGGAGACCCTCTAGCACCGCAAAACATGCTCGATCTTGAGCCTATGTCCGGCTGGCGCAACAGCCCCGCTCAGCAGAAAGCCCTCAAGAGCCCCACCCCCGTCTATATGCCTCGGGACCATGACCCTGCTCGAATGCTTTGGCGCAACGTAGGTACGTTGCTACCTGCTGGGCGAACCAACACCTCAGTAGAGGAACGATTTAGAACTTCGGTTAGCTCTGAGTGGCTCGGAGAGCTCTACCTCGATGAGATGCTCCCCCACGAATATCCGGTGCGCCTACACGGTGTTGGTCTTGTCTATGGGAGTCAGCAAGCAGTCGTTGACGAACTGTACGACGACGTTGTCAGCGGCCAACTGGCAACATTCGCGAGCACAAATCCACAGGTGCAGCAGGCGATTAGTAACGCCGTCGAAGCGTCCGAGCAGGCCGTTCTGGCGTTGCGTAATCTTGCGGCAAATATTGCCACCAGCCGGGGCCTTGATCTCGAGGGGCCACGCGAGGAAGCGAGCACCCTTGCTTATGCTGCACTCGACGCACCCTTCCGTGAATGGTTTTCCCGAGCCACCCCGGAGAACATCGTTGAGCTTCTTCCCGAGTGGGTCGAGCGGGCTCTCTCACTCATCCTGGCTATCGGTCTCGATATGACCTCCCGCGCCGTTTCGATTTCCTTTTTCGGCAGGGAGCATCAGGACCGCCGCTATAACGCCCCATTGTCTGAAGCCTGGTTCCGTTCCGCGTTGGCGAAAATTCGTAAATCTTTTATCCCCACCACACATACTGAAGAGAGGGCGTAAGCATGTCTACGGTTTCATCTGGAAGCCGCGGGACCACCGCGTCAGAGCTCGTTCGTTTCGTACTTCACCGCTCGCACGTCTTGGGCGAGGGCTACCGCTCTAATCGCGCAAGCGCAGTCGAAGCTATCGCGGTTCTCGCTCAGGCGGCAGGGCGTCCCATCGGTTCTTCTTTACAGGCGTTGAAATGGACCATCGACGAGGCCCCCTCCGGCTGGGTCAGCAACGATGGCCAAGCCTCCCGGGCTGAGTTGGCGGCTTATGCCACTCTGACTTTGTTTGCTGTTCATCACCGTTCCCGGAAGGATACCTCGCCTCACACCGATGCCGTGAAGTTCGGCCAGGCGGTGCGCCAGGCTGTTGATTCGGCCACCAATGGCACCGGTGTTGAACGCCGTTTTGAACAGCTCGGTGCAGCGACCTCCTGGGAACAGCTGCTAGGCCGACTCCGCTCCCTGATTCAACTGCTGAAACAAGACCGCCGCGCCTTCGACTATGGGCAGCTGGCTAAGGACCTTTTCGACTGGCAGTTCCCTGAACGTCGAAACACAGTGCGGCTCCGTTGGGGCCGTGACTTCTACAACCTTCCCTCATCAGCTTCTCTAAAGACTTCCGTTTCCTAATCCACTCAGAAAGGCCCATCCCATGACCCGCACCATTATCGACATCCACGCTTTGCAGACGGTCCCACCTTCTAACTTGAACCGTGATGAGACGGGATCTCCTAAGACGGCACTTTTTGGAGGCGTGACTCGTGCACGGGTTTCTAGCCAGGCTTGGAAACGTGCAACTCGCGTGATGTTCCGTGACATCGCAACTGACGATCTACTAGGTGTTCGAACCAAGAAGGTAGTGGCTCTTCTAGCTTCGAAGATGCTCGAAATCGATCCGGATATCGCTCAGGAGCAGGCTGAAGCGGCAGCCATCGAGATTGTGACAGCTGCCGGTATCAAAGTTGCTAAACCAAAGGGCCGCAAAGAGGAGGGAGAGAAGCTCGAAGAGACCGGTTACCTGATTTTCCTCTCCACGGCACAGGCAACGAACCTTGCGCAGCTTGGTGTGGATGCCCTCTCCTCGGGTGATGTTACGACCTTTGTGAAAGACCGCGAAAATAAGAAGAACATCCGTGCGGCCGCGGTCCAGGACGCGTCGGTGGATGTCTCGCTGTTCGGCCGGATGGTCGCGGACGATGCTTCCCTCAACATTGATGCGGCAGCTCAGGTTGCGCACGCTATCAGCGTCCACGACACCCCCACGGAAGCTGACTACTTCACAGCCGTAGATGATATCCGCGAAGCCGACGAGGATGGCGGTGAGGATGCCGGTGCGGCGATGATCGGCACCATCGAGTTCAACTCATCGACGCTGTACCGTTACGCGACTGTGGATGCGAACGCGCTTGCTGCCAACCTCGGTAATGTTGAGGCTACGCGTATTGGTGTCGAGGCTTTCGTGCGTGCGTTCTTAACCTCGATGCCTTCGGGAAAAATGAATACGTTCGCGAACCGTACCCTGCCTGAGGTGGTTGTGGTTCAAGTCCGTGATTCGCAGTCAGTCAACTTGGTGGGCGCGTTTGAAGAGCCCGTCCGCGGTACCCACATCAGCGATGTCGCTGCGGCTCGCTTGGCTGCGTGGTCGCTGAAGATCGACGAGAAGTACGGCACTACCCCAGTGAAGTCGTGGGTGATCAGCCTCAACGACGGCCTCAAGGAGTTGGACGAGCTAGGTGAGGCTACCTCGCTTGAAGGGCTCGTCACGGCCCTGGGTGGAACCGTCGAGAGCCGTCTGGAGGCTTAGACATGGTTTATTACACCCTCGTACTTGTCTTGCGGGGTCCGTTGCAGGCATGGGGTGCCCGAAGTAGATATAACCGAAGAGCAACACAACCTCAACCGACCAAGAGCGGTGTGGCTGGTTTGCTGGCTTCAGCGCTTGGTTATGAGCGCAGTGCTGATCTCTCTGAGTTCCGTGACCTTCGCTTCGGTACGCGGACAGATATTCCGGGCACTTTAACTGTGGACTTTCAAACCGCTAGGACCTTGGACCCAAAACCATCACGTATGCCCCTGACTCACCGTCACATGCTTGAGGATGCGGTATTTGTGGTCGGATTCGAATCTTCCGACCGGGAGTTGCTTGAGCGGTACGTCAAGGCCATCCAAGCACCTGTTTACCCTCTGTTCCTGGGGAGGCGGGCCCTTCCTCCTGCGGGCCCTATCCATGCGGATGTTTGTGAAGGCGGCCTCGAGGACGTTTTGAAGAGTTATCCGTGGCAAGCGTCTGATTACCAGGCGAAGCGGTTGGCGAATCTGCGGCGGAACGGTTCAGAACGCATCCATCTGACGTTCGAGTCGCGTCCGGGAGACGCTACTTTCGCTACCGCGGAAACGATTGCCGATAACCCTGTGAGCTTCTCGATGGAGCATCGCCAATACGATTTTCGGGCTATGTCGCATGACTATGTCCCGTTGTCTGCGATCACGACTCATGACAACGGCTCCGCGGATTCTGATGATGTTCATGATCCGATGGCATTGCTTGCTCCGGTAGATGACGAAGGGGTGTCTTGATGTCTATCACTCTGACCCGGGTTCCGCTGGATCTGACTCGTAGCGGTACGCGACGGAAACTTGCAAGCGAGCAGGTGATGCACGCCGTTATCGCCGCCGCAACGGATGCTGGGGTTGAACGTCGTGTTCTGTGGCGGATCGATGGAGAAGCTGCGCAACGTACGTTGTATGTCGTTTCGCCGGGTGTTCCTGATACGAGTCGCTTGTCGCAGGAACTGTTGGTAAACGAAGACGCGATTGAGTCGCGGGCCTATCAGCCGTTGTTGGATTCCTTGTCGAGTGGTCAAGAATTCCGTTTCCGTTTGCGCGCCAACCCGATCATTAATAAATACCGGGAAGGCCGGGATCAACGTTCTGCCCGTATCCCTCTTGTGGGGCTGGAGGCGCAGCTTGGCTGGCTTGAACGTCAAGCTGAGCGTCACGGTTTCCAGCTGGCGCGCTCACGGATGGGGCAGCCTGAAGTTCTGCTTCATGGTCAGGAGAACATGCAGTTCTCTAAGCAGAATGGGCGGCTTGTCACTATTCGTGCGGTGGTGTTCGAGGGGATTCTGAAGGTCACTGATGCGGAGCTTTTCAGGTCTGCGCTGGTTTCGGGTATTGGTCCTGCAAAGGCGTACGGCTGTGGCCTGCTCACGTTGGCGCCTGTGAGTGGTTTAAACAACGATGTCTAGGACGCCGCCGGGGTTCGTGCCGCCCGAGCTACCTCAGTTGGCTCGGGCGGCTGACAGGTTGACTTTCGTCTACCTGGAGCGGTGCCGTGTTCACCGTGATGATAATGCGATTACGGCGACGGATGAGCGCGGCACGGTTCATATCCCGGCGTCTACGCTTGGGACGCTGTTGCTGGGGCCGGGTACGACGGTGACGCATCAGGCGATGACGTTGCTTCACCAGTCGGGTGTTTGTGCTGTCTGGACGGGTGAAGAGGGTGTCCGTTATTACGGTCATGGGCGTCCTTTAGCGGAGTCTTCGCGGATGCTGGAGGCTCAGGCGAAGTTGTTCTCGACTACGCGGGGGCGACTCAAGGTAGCTAGGGCTATGTATCAGATGCGTTTCCCTGGCGAGGATGTTTCTGGGTTGACGTTGCAACAGTTGCGGGGGCGTGAGGGCGTTAGGATGCGCCGCGCATACCGTGCGGCTGCAGAGAAATATGGCATCCAGTGGTCTTCGCGTGAGTATGACCAGAATGATTTCGACAACTCTGACTCAGTAAACAAGGCTCTTTCCGCCGCGAATGCTGCTCTCTATGGTGTCGTGCATTCTGTAATTGTTGCTTTGGGGCTTTCGCCGGGCTTAGGTTTCGTGCATGCCGGCACGATCAGGGCGTTTGTTTACGATGTCGCAGACCTATACAAGGCTGACCTCGTGATTCCACTGGCTTTTCGCTTGGCCTCAGAACAACCGCCCGACATCTCTTCGGCAGCTAGACGTGGTTTACGGGACCTGATGGTTGATGGCCAGTTCCTTAAACGTTGTGTTCAAGACATCCGAGGTCTTCTCATGGACGAGTCGGAGCAGGAAATGAGCGAAGACGAGACCACGGAAGTGACGCTGAAGCTTTGGGGTGGTTTTGGACCGGAGGTTGCCGCAAAGAGAAATTATGGGGGCACGTAACAGTTGCTTGTCCTAGTTCTATCAGCGGTGCCTGCTGGGCTTCGGGGGCATGTGACTCGGTGGTTATTAGAGATTTCTCCTGGCGTTTTTGTTGGGAGTGTTTCCCGGAGGGTGCGCGAGGCTCTTTGGGA
Source organism: Arthrobacter sp. HMSC08H08 (assembly GCF_001807575.1). NCBI lineage: Bacteria > Bacillati > Actinomycetota > Actinomycetes > Micrococcales > Micrococcaceae > Arthrobacter > Arthrobacter sp. HMSC08H08. The sequence continues at coordinate 30,518 of NZ_KV789394.1, forward strand.
GGAGGTTCGGGGTTCTGTCCGTTCTGGGCGGGCGATCCTGGTTTGGCAATCGAATAGTGAACAAGGTCTTGAGTTTTTGATTCACGGGCATCATTGGGAGCCTGTGGATTTTGATGGGATAACGCTCATGATGCGCCCGCACCAGCCTTCCGCGAACTCGGCCAGGGTTGGCTCTAGCAACGCGTCGAAATGGCGCCGCTACGGACGCAGATCAAACAGATGACTTTCGGCTGTTGTCCAAAGTGAATCTTTTGACCACAATAAGGTACATTGACCCCAATGGGATCCAAGTGAGTTCCCCGCGCCTGCGGGGATGATCCGTGGAGCCGGCCGATCCCGAGGTTCAGGTCTACGAGTTCCCCGCGCCTGCGGGGATGATC
>NZ_KV789394.1:30917-31247 GCF_001807575.1 Arthrobacter sp. HMSC08H08
GTTCCCCGCGCCTGCGGGGATGATCCGACTGAGGGACGCGTCTACACCAGGATGATGGAGAGTTCCCCGCGCCCGCGGGGATGATCCGAATCGTATTCATCGATCTTTAGAAAAGGTTTTGAGTTCCCCGCGCCTGCGGGGATGATCCGTCTTGGTAGGCGGTCGCGTAGGGGAGTGCGGCGAGTTCCCCGCGCCTGCGGGGATGATCCGCCCAAGCCGGCATCTACACCACTGGACGCAGAGAGTTCCCCGCGCCTGCGGGGATGATCCGTCCGCGCTGAGGTCACCGAAGGCGACGACGGGGAGTTCCCCGCGCCTGCGGGGATGATC
>NZ_KV789394.1:31267-31476 GCF_001807575.1 Arthrobacter sp. HMSC08H08
AGTTCCCCGCGCCTGCGGGGATGATCCGAACTGCAGGTGCAAGGCGTAGACCCAACGGTTGAGTTCCCCGCGCCTGCGGGGATGATCCGTAGCGAAGTATGTCACGACCCCGACGGCACGTGAGTTCCCCGCGCCTGCGGGGATGATCCGCATCGGTCTACGCCGTAGATGTCGCGGCCGGTGAGTTCCCCGCGCCTGCGGGGATGATC
>NZ_KV789394.1:31496-31767 GCF_001807575.1 Arthrobacter sp. HMSC08H08
AGTTCCCCGCGCCTGCGGGGATGATCCGTACGTCCTAGGTAAGCAGGCCCGGCAAGGCTCGAGTTCCCCGCGCCTGCGGGGATGATCCGGAACCGCCGATCACCTCGTGCTTACCGAAGAAGAGTTCCCCGCGCCTGCGGGGATGATCCGTCGCGGATCAGCTGCTCGCGCCTAGACTGAGCGAGTTCCCCGCGCCTGCGGGGATGATCCGGCCCATAGAGCATATTTAGCCTGCCGGGGTAGGAGTTCCCCGCGCCTGCGGGGATGATCC
>NZ_KV789394.1:31787-32116 GCF_001807575.1 Arthrobacter sp. HMSC08H08
GAGTTCCCCGCGCCTGCGGGGATGATCCGGTTTGGATTCTTATTCGCCTGGCTGATCCGATGAGTTCCCCGCGCCTGCGGGGATGATCCGCGCGTCGTTGGCCTCAAGCTGAGGATCGAGTCGAGTTCCCCGCGCCTGCGGGGATGATCCGGATACGCCCCTCGGAGGGTGGTGGAGGTTGTCGAGTTCCCCGCGCCTGCGGGGATGATCCGACCGGCGGCTCGGTACCGCGCTACAGAAATGGGAGTTCCCCGCGCCTGCGGGGATGATCCGTCCGTGTAGGCCGTACAGCACGGTCATACCGTGAGTTCCCCGCGCCTGCGGGGATG
>NZ_KV789394.1:32136-32406 GCF_001807575.1 Arthrobacter sp. HMSC08H08
GTTCCCCGCGCCTGCGGGGATGATCCGAGACTCGAAACCATCCCCATAGTCAAGACGTAGAGTTCCCCGCGCCTGCGGGGATGATCCGTATGCATAACGTATAGGGTGGAAATGTGAGGAGAGTTCCCCGCGCCTGCGGGGATGATCCGCAATGCAGACGCGAAAGCTCGCCTCGATGAGCGAGTTCCCCGCGCCTGCGGGGATGATCCGGCCCGTCATCGGTCACGGTCCGCTACCGGGGGGGAGTTCCCCGCGCCTGCGGGGATGATC
>NZ_KV789394.1:32426-193802 GCF_001807575.1 Arthrobacter sp. HMSC08H08
AGTTCCCCGCGCCTGCGGGGATGATCCGTTTCCTGGCGTTCGCGGCCTTCACTGGACGGGAAATCAACGGATTCAAGGGACTAGTCATCTCGCTGATCGTCTGCGTCCTGGCGATTAGCGCGGGAACGATCATCAACGTCTTCGTCTAAGCACCGGTGAACCGTCTGAGAGAAAGAGAAGATCCTCATGGCTGAAACTGATCCATTAGGCAGAAGCTGGAAACTCTGGGGCGGTATCCTCGCCTTCATCGTGGTCATTGTGATCGCGGGGCTAGTCATCTTCCCCCGCGTCAACTCTGAACCAGGAACAGCTCCGACCGCTGCTGCCCCGTCGGTACCAGTTGAGTCTGTGTCCCCGCCCTCCCCTTCGAATTCGCCTTCGGCTTCGGCTTCCAAGCCGGCTTCTGGGGATTGCCCTGCGCTAAGTACCGACAATTCGTTCCCGAACGATGCCCCGGAGGCTGAATGGAAGCGGCACCCTGTGGGTATGCTGCTGCCGGTATCTGCGGAGCATGGGCCTGCGAAGATGGATGGGGATTTCTGGCGTTGTTTCAGCCACACACCATCTGGCGCAGTTTTTGCAGGATTGACTCTAAGCCTAGAGTTTTCGGGAGCCGGCATCATCGAAGCCGCAGTTGAATCACCAGAACGCGATCAACTTTTTGAGCAGCAGATGGCCCTGGAAAACGACTTCGAATACCCCGTAATCTCTGGCTACCGCATTATGCATAGCTCAAATGATGCTGCTTCTATCGAATATATCGCCCCAGTGGGCAGTCAGTATGTTTCTATTCGTATAGATCTTCTATGGGATGAAAATGCTAACGATTGGCGGGTGGATCTTTCATCCGGTGAACCGGCTTCGGCCATTGTAAACGATCCCAGCACGTTTACCGATTGGAAGTAGGTGCAATTATGGCCGATTCACAATGCGATTTCTGGGATTTTTTTGCAAAGGCGGCGAAGTAGCAAAGGACCTTGCGGATAGTGTGATTTCTGGCTTCGTGCAGTCGCTCCTTGAAGGTGCCGTGGCCTTCGGAGTTCCCCGCGCCTGCGGGGATGATCCGGCCGAGACCACCGAGAACCAGGTCACCGGCGAGAGTTCCCCGCGCCTGCGGGGATGATCCGCTGCGCGGCCGCAGAGGCTCGCATGCAAGGCACAATTGCAGCCGGGGGGATACGTTAGTCATCCGCGCCCTGGATCGCGTCGCAGGCGAAGAACGAATGACCATCGAGATTATCCGCGAGCTGGCAGAGCGCGGCGTAAGGATCAAAAGTCTTACCGAGCCATTCTTAGACGTGGACATATCTACGCCGATGGGTGAAGCCATTGTGGGCATCATGGCCGTTATGGCGCAGCTGCCCGCCTCTATGATCAGGGAGAACACCAACAGGGAATTAGCGCACGCGCACGCCCAGGGCAGAATCGGAGGGCGGCCGCCCGTCATGGATGCAGACCGCACAGCCATGGCACGGCAGCTGCGCGAGGAAGGGAAAAGCTACGCACAGATCGGCAAAATTCTTGGTGTCAGCGCAGCGAACATTCATAGAGCTTTGAACCTATAACCCTAATAATCGCCTATAACACATATTATAATTGAAGTGCATGGATTCTGATTTCCCGTCTTAGGAGGTAGTCATGAGCCAGGTTCTTGAATCGCCACGGGATAGTGAGATGGCAGCTGATTTACTGCGCGCCAGAGAGCTATCGGAGGTTGCGCTACTGGACTATAAGCGGAATCTGAAGGTGGCCGCTAAACAAATGACACAGAAACAAATTGCGGAAATCGTGCGCTTATCGCAGCCAGCAATTGCTACAGCTTTGAAGCGTGCCGCAAAGGTTCCTGATGCTATTGCGGGCTTCAAAGCCGCGTCACCGCATGAGGTGTGCCAGCGGTACGCTGCTGGGCTGATTAGCCGCAAAGAAGTTGTGCGCCAGTTGGTAGCGTGGCCGTACAACGATACGCCGAAGTTCAATGAATTTGGCGAAGTCCAGGGCGACACCTCCGGTACGTTTACGGACGTGGAGAACGCTGTCATGTTTGGTTTGATTGATGACTCAATCTATGAGGAAGTTTTCAACCAACTGGCCGACTAGTCGCGCGCCCTAAAGGAGAGTTTCCCGCGCCTGCGGGGATGATCCCGGATCGCGACGGCGCGGCAGCTGCGGCAGGAGGGCAAAAGCTATGCGCAGATGGCCAGCATTCTCGGTGTCAGCACCGCCAGCATATACCGTGCTCTGGCCCAGGAAACCCCTTGAAACCACGTGATAACACAAGTTATAATTGGCATGGAGGAAGTCTCCCTTGAGGAGTTGAGGAGGGTGTTATGAGCCAGTTGGTGGAGCGGCCGCGTCATGGTGATATGCGTGCGGAGCTGCTGCGGGTGCGGCAACGGATGGAGGTCGACACGTTGGATTACAAGCGCACGTTGAAGGCCGCTGCGAGGTGCATGTCTCAGCGGGAGATGGCCGAGGTATTGGGTATGTCTCAGCCGGCTGTGGCGAAGGCGTTGCAGCGTGCTGCGTCGGTGCCGGAGGTGTTGGCGGGCCACGAGGCGGCCAGTCCGTACGAGGTGTGCCAGCGGTACGCAGCCGGGTTTATTGATCGTACCGAGGTGGTGCGCCAGTTGGTTGCATGGCCGTATAAGCCGACTCCTTGGGCGAACGAGTACGGCGAGTATGAAGAGAGCATGGACGGAACCTGGGAAGAAGTTGTCGAAGCGGCCGATAAAGGCTTGATTGACGATGCGATCTACGATGAAGTTTTGAAGAAGACGGCCGGTTAGACGCGCGCCCTAAAGGAGAGTTCCCCGCGCCTGCGGGGATGATCCGCATTCACGGTCGTGCTCATGAAACACGTCATTAGCGGTAACGGCTAGTTGAAGCCAGCAAGGCCCCGGGGTGATCCGCTCCGGAGCCTTCGCCTATTGAGAGGAAAGCATGGATAACAGCTTGTTCACCTCAGCGGAATTCAAGACCCTGCGAACCCTCCTGGGGTACTCAATCACTGAAATCAGCCGATACCTCGATATCGGTCCCGCTACCGCCCGCAACTGGGACCGAGGCCGCTATAACCCACCCCCGGGCGTAGGCGAAGAGATGAGGGATCTAGCAGACCACACCGACGAGATCGTCGCGCGCCTGGTACGGCACTATGAGACACACCCGCGCGATTGGCCGATCCGCACGCCGAGGCGCTCCTGCGACATCGCTACCGCGTTCCCCGGTGTCGAGCTGCCACACTATGTGTCTCTTGATTGGTGTCGCATTGTTGTAGCGAGGGTTGCGCGGGAAATCCCAGGGCTTGGCGTCGATTGGTTCTAACTAACACTTGCAGAGCTCCCCGCGCATGCGGGATCTCCGGCTGAGAAACGCGGGAGCCATCAGTTCACAAGGAGCCCCCGGCCCTGTATGCCATAGCTTCCACCCAGAACCTCCCTTGTGACCCCCTGGACTATCCTGAGAGGAACAGTCCACGCATGTTTTGAGACAGTCTTTAAGGGAGCGCTTTCGTGGCCATTTTCGCGGTTGAATACACCCACATCGGCGAGCTCTAAAGCAGCAACCGCAGCGAACAACGACAACCACGCGACCCCCAAGCCGCACCGATTCAGTCGCATAACGAAAGGTAGCCAGCCGTGGTAGCCCCAGCCCTCACAACACAACGCCTCACCGAACCAGCAGCAAACAAGCCGCTGCTGCTCGTCGGTCCCGGAATCGGAACAGGCGTGCAGGAACTGTGGAACACCACCGCACAACATCTCGCCAGTGATTTCGAAGTGATCGGCTACAACCTCCCCGGCCACGCCGGAGCGCCCACCCACACAGATCCCTACAGCGTCAAGGAACTCGCAGACGCAGCCGCCGCACTCGTCGCCGACCAACCCGCGGAGAGGCGCATCTACTTCGCCGGCGTCTCCATCTCCGGCGGGGTAGCCATGGAACTCGCCCTCCACCACCCCGAGCGGTTCGCCGCGGTCGCAGTCGTGTGCTCGGCACCGAAAATCGGTGAACCCGAAGCCTGGGAAGAACGCGCCCAAGCAGCCGCCGCCAACGGAACCGAGATCATGGTCCCGTTCTGCCGCGAAGGCTGGTTCGCGCCCGGATTCATCGACGAAAACCCCGCCCAGTCAGACGCACTGCTCGATAACCTACGGCAAGCTGACCTCGCCTCCTACGTCACCATCTGCCGCGCACTCGGCACCTACGACGTCCGCGCAGATCTCGCCACCGTCACCATCCCCGTACTCACCATCAACGGCGCGCACGACCACGTCTGCCCACCGAGCGAAGGCGCCACCATCGCCGCCGGCGTACCCCACGGCAAAGCCGTTACCTTCAACCACGTGGCCCACCTCGCCCCCGTCGAAGACCCCGAACGCACAGCCGCCGAACTCCGACACTTCTTCCTCGCGTAGGGCTAGGAGACGGCGGGGAGAGTAGCGGCAGCTGGGGAAGCCGGCTCAGTTGAGCACCGGCTGCTCGGCGAGCGTGTAGCGGTTGCCTGTGCGTGCCACTGAGATGGGGCCGTGGTACTGGGTTGCGGCTTGTTCTGCCCACCACTGCTCGGTCGCGACTCCGGCGAGGTGGGACAACACCAAGCGGCCCACGCCGGCTTCCTGCGCCACCGCGCCCGCATCGGCGGGGGATGTGTGGGAGCATGCCTGGTGGTTCAGGAACGCTCCAGAGAAACCTTGTTCCTTATAGAAGTCGAGGTTCACGGCCTCGTGCACCAGAATGTCCGCGCCGCGGGCTAGCTCGACGAGGGCCTCGGATTTAGCGGTGTCTCCCGAGAACACGATGGAGCCTTCGTTTGTGTCGAAGCGGAACGCGAACGCCGGGTAGACCGGCGGGTGCTCCACGAGGGTCGCGTTCACCGTCACCGCATCATCGCGATACACCTGGAATATCGGCTCCTCAGGGACCGTGATTTCCTCGGTCTGCACCAGCTCGTGGAGGTTGGGGCGGGCCTCATCCTGGATCCGGATGTCGATGTCGTAGGAGAACCCCTCGAGGGTCTTGCCCACCAGCTCCGCGGTCCCGGCCAGGTCCTCGCCGCCCTCGCGGTGCGGGTCCTTACCTGGCCCCACAATCCGGAACGGCTCCGTGAACCCCTCGACCGGTTTACCCCAGTTCCACAGCAGGAACCCCGGTAGCTCCACCACGTGGTCGGAATGCAGGTGAGTCACGAACCCGGCCGTGAAGTGCTTGCCTTTCAACCCGGCTTCGGCGGCGGCTCGTGTGCAGCCCAGCCCGAAGTCGATCAGATAAAACCTGTCCCCTACCCGTACCGCGGAGCAAATACCGGGTTCGCTCCCGCGGATTGCCGGGCCTGCAGCCGTGCCTAGGGTGATCAGTTCAACGCTCATGTCAATGTCCTTTTAGTTATGTGCACGTTATTGATATGCACGCCAGTTGACGGTGGTCGGCTCCAGGTAGGCGTCCAAGCCCCAACGGCCGCGCTCGCGGCCAATCCCGGACTGTTTCCAGCCACCGAACGGCGCATCCAGCTCAACAACTGTGTGCTGATTAATCCAGACCGTGCCGGCCTCCAGCTCCGGCGCGAGCTGCCGTGCCCGCTCCATATCCGGCGTCCAGATCGAAGCACCCAACCCGAACTCGGAATCGTTCGCGAACTCGATGGCCTCATCAACCGAGCTGTACGTCACGATCGGCAAGGCGGCACCGAATTGTTCCTCCCGCACGATGCGCATGCCCTGTTCCGCATCCGCCACGATGGTCGGGGTCTGGAAATAGCCCGGAAGTTCGCACCGCTGTTGCCCAGCGAGCACGGTCGCGCCGTCAGCTGCGGCCGCATCGACCAGTTCCCGCACATAATCACGCTGGCTCGCGTTATGCATGGGCCCCAGCGTGGTTGCCGCATCAATTCCGTGGCCGAGCACAAACTTATTGACCTCAGCCAGCACAGCGTCAGTGAAGTCCGCGCGCAGCGCCTCCGGCACATAAACGCGCTTGACCGCCATACACACTTGTCCGGCATTTCGGAAAGCACTGCCGATGATGCCGCGTGCGGTCACCTCGATGTCGGCATCTTCCAGCACGATGGCGGCGTCATTACCGCCGAGCTCCATAGTCACGCGGGTGACATTCTCAGCGGCCTGCTGCATCAACGAGGTGCCCACCTTGGTGGAGCCGGTGTAGGAGATCTTGTTGACGAGCGGCTCGGAAGCCAACGCAACGCTCACGGCGCGGTTAGATCCGGTCAGGACCTGCACAACGTGCTCAGGCAGCACGGTGTTCATAAGCTCAATCAAAGCGATAGCTGAAGCCGGGGTGGTCGGAGCCGGTTTCGTCAGCACCGTGCAACCGGCGATCAACGCGGGCGCCAGCTTGACGCACAACAGGGAGATCGGGAAGTTCCACGGAGTGATGGTACCCACCACCCCCACCGGGCGGTTCAAGACCTCGACGTTGCGGCCATCGCGCTCCGGGAGACTGATCGCCTCATCCCAATCCAAGGTTGCGTAGTACCGGAACAGGCCGGCCGCGACCGCGAACTCCATCTTCGCCTCAGCAACCGGCTTACCCTGCTCACGCGAGAGCACCTCACCCAAAGAATCGAGGTTCGCCTCGATCTTCTCCGCGATCTTCACCAGCGCCTCAGCGCGCGCCCCACGGTCACGCCGCCAACCACGCAACGCCGTACGGGCACGGAGCGCTGCCTGCCGCGTGTCTTCGGCCGTGTTTTCCGGTACCTGCGCAACAACTTCCAATGTTGCCGGATCAAGAACCTCGTAGTGGCTGCTCACGTGTACCTACCTTCGGGGCTAGAACTGGACGGATGTAAGAAGTGGACGGATCTAGAGTTGGATGGGGCTAGAGGCGGAATTGGCGTTAGCGCCGCCAACGCCGCCATAATTTCTCTACATCATGGAAGATTCAGGGCACCCAATGGCGTTAACTTTCCAACCATTGGAAAAAACTCTGCGCTGATGAGGCAGAATGGTGACCATAGAACCAAACGCATGATCCAGCTCACATGAAAGGTTCTATCCAATGAAAAAGACCATTGTTGTCACCGGCGTTTCCTCCGGAATCGGCGCTCAGACCGCCGCGCAACTACGCGAGGCCGGACACCGCGTGATCGGCGTGGACCGCAACCCACCAACCCCCGCCGATACCGGCGCCGCAACCCAAGCCAACGCTGAGGCGGGCACTGCAGGCCAGACCAACGCCGATGCAGGCCAGGATTTTGTGCAGCTGGATCTCTCTTCAGCCGAATCCATCCAGGCGGGCGTCACGCAGATCGCCGAGCTGGCTGGCGGCCCCATCGACGGGCTCGCGAACATCGCGGGCGTCCCCGGCACCGCACCGGCCGAGGCGGTCATGGCTGTGAATGTGCTCGGCCTGCGCGACTTCACCCAGGCGCTGTTGCCACAGCTAGCAACCGGTGCCGGGATCGTGAACCTCGCCTCGTCCGTGGCCTTTGACTGGCGCAGCCACGTCGAACAAGCCAGCCGTGCCGTGCAGGCCGAAAACGTCGAGGAGCTGAAAGCCGATGAGCAGGTGTGGGCCCTGGTTCAGGATGAGTCCTACCTGTTCTCGAAACAGTGCGTCCGCCTCCTGACCGAGAAGCTCGCCACCTCCCTCCTGCCGCAGAAAGTCCGGGTCAACAGTGTGAGCCCCGGCCCCGTATCGACCCCGATCTTGGAGGACTTCAAGACCGACCACGGCCGCGAGAAAGTCGAAGGCGCCTCAAAACTGCTCGGCAAATTCGGTGAAGTAGCCGAGATCGCTGACGTCATCGAATTCCTCCTCAGCGACTCCGCCCGCTGGGTCAACGGGACCGACATCCGCGTAGACGGCGGCCTCGTGGCGTCCCGCCGGAGCGGAAACCTCTAACCATGGCTAACCGTGCACCGCAGCGGCAAGGCAACCCGGCCGGCCGTTCGACTACGCAAAAGTCGGAGGCACCGTCCATCTCGGTGACCTCGCGGGCGCTACGGATCCTCGACACCTTCGACAGCACGCAACGGGAACAATCCCTCAGCGGCATCGCCCGCCGCGCAAACCTACCGTTGGCGACCGCGCACCGGCTCGTCAACGAGCTCACGATGTGGGGCGGCCTGGAAAAGAAATCAGGCCGCTACCGCATCGGCCAAAAGCTGTGGCGTATCGGCCTGCTCGCTTCTGCCCAGCGGGATGTGGCCGAAGTCGCCTCCCCCTACATGCAGGACGTCCTGTTCGTGACCCACAACGTGGTCAACCTGTTCATCCTGGACCAGCAAGAAGTGCTACTGGTGGAACGCATCTCCGGTACCAACACGGGCGCCCCGTTCCGCAGGGTCGGCGAGCGCATGGACCTGCATTCGAGCGCGGCCGGTAAGTTGATGCTCGCCTACGGTTCCCCACACCTACTGGATGATCTACCGGCGGAGCTACCTCGGCACACGAGCCACACGATCGGCCGGAAAACCGAGCTGATCCAGCACATCGCCCGGATCCGTTCGCAAGGATTCGCGACCACGCAACGGGAAAGTGGGGAGAACAACTTCGCGATCGCGGTGCCGGTTTTCTCGCCGGCCACCGGGCACATCATCGCAGGGCTGGGGATCGTGACCCAGGATGCGATGGCGCCCATCGGCAACGTGGTGCCCGTGTTGAAGATCGCGGCGCGTGGCATCTCTCGAACACTCGAAGTCGGCGACTAGCCCTCGCGTTCAGGCTTCTCTTTCAGCAAGATCATGGTGCCCACAATGCCGAGCAGGCTGAATGTCCCTGTGAGCATCCAGGAGCTCTCCCAGCCACCGGTTTGGACCGCGAACCATGCGATCAGGAACGGGCCCAGGAAGTTTCCGAGGTTGAAGATCTGCTGCATGAGCCCCATCACCACGGCACTTGAGCCGTTTGGTTGGGCTAGCTCGCCGATCATTCGCGTCAACAGCATGGGTGCTGCGCCGCCGATCGCGGAGAACGCGACCGCGAAGAGGAACGTCGCCAACGCCGGGTGGGATGTCTGTTGCCACGGGATCGCGAAAAGCCCGAACGACGTCACCGCCATGGCACCCAAGGCCCCGACCAGCAGGTGCTTTTCCTTCACGCCCTTGTGCGCCAGCACGCCAGCCCCCAGAGCGCCGACGATGTTGACCCCACCCACGAACGCGGACATGAGCCCTGCGCCCGGTTGCTGGATCCCGTACTGCTCATAGATACGCGGCAAGAAGCCCAGAACCGCCATCCACTGGATGCTGTAGCACGCGAAAATGGCGCCGGCCAGCCACGGCCCTGGCCTGGATATGGTGACGCGCACCAGCTGCCACGTCTTGGTTGCACCGGACGCGGCCGCATCGCCGACGCTGCCCGCCGGGTCTTTCGGCACCAGGAAGATCACGAACGGGATCAAAAGCACGGTGATGCAGGCCGCGCCAATCCACATCGGCCGCCAACCGAACTCCGGAACCACGAACGTACCCACCGTGAAACCGATGAACGCCGCAAGCCCCTGAAAGGTCGCCCACGCAGTCAAAGCCCGATGCACGTGCGGCGGTTCGAACCGATCCCGAAGTAGCGCTGGCCCCAAGACCACGCAAAACAGGAAGCCGATCCCCTCGACGGCCCGCGAAATGAAGATCATCGCGGGCGAGGACGCCAGCGCGCCCAGTATGGAGCCGAAGCTCAACAGGACCATCCCTGCGAGGATGACCCTGCGTAGCCCAAGCCGCTCCCCCATCCACGCCGTTGGCAAGCCACCAATGATGCTGGCCACCTGGATGATGCCGATGAGGATTCCCGCTTGCACCAGCTCGATGCCGAGCTCTGAGCTCAGCGAATCCAGGGAAGGCGGCAACTTCCAAATGTGGACGGCACTGATGATGCCCATCAGGACTATGCACAGCCATGAAACAGTCTCACTGTGAGAAGAACTCTGCCTGCGCATCGTTGTCATGGCCCCACCTTCAATACCGCTGATTGCCTTATCTTATTCCGACAATCATGCACACCTTGACTCATCAACAGGTTAGATCTTCCATTAGCCGGAAAGCATGGCTCCAGGCGGCGAACCGCAACACCACACCGGTGTTTCCATTGGATGGAATGTTTTGTGATGCGTGACACAACTGGTCCTAGGGTTGCTTCACGAGTAACCGCCACCCCGCGTATCAAGGGGTAGCCCCGACGAATCTTGTTCCCCACTGACCCACGAGGCTTGTTCTAGGAGTGAGCTCATAGTGACACCCACAGCTACCGAAGTAACCCCAGAACTCATCGACGTTGTGGTTGACGAAGTCGATGACATTGCTGAGGGCGTTCTGTCACTCGTGCTGCGCCGCCGCGATGGCCAAGAGTTCCCGCACTGGACTCCGGGCTCCCACATCGACTTGCATCTAGGTAATGGTCTGATCCGGCAGTACTCCCTGTGGTCACCCATGGATGATTTGACCCAGCTACGCGTTGGCGTGCTGCGGACCCTCGATTCACGCGGCGGCTCCGAATGGATCCACGACAACCTGCGCGCCGGCGAGCGCCTCAGCATCTCAGCGCCGCGGAATAACTTCCCTCTGGTTGATTCCCGTAAGTACATGTTCGTGGCCGGCGGCATCGGCATCACGCCTCTGGTTTCGATGATCCAGCAGGTTGAGGAGCAGGGCCGGGAATGGCAGCTGTACTACGGCGGCCGCAGCCGGGCATCGATGGCGCTAGTTGAGCAGCTGGAGGAGCAGTACGGCACCGAGAAGGTGCATATTTTCGATGAGGATGGCCGGGGTCGCCTGGATCTGGAAAGCATCCTCGCTCTGCCGCGGGCTCACATGCTGATTTATGCGTGCGGCCCGGGCGGGATGCTGGAAGCGATCGAGGATTTCTGCATGGGTTGGCCTCCAGGCTCGTTGCACACCGAACGGTTTGTTGCCGGCACGCTGGGTGCGGCCGGAAATCAGGATCCGTTCTCTGTGGAGCTTGCCCGCAGCGGTAAAGAGTTCACTGTTCCGCCTGAGAAGTCCGTTCTCGAGGTCATGGAGGAAAACGGCACCCGGGTGCTTTCCAGTTGCCGCGCTGGCCTGTGCGGTACGTGTGAAACCCGCATCATCTCAGGTGAGGTTGAACACCGCGATGCCGCACTCACCCAGGAAGACAAGGACGCCGGCGACGTCATGATGGTGTGCGTTTCACGTGCAGCGGCCGGCTGCAACCGACTCGTTCTAGACCTGTAAACCCTGTGCTGGCTTTCTAAACCTTGGGAGTAGAGCAATGAAGACGTTAGAGAACGTACCTGTTTTCACCGAAGACCCCTACAGCGAATCAGCGCTGCTGGACCCTTACCCCTTCCTGGAACGGCTCGCAGCAGCTGGGCCGGTCAGCTACCTCGAAGCCACCGGGATCTACGCGATCACCGGTTATGAAGAGGTCTATGAGGTGCTCAAGGACTTCGAGACCTACGTTTCCTCCGGCGGCCTCGGCCCTCGCGACATCCGCAAAGACGAGGGTTGGCGCCCGCCAAGCATCCTCGAATCCGACCCACCCATCCACACGCTCATGCGGCGAGCGCTGACCGGGGTCATCAACCCTGGCACGGTACGTAAGCTGCGTGAACCGTTCACCCCGCCAGCGGCGGAACTGGTTTCCGAACTTGCGCATCGTACCCATTTCGATGCGATCAAGGACCTCGCTGAGCTCTACCCCATCCGGGTCTTCCCAGACGCGGTGGGTATTCCGGAAGGGGGACGCGAGCATCTTCTGCCGTACGGCAACATGGTTTTCAACGCTTTCGGCCCGGAGAACTACATCTACGAACAAGCCTTCGCGCACGCGGATGAACACTCCGCGGTCGTGATGAAGGCCTGCGAGCACGAGTCCCTCTCCCCCGGCGGTTTCGGCGCCAAGATTTGGGAACGCGTCGAGGATGGGCTGATTACCGAGCAGCAGGCAACCCTGCTGGTGCGTGCGTTACTGTCTGCGGGAGTGGACACCACCATCTTCGGGATCGGCAACGTTCTCTCCGTGCTCGCCGGCGAACCGGAAGCCTGGCAAGAGCTACGCAAGCAGCCGCATCTAGCGAAGTTCGCGATCGATGAGGCGCTGCGCCTGGAATCGCCGTTCCAGAAGTTCCACCGAACTGTCAGCACTGACACGACACTGGGCGGAGTGGACCTTCCGGCCGGGACTAAAGTGCTCGTGTTCTTGGGTGCCGCTAACCGTGACCCGGAGAAGTGGGGCTCAGACGCAACCAAGTTCAGCCTGGACAGAACGTCCTCTGGACACGTCGCTTTCGGTATGGGCCTGCACCAGTGCGTCGGCCAGCCGATTGCGCGACTAGAAATGGAAATCGTGTTGCAGCAAATGCTGGAACACGTCGAGACCATCTCCCTGGCAGGAGAACCACAACCGATCCTGCACAACGTACTTCGCGGTTTCGAATCGCTGCCAGTAGAGATCAGCGCCGCTAAGTAAACCTTTCCCTCACCCCATCACAGCCTGCGCGAGCCGTGCGGGTTATCACCCCCTGCCCAAAAGTAGAGATAGGAAAGACATGTCAATCGATGCGAAAAAAGTCGAGGTGAATACGCTCCCTCCTCTCGATGCCTCGGACCCTGCCAACTGGACCGCACGCAAACGCAACGCTTACGGCTGGTCCATCGCAGTCATGTTGCTGATCCTGATGATGATCAGCTGGGCTGATAAAGCGATCCTCGGCATCGTCGCGATGCCTTTGATGCGTGATCTGGGTATCACGCCGGCACAGTTCGGCCTGTTGGGTAGCGCCGTCTTCATGCTCTTCGGTGTAGCCCAGTTCGTGGCAGCACCTATCGCAAACCGGATCCAAGCCAAATGGATCCTGCTCGTGTTGTGCCTGGTTTGGTCGCTCTCCCAGGTTCCAGTCATCCTGTTCGCATCCCTACCGGCACTGTGGATCAGCCGCCTCCTGCTCGGTGCCGGCGAAGGCCCGCTGGCCCCGATCACGATGCACGCCGTCTATAAGTGGTTCCCTGCCAAGCGTTCCGCGACCCCAGCGGCACTGGCTTCGGCTGGCGTGACCCTCGGCATCGTCGCTTTCGCACCAGTCATCGCGTGGATCACCGCCGCGCACGGCTGGAAAGCAGCCTTCGTTTTCGTAGCCGTCATCGGTGTTGTCTGGGCTGTTCTCTGGCTCTTCATGGGCAAAGAAGGCCCCTACACCTCGGTTGAGGCCGAGCACCGCATCGAAGGCACCACCCCTAACGAAACCACCATCGCTACTGACTCGAAGGTCAAATACCTCAAGTCCTTCCTGACACCGAGCTGGCTGCTCGCCGTCCTGTGTTCCTTCCTGGGTTACTGGACCTTCACCGTGGCAATGACCTGGCTGCCGGCATACTTCGAAACCGTGTACGGAATGTCCACCCAGAAAGCCGGCTCGATGATCGCGCTGCCAGCGATCTGGGGAACCATCTGCACGGTCGGCTTGAGCTGGCTCACCGAATACCTCGGCAACCGCGGAATCGCCACCCGCTTCTCCCGCGGCTGGGTGCTCGGCCTTGCAGCAGCCTTCTCCGGCATCATGGTCCTGGCGGGCACGTGGGCACACAACCCGACGCTTGCGCTGGTGTTCTTCACCTTCGGGTTCGGTACCGCCCCAGCCTTGTTCGCTGTCACCTACCTCGTCGCCGCTGAGACGACGAGCATCGCCCAGCGCGGCGCCGTACTGCAGATCACTAACGCATTCCTGACCTCGGGCGGCCTGCTAGCCCCAGCGATCGTCGGGCTTCTCGTCAGCGCGGCAGCAA
The DNA here is from genome assembly GCF_001807575.1 of Arthrobacter sp. HMSC08H08. Classification (NCBI taxonomy): domain Bacteria; kingdom Bacillati; phylum Actinomycetota; class Actinomycetes; order Micrococcales; family Micrococcaceae; genus Arthrobacter; species Arthrobacter sp. HMSC08H08. Next base: position 46,148 of record NZ_KV789394.1, read on the forward strand.
CCGAGGCGATCGGCTACGAGAACTCGTTCCTCCTGACCGGCGCGATGATGGTCATCGCCGGCATCATCGGCTGCCTCGGCATCAACCAGCAGCGCGACCGCCGCAAGCTCGGCCTCGACGCGCCCGTACCCGCCGCTAAATAGGCCGCCGCTCAGCAGGGCCTGCTGAACTAAACCGTGCTGGGTTGAATCAAAACAACGTTGATTCAACGCTGGGCTAGATTGACGCGACGCTGCGCTAGGCATACATGCAGCGCAACCCAGCCGCACTGCCGCCGCTGACAACCATCTGGTTGTCAGCGGCGGCTTCCTCATACTTATTAATATGTCGCCCATTGAAGTGGGCACCCTGTTCTCGCTCTGGGTTCGGCCTTTATGATCGAATGTGAACCGAGACACACGCGAACGGAGGCCCTCTCATGGAATTGACCACCGCCAACGGAACATTGATCCCCGCGCTCGCGTTCGGAACGTGGCCGCTCCAAGGCGCGGAAGCCACTGAAGCGGTCCGCCACGCCCTCGAGCTCGGCTACCGGCACATCGACACCGCCGAAGCCTACGAAAACGAAGAAGCAGTAGGGGCAGGCCTGCGCGCGAGCGGCCTCGACCGGGACGAGGTCTATCTGACCACCAAATTCCAGAAGAAATGGCACGGCCGCAACGAAGTCCGCCAAGCACTCGAAGCCACCCTCTCACGCTTAGGCGTCGACACCGTCGACCTGTACCTGGTGCACTGGCCCAACCCGGACCAAGACCGCTACGTTGAAGCCTGCCAAGGCCTCGAAGACCTCCGCACGGAAGGCAAAATCCGCAACTGGGGTGTCTCCAACTTCAAGCCACACCACCTCCAGAAAGTGCTCGATGCGGGCCTGGCCCCGCAGGTCAACCAGATTTCCGTCAACCCCTACGGCGCTCAGATCGAGATCCAAGAACTCAACACCCAGCACAACGTGCTGACTGCGGCCTACTCGCCCCTCGGGCGAGGCGGCGAACTACTCGAAGACGCAACGCTGACCCGCATCGGGCAAGAACACGGCAAAACCCCCGCCCAAGTGATCCTGCGTTGGCATCTGCAGCATGGCCGCATCGCCGTCCCACGTTCATCCAACCCGGAACGCCAAGCAGAGAACCTGGCCGCCCTCAACTTTGAACTGACCCCCGCTGAGATCGAGGCGATCGACGCCCTCAACCGCAACGATCCTCCACGCCTCGACGCCGACGAGTTCGGCCACTAGGCCTACAAAGCATGGCTAATTCTCCCTCCGGGGATTCGATGCTGGAGAGGATCATCCGGATCCTCTCTGCTTTCGATGCGGACCGTTCTTTGCTCTCGGTCGCGTCCCTAGCCAGCCGCGCCGAGATCCCGCTGGCTACGTGCTACCGGCTGGTCAATCAGATGTGTGCCACGGACCTGTTGCGCAAAGACGCGGACGGCAACATCAGCCTCGGTATGCGGCTGTGGGAGCTGGCTTCCCGTTCCTCACCCGCGCGTGACTTGCGGGTTGCGGCGATGCCTTTCCTCGATGACGTCCAGGCGGTGTTCCGCCAGCACACCCAGCTAGCGGTGCTAGAGGGCGATGAGGTGCTCGTTTTGGAGCGGTTGTCCTCCCGTAACTCGGTGGTCAACCAGGCCACCATCGCGGGCCGCATGCCGATCCATCAGGTCTCGCTCGGGCTGTCGATGCTGGCATTCCAGCCTTCGGCCGTCATCGACGCCTACGTGCAACAGCATCCGGAGGCCGGAAACATCGCGTACTCGAATACCGGGAACCTGCGCAGCACGTTGGCGGCGATCCGCCAACGCGGTTACGCGCAACTGGACGGGGTCATCGATTACGACACCGCGGGCGCAGCCGTGCCCGTCTTCGCGGCGCTCACCGGGCGTGAGCGCTCCAAGGTGATCGCGTCCATCGGTGTTGTGGTTCCCATCGATTTCGAACAACGCGCCGCACTCGTACCCGTGCTTTTGGCGGCGAGCCGCGGCCTGACCCGCGCGATATCAGCGCCGGAGCCTGAAGACAACCCGTAACGACCCATAACGACCCACACGAATTTTCATTCAATGAAAACGACTATTGAAGTTTGTGTCTACTAGATCACACTAGTAGAACTACAGAAAGACACTGCCCGGCGCCACTACTTGGCCCGCGCAGATCTGACTCTCCCACTCTTCCGTTATTCCCAGGAGCTAACTTCGTGGCACCAACCATTGAGAAAACCAAAGTCGGCATCGTAGGTGGCGGCCCAGCCGGCCTCATGCTCTCCCACCTGCTCTCCCAGCAGGGCATCGAGAACATCGTGATCGAAAAACGCGATCACGAAACCATCGCCAACACCCACCGCGCCGGTATTCTCGAAACCGGTGCCGTGAAGATGCTGACCGAAACCGGCGTGGACTCCCGCGTGAAGACCCACGGCTACGAGCACGAAGGCATCGACCTGCGCTTCGGCGGGGTCTCCCACCGCATCAACTTCAAAGAACTCATCGACGCGACCGTATGGCTCTACCCGCAGAACGAGGTTTTCGTTGACCTGGCCGCAGCTCGCAAACGCGATGGCGGCGACGTCCGTTTCTCGTGCGAGGTCACCGAGGTCCTCGATCACCTGACGGACACCCCTAAGATCCGCTACACCGACACCGAGGGCGGCGAACACGAGATCCACTGCGACATCCTCGTCGGTACCGACGGCTCCCAGGGCATCTGCAAGTGGTCCATCCCACAAGAGAAACGCACCGATAACTTCATCGAGTACCCGTTCGCTTGGTTCGGCATCCTCACCGAAGCCCCACCGAGCGCACCAGAGCTGATCTACGCGAACTCCCCACACGGCTTCGCCCTGATCTCCCAGCGCAACGAAGACGTGCAGCGCATGTACTTCCAGTGCGACCCAGAAGAGAACGTGGACGAATGGGATGAGGAACGCATCTGGGCTGAACTGCAGCGCCGCGTTGACGGCCCGGACGGCTTCCAGCTCAAGCGCGGCCCGATCTTCGAAAAGGTCGTTCTGAAGTTCCGGTCCTACGTGTGCGAGCCGATGCGTTACGGCAACATGTTCCTCGCTGGCGACGCCGGGCACACCGTCCCACCAACCGGTGCGAAGGGCCTCAACCTCGCCTTCGCTGACGTCCGCGTGCTCTTCGACGCTTTGAAGGCCTACTTCATCGACGGCAACAATGAGGGCCTGGAAGGCTACTCCGAGAAGGCCCTCAAGCGCGTATGGAAGGCCCAGAACTTCTCGTTCTGGATGACCCAGATGCTGCACACCCGCAAGGACGCCAACCCGTTCGAAGCCAAGCGTGCACTCGGCGAGCTGAACACCGTCGTCAGCTGCAAGTACGGGCAGGCCTATCTCGCTGAGTCCTACACCGGCTGGCCACACGAAGACTGAATCCACGCCCCAGGCTCACCGCTTACGGTCTGGAACTAAGACGAGAGAAGGAGCAAAACATGGCAGAGGAAAACTTGCCCGTGCTTGACCCGCTGGCCTCCAGCGACTCGCAAGAGCAGATCAGCCAAGAGATGGCAGACATCCACGCCAGCTACGAGGCCGCCAAAAAGGCAGACCCAGCCAAGGAAGAAACCCAGCCACGGGTGAACTTCCCGCCGTACCGGTCCTCGCTGCTGCGCCACCCAACCAAGAACATGCACCACGCTGACCCGGAAACCATCGAACTGTGGTCCCCGGCGTTCGGCCACCGCGACGTTCACCCGCTCGAAGCCGACCTCACCATCCAGGGCAATGGCGAACCTATCGGCGAGCGCATCAAGATCCGCGGCAAGGTCCTCGATGGCGACGGCCGCCCGGTGCGTGGCCAGCTGATTGAAATCTGGCAGGCCAACGCTGCGGGCCGGTACGTGCATAAGCGGGATCAGCATCCGGCGCCGATCGACCCGAACTTCACCGGCATCGGCCGCGCCATCACCGGCCAGGACGGCTCCTACGAGTTCACGACCATCAAGCCGGCACCGTACCCGTGGAAGAACCACCACAACGCGTGGCGTCCGGCGCACGTGCACTTCTCGCTGTTCGGTACGGACTTCACGCAGCGCATGATCACCCAGATGTACTTCCCGGGGGATCCGCTGTTCTCGCTGGACCCGATCTATCAGGCGATCACTGACCAGAAGGCTCGCGACCGCCTGGTCGCTAACTATGACCACTCCGTGACCAGCCACGAATGGAACACCGGATACCAATGGGACATCATCCTTACCGGTTCCAACCGGACCTGGATGGAGGACGGAGACGACCATGCCTAAAGAGAAGCTTGTACCTACCCCCGGCCAGACGATCGGCCCGTTCTTCGGTTACGCGCACCCTCACGAGCAGGTTCACTTGCCGTGGTGGGATGGCCAGAACCTTGTTCCGCCGGGCCACGCGAAGGCTGTCCGCCTGACGGGCACGGTTTACGACGGCGCGGGCGACCCGATCCCGGACGCGATGCTGGAGATCTGGCAGGCCGACGAGGACGGCAACATCGTGCAGAAGGACGGCTCGCTGGTGCGTGATGGCTTCACGTTCACTGGTTGGGGTCGCGGAATTGTCGACAACGTCGGAACCTACACGTTCTCGACCGTGAACCCGGGCCCTACCGAAGAAGGCAAGGCCGCTTTCATTGCGGTTGTCGTGTTCGCGCGCGGGCTGCTGAACAAGCTGCACACCCGCATCTACCTGCCAGAAGATGAAGAAGCGCTCGCGAATGACCCGGTGTTGCAGTCCCTGGATGAGGAGCGCCGCAAGACGCTCATCGCCACCCGCGGTGAGGACGGGTCCCTGCACTTCGACATCCACTTGCAGGGTGAGAAGGAAACGGTGTTCTTCCAGTTCCCAGGTATCGATTACCCGGTCAACGAAAACTAGAACCCCGCTCCCCCGGTAAGAGACACTGCCGCGGTAAAAACACTGCCGCCGGTAAGTAACACTGCCTCCGGGTTCCAATAAAGCAAGGGCCATAGTAAACCGGGGCCTCGAATAAACACTAGTACTGTCCGCCTACGTCTGCCGTGGGCGGACATACTAGTGTTAGAAGTAATCAACCAGCTCACAATACGAGCTACCTGATGTGAGGAGTGATGCGCGTGCTGCACGGCGATTACGGAGTGCTCAGCCCCGCGTGGGCCGGCAGCCAGGCGGCCGCGATCACGAGTGATCACGCGTTCGTTCAGGCCCTGCTCGATGTCGAACACGCGTGGTCTGCCGTGCTGGCTGAGGCGGGGCTCATCCCGCAAGAACACCTCGGTGCGATCACCGACGCCGCTGACGCTGACGATTACGATCTAGCCGCGATCGCCGCTGAAGGTGTGGGCGGCGGCAACCCGCTCATCCCCCTGCTGGGCGCCTACCGAGCCAACGTAGCGGAAACGAACCCAGCGGCGGCATCGAGCATCCACATTGGCGCCACGAGCCAAGACATCATGGACACCGCGATGATGCTGATCATCAAGCGTGCCGGAGAGCAGACGTTGGCGACCATCAGGAGTGCGGCGGCCGCGCTCGTGGACCTGGCCCGAGAGTACCGGGACACCCCGATGGTGGCCCGCTCCCTGACCCAACACTCGCTGCCGGCCACCTTCGGGTGGCGGGTCACCCACTGGCTCCAAGCCCTCGCCCAAGCAGGCCAGAACCTCGAACAAACACTGACACAAACCGCCCTGCAATGGGGCGGTGCCGCAGGCACGCGGGCCTCCCTCCAAGACTTCCTGACCCGAACCAACACCACCGTCACCGCCGATGAGCTGGTGGCTAACCTCGCGAACAAGCTGGGTCTGCAGAACCCGCCGCCGTGGCAAGCGAACCGGATTCCGGTTCTGGTGCAGGCGGACTCGTTCGCGCAGGTGGCGGCTGCGTGCGGCAAGATCGCCAACGACGTGCTGATCAGCGTGCGTAGCGAGAACGGCGAGCTCGGCGAGCCTCTCGCCGCCGGCCGCGGGATCTCCTCAGCGATGCCGCATAAGCAGAACCCGGTTTTGTCCGTGCTCATCAAGAACGCGGCCCTCACCGCCCCGCAGCTGCTCGCCCAGGTCTATACCGGGGCGGTGGCCAACGTGGAGGAACGCGCCGATGGCGGCTGGCACACCGAATGGGAGGCGCTGCGTGGACTCGTGCGCACCAGTGGTGCGGCAGTAGAGAAGACGCACGAGCTGGTCTCTGGCCTGCGTGTTTTCCCGGACCGTATGGCACAGAACTTGGCCCGCCACGGTGAGCTGCTGGCGACCGAACGCATGGTCGCGCATCTTGCGCCGCGGCTCGAAGAGCACGGTGTTGCCGATGCGGGGCAAGGCAAGAAGTACCTGCAGGGTCTGATCTCGCGCGCGCTCACCGAAGGTGCGTCCGCGGCCGGGGAAACCCAACTGAAACCTCTCTTGCTGGCGGAGTTGCCGGCGGAAGTTGTGACCGAATCAGAACTGAACAACTTGCTGGACCCTTCGGCCTATACGGGGGATGCCGCCATGCTCGTTGACCAGATCACCTCGACCTATATTGACTGGAGTCATTCATGAGTGCACCGAACATCGTTGCCGTCCAACTCACCGAAGCCGACGAAAACAAGCCCCTCCTGTTGGTAGGGCCGGGTCTAGGTACGGGCGTCGAGGCGCTCTGGAACCTGTGTGCCGAAGAACTCGCTACCGATTTCGAAGTGATCGGCTACGATCTGCCAGGGCACGGCCGCTCACCTGCCGCATCGGACGAATTCACCCTCGAAGAACTCGGGGACGCCGCCGCTGAGATCATCGCCGAACAGGCCGCTAGCGGCCGGAAGGTTTTCTTCGCCGGGGTTTCCGTCTCCGGCGCGGTTGCGCTCGAGCTCGCCCTGAAGCACGGCGATAAGTTCGCTGCGGTCGCACCGATCTGCTCGGCAGCTAAGCTCGGCACCGCCGAAGCGTGGCAGGAACGCGCCGACCTGGTCTCTCGGGCGGGTACCCCGACGATGGTGACCGGTTCCGCGCAGCGCTGGTTCGCCCCAGGCTTCATCGAGGAGCATCCGGAGCGGACCACCAACCTGCTGCACACCCTGCAGAACGCTGACCGGTTCTCCTACGCATACACATGCCTCGGTTTGGCCGGCTACGACGTGCGTGACCGTTTGGGTCAGATCAAGATCCCGGTTCTCGCTATGGGTGGCGCGGTGGACCCGGTGTGCCCACCGGAAGACATCGAATTCATCGCCGCCAACGTCCCGAACGCTACCGCCGTGATCATCGACGACGCCGCCCACCAGGCACCACTCGAGAAGCCGGAAGAGACCGCGGCCGCCCTGCGCGAGCACTTCCTCAGCGCTGGCAAGAACGGTGCGGCATCCAACGGTGGTACGGCCCAGGATGGCGTGGCGAAGAACGGTGACGCGACGTTGCAGGAAGTTTTCGATAACGGCATGAAGGTGCGCCGCGAGGTGCTCTCCGATGCGCACGTGGACCGCGCGAACGCGAATAAGGACGAGTTCAGCGAGGACTTCCAGGACCTCATCAGCAAGTATGCGTGGGGCACCATCTGGACCCGCCCTGGCCTGGATCGGCGCATGCGTTCGGCCGTGACCCTGACCGCGATGGTCGCTGGCGGTTACTGGGAAGAGCTCGCGATGCACGTCAAGGCCGCCCGCCGCAACGGGGTCACCGTCGAGGAGATCAAGGAAATCCTGCTGCAGACCGCGATCTACTGCTCGGTACCGGCCGCCAACGTCGCTTTCAAGACCGCGAAAGAGGCCCTCGCTGAATACGACGCCGAACAGTAGGCCTGCCGGAGGCGACGGCGGCTGCTGAGTAGGCCTGCCGAAGGGGCGCAGGCCGCGGCTCTTAGGGGATCGCGGAGTACACAGCTAGGTCGCGGACCTCACCGCGCAGAACTTCGCCGTTGCGGCGAACGCCTTCGTAAGTGAATCCGGCTTTCTCTGCGACCCTGCGGGAGGCGCGGTTGCCCGGGTGAACACACAGTTCGACCCGGGCGGCCCCGCGCTCCAGAGCCCATGCCGTCACCAACCGGACAGCCTCCGTCATGAGGCCGCGTCCACGCGCCCACGGGGCGGTCATGTAGCCCAAAGAAACATGGTGTTCGTTGTGGACTCGTAGCTCGATCTGCCCCATCAACCGGCCGCACTCTGGCCCGTCGGGGACGGTGATAACCCAACGCGTTCCCGGCAACTGGGTGCACCATTCCAGCGCCATCTCGCGGGTATAGTCCAGCGGCACCCGCGTCCACTCGACCACCGCAGGGTCTTGGCATGTGGCTAAAAGATCGTCCACATCGTCAGCTCGGAAATGACGTAGCACCACACCACCGCCGGACAGCTCGGCAGATTCGGGAAGAAAACCCTCAGTACGTTCCATGAGCCACTAGTTTAGAGACCTTGAACACGCGTACGTCGCGAAAACGGTTGTGCCCGGGGCGTAGCTCACATACGCCCCGGGCACACACCGTCAGCTAGCGCGCATCACGTGATCCTGCACGTGCGCCGGCGTTGCACTTGCCGCGGCGCCGCCCCTAGTCGCCATCCCCCGTGCTTTCCGCAAGCATGATGTCGAAACGGGCCTTCGTCCAGGTCTTATCGCCTAGGTCGCGGCCGTTCGGCGTCGGGGTTCCGGCTGGCTGTTCTTCCCTGCTCGGCTGCCTCACTCTGGGTGTGGTCGCCGTTCAGGGCCGCGGTCAGAAGCTCGGTCATGTTCTGTTCGGTTACAGCCACAGGGTTCGATGCCGGGGCCGCCTTGAGCACGCGCTCCACGGCCTCCGGAATGCCTTGGGCTGTGAAGCCGTAGTCAGCCAAACGGGACGGCGCATCCACTGCCTCATACAACTCACGCAGAGCATTCACCGCGGCGGCTGCCGGGTCACCCGACACTTCTCCGCCGAGTGCCGCCGCCAAGCGGCCGGCAAGCTCCGGCACCGCTGGGGCGTTGAGCTCCAAAACATAAGACAACACGGTCGCGTGGGTTTGGGCGTGCGGCAGATCGAACGTTCCACCCAGCACGTGGCAGATCTTGTGATGCAGACCAGAGCCCGCGCCAGCGAAAGACACCGCCGCCAAATAACAGCCGTAGAGGGCCTGCTCGCGCGCATCCATGTCATCGGCATCGGCCACAATCCCACGCAGAGCCAACGCCAACGCACGCGCACCCTCAAGCGCAAGCGCCTGGTTGATCGGGTCAGTGCGCGGAGCCCACAGTGAATCCACGCAGTGCGCCATACCGTTCAAACCAGACGCGACCGACATCTCCACCGGCAGGGTCTTAGACAGCTCGGCGTCATAGATGACCGTGAGCGGCAGAACCTTATCGTCCACACCCGTGGTCTTGGTGCGGTCCTCGGTCAGCCCCCACACGTTGGTCGCCTCAGAACCTGCATACGTGGTCGGGATCGCGATCACAGGGATCCCGGTCGTCAACGCGACAGCCTTCGCAAGCCCGGTCGTGGAGCCGCCACCCACCGAAACCAGAACATCCGCATCCGCCTCATCGGCCGCGGCGCGTGCACGTTCAGCAACCTCAACCGGAACGTGCATCACCACCTCATCCCACCACACGGCGGGGGTGACCTTAGCGGTTGCTGCCTTAGCGAGTTCGGTTTCGAATTCGCCGGCGATCACCATAGGACGGGACGCGCCCAGCTGTTCAAGCTCGGCCGCCAAGTGTTCGGCGGCCTGGCCTGTACCGAACAGCACACGCTGCCCCAAGGTGGTGTGTTCAAAACTCATAGACATGCTGGAAGCCCTCTCGAAACCCTACATATAGGTCTTCAATATTCCAGCAGACTCTGCGCTTATCTGGCACCCCTCGAAATCTTTAGCGCTCTCAGAACCGCTAGCAGCCCTCGGAACCTCTAGCAGTCCTTCGAAGCCGCTGCCTTGGCCGCCTTGAGGGACTTCTCTGCGGCAGCCACATCGGCCTGAGCCGCGCTCAGCGCCTTCTGAGCTTCAGCGACCTTGCCCTTGCCGCTCACAAGATAGTTCTCGTACGCGGAGATCAACGCGGCGTACTCGCCCGTGGTGTAGGACGGTGCGTTGCGGTCAGCGTTCATGTAGTTCTTGGTATCGAAAACCTGGCCATGCGCGATGCGGTAGGTGGTTCCCGGCTTATCGACAACCGCGAAGCCCGTCACCGTGTACCGGCGGTCCGTGAGGTTCAGGTAGTGCCCGACGTCGTGGAACGCAGCCTTCTTATTCTTCTTGTACAGCTCTTTTTCCTTGCTGTACCAGCCCTTGAACGGGTCACTGCTTCCCCACGAGAGGTTCTCGGCAGGGACAATGTGGCCCCGGTGGCCCATATGCGCGTGGGAGGCGTTGGTCTGAACCTGGGAACCCGCCATCAGTAGTGAGTTGATCTTCAGGCTACCCCCGCCCGGGAAGACCTCGTCGCTACTGCGCAAAGCGTTACCACGGTCGATGTGCCGCAACGTGGCCTTGAGGTTCTTCAAGGTCGTGGCGTCACCCGGCTTGTTCAGTTCGGTCTTTGCGAGGAACTTGCCCGCTTGGTCGGTCTTGTTGTTGAAGTTGTGCTTCTTGCCTTTGGCGTCCGTGTACCCGCCGGTGGTCAGCAACTGGTAGGCGCGATTCGCATCAGCATCGTTCTTTTGAGCGCCAAGCCAACGGAAGAAACCGGCGGTACCCAGCTTCTCGTCCTGGATGGCCTGCTGCGCGCTCTTCTGCGCGGCACCCACAGAAGCCTGGCGCGAGTTCTGCGCCGCACGTGCGTTATCGAGCTTCTTCTGCGCGGCAGCTACCGCAGACTTACCCTCAGCCGCATCGCATGTAGCGCCACGCTGGGCCTTCGGCTTGCTCGTAGACTGCTGGGTTGTACCGGCACTCGACTGCGGTTCATCAGACTTCTTCGCAGCGTTGCCCTCAGACTTTTTCTCAGCCTTTTCCCCAGTGGCCTTCTCAGAACCCTCCGCCGCGTCGCCGTCCTTGGCATCATCGGCGGCATCCGGGCTCTTCTTCGCCTCGGTGCGCTGAGCCTGGGCCTCGGAGGCTTCCTCAGCGGAAGTCTCCTCCGCCAGTGTTTCCTTGGCCTCAACCAGATCATTCTCCGACGGCTGAGCGTCAGCCTTCTGCGTGTTCGCAGCAGGCGAGTTCCCATTCGAAACGGCAATGGCGATTCCGCCGAATGCCACCCCACCAATCAATACGCCAGCGGTAATCGCGCCAGCAAGGCGTTTAGAGATCGCCACAGTTGTTCCCCTTCACAAAAGTTCGCAGCACAGCCATCATCTATAGCACCCGAAACAGGCATAACGCCAGGCGTGTCCGTGATCTCGGACAGGGGCGAAAATCTGGGGATATTTGTAAGTTCAGACCTATCTTCAGCTCAGCAAACGGCCATACTTCTTGGGGTGCGCATAGCTTAAAAATCGTCCAGGGTCACGATGCGTACCGCGCCTTCCTCAGCGGTGTCCACGAGCCGCTTGCGCATCACTTCGATCGCTTCCGGATTCTGGTCAACCAACAAGAACTTCCGGCCCAACTCCCGCGCCGCAGCGCCCGTCGTTCCGGAACCGCCAAAGAAATCCAGAACCGTATCGCCCGGCTTGGAGCTCGCCGCGACAATACGCCGCAAAACACCCAACGGCTTCTGCGTGGGATACCCCGTTTTCTCTTTACCCATCGGAGAGACGATCGTGTGCCACCACACGTCGGTAGGTAGCTTCCCGCGTTCCCGCTTCTCCTGAGTCACCAACCCAGGCGCCATATACGGTTCACGGTCAACCTCATCGGAATCAAACCAGTACCGCGCCGGATCCTTGACATACACCAGGATGTTGTCGTGCTTAGCGGGCCATCGTTTAGTGGTGCGCGCCCCATAGTCATAAGCCCAAATGATCTCGTTCAGGAACCCCTCACGCCCGAACAAGCCATCCAATAAAACCTTCGCGTAATGCACCTCCCGGTAATCCAGGTGCACATACAACGTCCCGTCCGGGCTCAACAACCGGTACGCTTCCGCGAGCCGCGGGCCCAGAAAATCCCAATACTGTGCAAACGCATCGTCATAAGCCAACGCCGCCCCGCGTAAGGTCACATACGAATGCCCTCCAAAACCGACGCGGTCCCCCACCTCATCCGCACCCGCTCGCTGAGTACGCAGCGACTGCCTGGTCTGCTTACGGCCCGTATTGAACGGCGGGTCCACATAGATCAGCCGGAAACTCTCATCCGGTAGCTGCCGCAAGACCTCGAGGTTATCCCCCAATACGATCGTGTCTGGATCCCCCGGCTCCCACACCGCGCCGCCATCAACTTGTTCCGTCACCTACACGCCCTTCGCCGCCGCACACGCCACTGCAGATCCGCTGACACTGCACAACTGCTAGCTTAGACACCATGCGTACCCCCGTACCGGATTACCTCCACGACATCATGGAGTCCTGCATCGACGACGGCGAAGTCGCCGGCTACATCCCCGAACTCGCCAACGCGAACCCCAACACGTTCGGTATCGCGTTGTGCATGGATGACGGCACCGTGTATGAGGTCGGCGATTATCAGCATGAATTCTCGCTGCAATCCGCCGCTAAACCTTTCGCTTACGCGCTCGCTGTTGAACACCTCGGGCCCGATGGGGTCGAAGAGCACGTGGGCGTGGAGCCGTCCGGTGACGCGTTCAACTCCGCTTCGGTTGACGCTAAAACGGGTAAGCCCAGCAACCCGATGATTAACATCGGCGCGATCACCACCTACGCGCTGACTGGGCCAATCAGCCTCACACCTGAGGAACGCTACGAGAACGTGCGCCTCGGGATGTCCCGCTTTGCAGGGCGTGAACTCGAACCGGACATACCCGTCTATGAATCGGAGATGGCCAACGCGTGGCGCAACCTCTCGCTCGCCTATCTTGTGCGTTCAACCGGGCACTTCACGCTGCCACCGCACGATGTTGTGGACGGCTACACCAAAGTCTGCTCCCTTAAAGTCACCCCGCACGACCTCGCCGTGATGGGCATGACGCTTGGCAACGGCGGGATCAACCCCATAACCCAAGAACGCGTGGTCAGCGAAGACACCGCCCAACGCGTGCTGTCCGTGATGTCGACCTGCGGAATGTATGACGCCTCAGGCGACTGGATGACCGACGTCGGCATCCCCGCTAAATCCGGGGTCTCCGGCGGCATCGTCGGCGTGCTGCCGGGCCAGGCATCGCTCGCGACGTTCTCGCCGCGGCTAGACACCTACGGCAACTCCGTGCGCGGCCTGCAAGCGTTCACGCGCTTGTCTCAAGATCTGGGCCTGCACATCATGTCGCTACCACCCACCGGCGAATCCACGGTCCGTTCCGTGGCCCGCCACGACCAAGGCGACGGCCCCGAACTGCATGTTGACATCCAAGGCCCGCTGCGGTTCTCGTCTGCCGAACGCGTCATGCGTACCCTTGCGGCCCTCCCGGTCGGTGAGGAACCCGTGGTCCTCGATGTCTCCCGCGTCGGTTCCGCCGACCGCATCAGTGTGCGCATGATCCACGAATCCATGCACCGCCTCCACACCGACGGCCACCAAGTTATGGTCCGCGACCCCAACGGCGTACTGCGCGACCGCTGGGACTACAACTGGGAAGAATAAACCGCCCACCCATCAACCGTCCGCCTACAAGCAGGCCGTCCACTGAGTCAACCAGCCAGTGAGTCAGCCAACCGCTGAGTCAGCCAACCCACTGTGTCGGTCAATACAGAGAGCAGGTCACGATGTTCCACATCCCTCCGCAGCCGTGGACCGGCCGCATCGACGGTGACGGCCCCGAACACGCCCGCTGGCACTCCACCATCCAGCCGCTCCACATGCACGATGTGCCGTGCACCTCGGAACCTGGCTTGGTAGAGCCCGGCGTGGTAGAACCCGGCACCGTGTTGCTGGGGTTCGCATCGGATGAGGGGGTGAGGCGTAATCAGGGCCGCGTGGGTGCCGCGGAAGGACCGCAGAAACTCCGCGAGATGCTCGCCTCGATGGCGGTGCACCCTAAGTCCGGCCAACCGAACTACCCGAGATACGACGCCGGGAACATCAACGTCACTAACAGCGACCTTGAGAGCGGTCAGGCGGCTTTCGGCGAGCGCGTCACGGAGCTTCTGGACGCTGGCCATTTCACGGTGGGGTTGGGTGGCGGTCACGAGATCGCGTACGCGAGCTATCTGGGGGTGGCTGACCACCTGGCCCGGGTGCATGGCGGGGAGCCGTTCACGCTCGGGGTGCTCAACCTGGATGCCCATTTCGACCTGCGGGAGGCTGAGCAGCCCACGTCGGGGACGGGTTTCCTCCAGATGTATCAAGCGGAAGCCGCTGCGGGTAGGGCGCTGCACTACGGCGTCGTAGGTATCAGCCCCGCGTCCAACACCACTACTTTGTTCCGGCAGGCTAAAGCGATGGGTGCTGAGTTCCTGCTCGATACCGAATGCGCCCATCGTGAGGAAGTCACCGGTTTCATCCGCGATTTCAGCAGTAGCGTCGATTACCTCTATCTCACAATCGACCTCGATGTGTTGCCTGCCGCGACCGCTCCCGGGGTTTCAGCGCCGGCCGCCTACGGCGTTGATCTGCCCACGATCCACGCCGCGGCCCTCACTGCGGCGCGCACCAAGAAACTCGTGCACCTCGATGTAGCCGAACTCAACCCGAGCCTGGATGTGGATAACCGCACCGCCCGCACGGCAGCGCGCCTCATCGACGAAATTGTGCGTGCCCACGAAAGCACCCGCAAGTAGGCTTTAACCCAAACAGGCACGCTCGCGCCAACACGCACATAAACGTAAGCGACAATGTAGGAGGGCCAGCATGCACCCGGTCTTTGGGAACGCACCGCCACCTGGTGGCGCCCCGCAGCTCGCCCCTTATATGCGCGCGCCGCAGCACCCTGCCTATTCTCGCAACGCCGCTTACGGTCACAGCCCTGCTTATCCGCACGGTTCTGCTTACGGCCAGCGTCCAGGCTTCCCCGGGCCCCACCGTGGGCGTCCGGCGCGCAGGCGAGGCCGTGTCGGAAGCAACATCGCGGCCCTCTTGGTGGTCATGCTGGCGATCACCGCGTGGCTGGTGCCCAGCATCGTGCTGGACCCATCCACCATCAGTAACCCCGGGCCTGACACCACACAGCAACAGCCAGGGCAACAAAAGCCTGATCCGGGGGCGCAAGGCGAAGCCGCCGTCCCCGCTCAGCCGGGGAACCTCGCGAAAAGCCTCAGCGAGGCCAAGCTGCCCACGGTTCGTTTCCCACCCGAACCTAAAGGCCCAGAACCCCGTGAAACCGGCCCCATCAAAGAAGGCACGGTACTGAATAAGGGCGTACCGGGGCTCGTCATCGTTGAATCCACCATGCCCGGCTATCTCGCCGGCGGCGGGACTGGGCTCATCGCGACACCGGACGGCTACGTCATCACCAACTACCACGTGGTGCAAGGCTCCAGCGGGATCACAGTCCAAGACACCGACACAAAGAAACGCTACGAAGCCACGCTCGTGGGGCATAACGCGCTCAAAGACATCGCGGTCCTCAAACTCAACAACGCCTCCAACCTGCGCACCATCGCAACCCGCTACGACGAAAAAGTCACGCTCGGTATGCGCGTCACCGTGATCGGTAACGGCGGAGCCAAAGGCGTGCTTCAGCAGCTCTACGGCAGGATCACGGACCTCAGCGTCAACATCAGCACCCGTGCCCAAGGCTCAGTGCCGGGTGGTTCCCTCAAGAACCTGCTGGCCACCAGCGCCGACGTGGTCCAGGGCTATTCGGGTGGGGCGATGATGAACCGCGATGGCCGCGTGGTTGGTATGACCGTCGCCGCTTCCGAAGGCCCCAACGCTCGCATGGTTTATGGTTACGCGATCCCTATCAACACCGTGATCGATGAAACCCAGCGCATCCTCGACGGAAACGGCGGAGACGGCACCGTGATCGGCCGGCCGGCTGCCTTCGGCATCACGATCCGCACCGACGAAAAACCCAATCCCCGCGCACCCGGGCTCATCATCGAAAGTTTCCTCGAAGATTCGCCGCTACCGGCGCTCGGCATCAAAAAAGGCGACCGGATCACGAAGCTCAACGGCAAAACCATCGAAAGCTACACCGACCTCAAACGCGCCTTAGCGCCGCTGGAACCCGGCCAGAAAGTCAGCATCGCCTGGAGCGGCAAAGGCGGCGGGAAAGACGGGGCCGGGCAAGGAACCGTAACCCTCATCCGCTCGAGTGTGAACTAGTGTGCGGCGGGCAGCGGGCGCGCATACATCGCCGTGAGCTCTGCCTCCGACAATGTGGAACCGTCTGCGGCGATGCCGGCTCCCGCATCGTTGATCTCGACGCGGGCACCCGGCTGGACACCCACCGATTCCAGCCTGCGCAGAACCTGCGGGTCATCGTCAGCGATGCGCACCACCTCATACATGCCCGGGCCCAGCTCAGCGAGCGCTGCGACGTCATCCATGGGCGGCATCGTGAGGTCCGCGCCGGGGATCGGGTCCCCGTGAGGGTCCATGCGTGGATGCCCGAGTAGGGCGTCGATCCGGTCCACGAACCGCGCCGATGCTGCGTGTTCGAGGCGTTCGGCATCCTCGTGCACTTCGTCCCACGTGTAGCCGAGCGATTCAACGAGGTAGGTTTCGATGAGGCGGTGGCGGCGCACCATCATGAGCGCAACCGCACGCCCCTTCTGTGTGAGAACCACAGGCTTATACGGCTCGTACGTGATAAGGCCCTGCCGCGCCAAACGGCGCAACGTCTCAGACACATTAGGCGCAGAGGTTTGGAAACGCGAAGCCAACATGGACGTGGAGATCGGTTCCCCACCCCACTCGATGGATGCCCAAATCTCCTTGACATAGTCCTGGGCGACCGGTGAAATCTGATCCAGCTCAGCCGGGGACAGCCCGTTTGGCGGCCGTTCAGCCGTAGCTCGCTCAGGTGAGGGCACAGCGTTCTCGCCAGAACTCATGAGTTGCACTCCCCTCGCCCCAAACATCTAAGCCAGCCACACCACCGACGCGGCATCACGGCCACGGCACTACTGCTACGTGCAACCCTATCGTTCCTGCCGCCCCGGAACCCACCGCCAGCAATGCAAGATGCTACAAGCTATGCGAGATGCTGCCACCCGTGCGAGATACTAGGGACATGAGCCACACGCACGATCACGAGCACAGCCATCAGAACCCCGGCCATCAGAACCCCGGCGAGAACAACCCGAGCCAGCCGCGGATGAGCGATACCCGCAGCGAGGCCGCGATCGCGCATCAAGAGAAGTTCCCGCGCCCGGAGAAGGACCAGCCGGGCGGGGCGCTGTTGCGTTCCTATATCGCCTACGATCAGGGCCCCAACGGGGACACTCTGCTCGCGTTCGGTTCCGACTTTTTTGGCACCAAGCTCTACGTTCCGGTGGCGGCCCGTAGCGCATCGGGGGCTGTGACCCAGCTGGTTGCGCACGGCTTCGAGGAGCTGCGGGTGGTGGAGGCCGCGTTCTCCGAAGAGGAGGCACGCAGCCTGTGGACGCAGATCCGCCCCGACGACGAGGTGCCCGAGTTCGCGGGCCTGTACGGGGATGAGCTCGCCGAGATCGCGTTCAAAGACACCAGCTTTGGCGCAAGCGGAATCACCGGGATTGTGGTGGACCCGATGGACACGGGGATGCTGATCCGTCCCGAAGACGAAACCATGCAGTTCCCTCTACGCAACGGCCGTCTGCGTGCCGCGGTGCTTGCAGGCCACGACGATGCAGTCCAGGCCCTCATGGGTGAGGGCGAGGTGGTCTTGATAACGCAGAAAACCGGTGAGGATGAACGCGAGGGCGTTGCGTTCATGAAGAATAAAGAGACCGGCGAGATGATCCTGCCGGTGTTCTCCTCAACGCTTGAGGTGTTCCGGCACAACCCTGACGCCGGCTCCGTGATGGTGCCGCTCACCAGCCTGCGCACCACCGTGAAACCTGGGATGGGCATGGTCATCGACCCAGCCAGCCCCGAAGCCGTCGAACTGCCGAGCGCCGAGCTGGAAGAGGTCGGCTACTACCAAAGCTAGGCTCGCGTGGCCGGGCGCCGGCGGTCGCACGACGCTCAAGTGGTCAGCTAGGCGGTGAGGTGCTTGAGGAGTTCTGCTTCTGCGTTCGCAAGCACTTCACGCCACGCTTGGGCCGCACCGAAAGGCTCCCCCGCATCGAGTAGCTCGGCTACTTTTCGGTGCCCTTGAACATACAAGGCATGGAAGGCCGGGACGGCGGACATCGAATCGAAAAGCAACCGCATCGCCGCCTGGATCCGCCCCATGAGGCCATTCAGAATATCTGAGCCGCCAGCGAGCATCAGCACCGTCTGGAACGCCTGGTTTTCGGCCGCCATCCCGTCCAGGTCCCCCCAGCGTTGGGCAAGTTCCGCGCGTTCGGCATGCATGCGTAGCGTATCCAGCTGCCCGGAATCGAACTCGCCCCACGCGAGCGCGGCAGGCTCCATGAGCCTGCGGGCGGCGAAGATGCGGCGCACATCGTCGGCTTTCGGGACCGCAACGAACACGCCGCGGTTCCGTATCCGTTCAACAAGGCCCTCCCCGGCGAGCGCGGTGAACGCTTCACGCAGCGTGTTGCGTGAAACATCGAGTTCGGCCGCCAACGCGACCTCCCGCAGCTGATGCCCCGGCGGCATCTGCCCGGCGGCGATCAACTCCCGCAAGCGCGCGGCCGCGGACGCCGCCGCTGAAACGCCGTATCCAGCCACTGTCAAACCCTCTCGAATTGAACTACCCGTTCGAACTGCACCCTGGCGCCAGGCGGTAGTTGGGCGGCGAGGCGGATATCGGCCTCGATCACCACGCCGATCACCGGATAGCCGCCCGTGACCGGGTGGTCGGGCAGGAACAGCACCGGCTCACCATTCGGTGGCACCTGGAGCGCGCCCGTGATCATGCCTTCGGTCGCCAGCTCGCCTGAACGCACGCGCTTGAGCGGCTGGGCATCCTCAGCCGGTTTCAGGCGCGCTCCCACACGGTTCGAATCCGTGGAAACCTCCCACACAGTCTCTTCTAGATGCTCAAGCCCCTCGGGCCCGAACCAATCATCGCGTGGGCCCGGCGAAAACCGCAGAACCGCGACCTCGCCGGCGACCGGATAATCGATCGGCTCGATCACCTCAACGGTGTGGACTGCTGTGGCGGCGGGGTCTGGTGCTGGGTCTGCATTCGGCCCGCCGTCGCCTTCTCCCGCGAGCACACCGAGCACATCGCCTGCGGCGAGTGGGGCGGGGCCTAGCCCCGAAAGCGTGTCAGTCGAGCGCGATCCCAGAACCTCTTCGGCCGCGAAGCCGCCCTTGACCGCGAGGTAGCCGCGCACCCCTTCTGGAGTGAAGCCGATGTGCAGGCTCTCCCCCGCCGCGAGCTCAAACGCCTCCCCCACAGGCGCCTCTGTCGCCGGTTGGCCCATCGATGCGCCGCCCCGCACTATCTGCGCGGGGCCAACGGCTCCACCGAGGGCGATCGTCACGTCGTCCCGGGCCGTGAACCGTGCGTTACCGAGCAGGAACTCGATCGCGGCGGCGCCCGCGTAGTTGCCCACCGCGTTATTCGCCTCCGCAAGCCCCCACACGTCAGCCGCGCCGGCCTGCCCCACACCCAGCGAACCGACCGCTGGCCGGCCCACGTCCTGAACCAAAGCCTGCGGACCCGGGGCATCCACCACGATGCGCGCCACCACAGCGTCAGCACCCCTGCCAGCGTCGGCACCGGCGTCAGCGTCGGCCCCGGCGTCCACGCGAGCAGCCGCGTCGGCCCCGGTATCAAGGTCGGCACCGGCTTCAGCGCCGCGCGTTTCGCTCGCGGATATGTGTTCGCGGACGGCCGCGAACCGGACCGTGTCGCCGGGGACCAGCAGCGAGGGCTGCTCACGCGAAACATCCCACATGCGTTCGGTAGTGGACCCGATGAGTTGCCAGCCGCCGGGTGTCGGTTGCGGATAGACCGCGCTCTGTTGCCCGGCCAACGCGACTGAGCCTTCCGGGACGCGGGTCCGTGGGGAATCTCGGCGTGGAACCTCGATCACGGGTGCGCCGTTGAGTTCGCGCGGCTTGAGATACATGAATCCCGGCGCGAATCCGGCAAAATCGGCGAGCCAATCAATGCGGGTGTGCGCGTCGATCAACGCATCCACGCTCATACCGGCAAGTTCGGCGGCGTGGGCGAGGTCCTCGCCGTCATAGACCACCGGGATCGTCACCAGCCGCGCGGCATCCGCTTCCAAGGGCTCCGGTTCCCGGCCCTGCAAACTCACCCCGGCGAGCATCAACGAAACCGGGTCAACAAACGTCAACAGGATCGACTCAGCCGCCATGACCGCATCCACCATGCCGTGCACGGGCTCGCGCTGGATCTCGCGGTTCCACGCCATCCGCGAGGCCGTGTCATCAAACTCCAGCAGCAAGCCCGAGAACCCCATCCGCAGCATCCGCGGGCGGGCCACAGCGTCTGGGCTAGCACCGGAGCTAGTCATGCGAACGCCTCGATCTTCACGCCGGCCTCGGTGAGCCCGGCCCGGACTTTCGCCGCGATCTCGACAGCGCCCGGGGTATCGCCGTGCAGGCACAGCGACTCCGCCGCAACCTGAACCCGCGAACCATCCACGGCAGTGAATTCGCCCGTGCGTGCCCAATCCACCACCCGCTCAACAACGGCCTGCGCATCATGGATCACAGCACCAGGCTCCCGGCGGGACACCAGCCGGCCCTCCGGCG
Source organism: Arthrobacter sp. HMSC08H08 (assembly GCF_001807575.1). Lineage (NCBI taxonomy): Bacteria > Bacillati > Actinomycetota > Actinomycetes > Micrococcales > Micrococcaceae > Arthrobacter > Arthrobacter sp. HMSC08H08. The sequence goes on from NZ_KV789394.1 coordinate 66,815, forward strand.
TATAGCCGCGGTCAGCGAAGGCCTCCCCCACGCCACGCACACCCTTCTGCGCGGCAATATCCAACGCGACCGAACCCGGCAACAACAAAACCGCCAAGTCAGCGGAGAAAGCGCGCACCCCATCGATCACTGCACGCGCCTGCTGCTCATGATGCGCAATCGTGTTATACAGCGCGCCGTGCGGCTTCACATACGTGAGCTTCCCGCCAGCGGCACGCACCATCGCATCCAACGCACCGATCTGATACAAAACATCATCCGCGAGTTCCCCCGGGGAAACATCCATGAACCGGCGGCCAAAACCAGCCAAATCCCGGTACGCGACATGCGCACCCACCGCAACGCCGGCTTCAACCGCGGCGCGGGCCGTGGCGCGCATATGCGACGGGTCCCCCGCGTGGAAACCGCACGCAATATTGGCCGAACTCACGTGCTGCAGTAGCGCGGCATCGTCCCCCATCGACCACGAGCCGAAAGACTCGCCCATGTCACCATTCAAATCAACACGCACGCCACTGCCTCCTTCACACCGTCAGCCGCTCACGAGCCACGCACCTGAACGTGACCGCACTTCCAACGTAACCCACCGCGCCACCATATAGATGCCAAACGCAACCCAAATCCACGCCAAAACCACCCCCGGCAGCGAAACCAACGCCGCAACCGCCAGAAACGGCACGTACACGGCCAGTTGAATGCACGATGCGATCGCAAGGTAGCGGTGGTCCCCCGCCCCGATCAGCACCCCGTCCAGAACGAACACGATCCCGGCTATCGGCTGCATCACCGCAAGAATCACGAGCGCGATCGTTGCGGCGTGTGCGACCTCACTTGAGGGGGTGAACGCTCGCGGCAGCCACACGGCTGTTGCGGCAAGCACTGCGCCGACGATGGCGCCGAACCAGAAACCCCACCGCACCATCGTGGTGGTCAACGCCTGCGCCCGGTCCGTGTTGCCTGCACCGAGTTCTTTACCGATGAGTGACTGCGCGGCGATCGCGATCGCATCCAACGCGAACGCAAGCGTTGAGAAGAACGTGAACGCGAGCTGATGCGCGGCCAGCGTCACGGCGCCGTGGGCAGTGGCGGCCCACACCGTTAGCAACAGGGCGATCCGCAACGCCGCGGTACGGATCATGAGCCATCCGCCCGCCTGGGCTGAGGCCCGCAAACCTGCCCGAGATGGAGCCAGCCCCACCCCGCCTGCACGGATCCGCGGAACCAGCAGCACGAGGTAGACGCCCGCCATGATCCATTGAGCGATCGAAGTCCCCAGCGCAGCGCCCGCAACCGACATGCCCGCCAGATACACGAGCGAAAAATTCAGGACAATATTCAAGCCGAAGCCCGCGCTCGCAACGATCAGCGGGGTCTTGCCGTCCTGCAGGCCACGTAAAACACCGGTCGCAGCCAGCACCAGCAGCATCGCCGGGACGCCCGGCATGGACCAGCGCACATAATCGATCGCGAACGCGTGCGTGGCCTGATCCGGGCCGAACATCCCCGTGAGCCACGGCGCCGAAACATAACCCAGGAGTGCAAGCCCTACACCTAAGAACAGCCCGAGCCACATCCCGTCACGGCCCGCGGCGAGCGCCTTCGGCATATTCCGTGCGCCGTATGCTCGGGCGACGGCGGGGGTGGTCGCGTACGCGAGGATAATCATGAGCCCCACCGCGGTGTGCAGGATCGTGTTGCCCAAACCTGCGCCGGCGAGTTCCCCCACCCCGAGGTGCCCGATGATCGCGGTATCAGCCAGAAGAAACAGCGGCTCCGCGATCAACGCACCCAACGCAGGCAGCGCGAGCGCGATAATCTGCCGCGCCAAGCCGGGGAACTCAGCTGTTTTCTTCACGGGCACGGCCTCCTTCACGGGCACAGTTTAGTTGGCGGCGGCTGAGTCGCTAGCGCCGCGTCAGGCGACAGTGGCGCCGTCGCGTGGCGGTAGATCGCGTGGCAGGAGCTTGACGGCGGCGAACACGGCAACGCAGATGAGCACGCCCACGAAGATCACGACCCCGCCCCAGTTGGCGGCTTGGAACGCGAACCCGACGGCCCACCCGAACAGGGATGAGCCGGTGTAGTAGACGAGGTTGTAGAGGCTTGAGGCTTGAGCTCGGCCGCGTGTTGCGATCGCCGGAACCCAGCTGGATGCGACTGCGTGTGCGCCGAAGAACCCGCCGGTGAAGATCGCAAGCCCCACGATGATGCCCGGGATCCACGGAATCAGGGTGATCAACAGCCCCGTGAACATCACGAGTGCCGCACCGACCAGCACCACGAACCTGCCTTTGCGGCTCGCAAGCCGCCCCGCCCACGCGGAGGTGTATGTTCCGGCGAGGTAGGTCAGGAACACGAGGGAAGCCAACGATGTGGGAACCAGGTACGGCGGGGCCTCGAGCCGGAAGCCCATGTAGTTATAGACGGCGACGAACCCGCCCATAAGCAAGCCACTTTGAACGAAGAGCGCTAGGAGGTGTGGGTTCTTCAAACCCCAACCGAGTTTGGTGATGAGCCGGATATCGCGCGCAGATTTACGTTGCACGGGCTCGAAACCGCGGGGTTCCGGCGCAGTCAGGAAGAACACGAGCCCCGCAACAGCGGCACTCAACGCAACGGAGAAGCTACCTGCCCGCCAACCGAAGATTTCGCCCAGCGGCCCGGCGAGCATCCGTCCGAACAGGCCGCCCAACGTCGTGCCTGCAATATATGTTCCGGCAGCCACCGAGGCGACGGCCGCCTCAACCTCATCGGCAAGATACGTCAACGCGACCGCGGGGATACCACCCAACGCGAGACCTTCAAGGAACCGCAAACCCAACAGGACCTCGAAAGACGGAGACCACGGAACCAACAGACCCAACGCAACGGCCGCGACGATCGCCACACGCATCGTCGCGCGCCGTCCACGCCTATCCGCCACGATCGACCACGGCAACACCGCCACAGCCAAACCGAGTGTGGCAAGCGAAACCGTCAGAGCCGCGCTCGCCTCGGAAGCGTTCTGCTCTTGAGAGATCTGCGGAAGAACACCCTGGAAGGAATACAGTTGCGAAAACGTCGCGACACCGGCGGCGAACAGCGCGATGATCATCCGCCGGTACCCGGAAGAACCGCGGCGATGTCCATTAAAGGCGGCAGATGCGCTCATGCGTGCATCAGCCAACCCATCCACAGCGTGCTCGGGGGAACATCTGTGAGGCCGCTGGGCTCCACGAGGTATATGACCGCTAAAGAAACCGCGTTATTGAGCGTGTGCAAAACCCACGAATACGCGATCGATTTACCGCTCAAAATATATGCGGTGCCGAAAACCAGGCCCATCACCAGGTACGGCGCACCTGTGGAAACGGTCGGGACCTCGCCGGCACCCACAAAGTGCAAACCCATGAACAGTACGGAGGAGCCCACCAGCAGAACCCACTGGTTGACCCAGCGGGATAGTTTGCCGATCATCAGGTGCCGGAAGAAATACTCTTCAACGAGCGGGCCCAACGGAACGATCGCAAGCCCGATGAGCCACCACGGAACCGCGGAAGCGAGGCCTTCAGCGATCTGCTGATTCTGCGACTGTGTGGGCATCTCGCCCGAGATGTGGTTCCACACCGCCTGGATCATGACGTTCACCAACTGGGTCCCCAGCCACAAACCCGGGATGCACAAGTACTTAACGAGCGGATACCACCGGAACGTCTTGAAGGACTTCCACAGCTCGTTGCCCAACGCGATCATCGCGAGCACCGCAACCACCGCGTACGTGAACAGCAAAACCACAACGTTCGCTAACGCCTCGTTGCCGTTGAACAGCGGCGCGACACCCGGAATGAACAGGATCAACGCGCCCAGACCAATAAACAGCAGGAGGACGTAGGCGATAGCTGCCCCGAGGTCCCACCACGTGAACCCATCCAGTTGCGCTACAGGATGCGGGAAACGCTTACGCTTACCCTGCGGCTGTTGATGTGCCGGGTGGGGTTGTTGCGGCTGCTGTTGCGGTTGTTGCGGCGGCTGACCGCCCGCCTGCTGGTATGCAGGCCCAGGTTGATAAGCGGGGCCGGGTTGATAGGCAGGGTGGTACTGCGGTTGACCGTGCGGCGGTGGGCCTTGCGGTGGGGTTGAAGACATACCTTTAACCCTAAACCCCGTCCTCTCAAGCCCGTCCCTAGGAGATGCTGACCTCCGCGACTTCTTCCCAGCCTGCCTCGGCGAGCGCTTCTTTCTCGCTGGTTTTCACGACTGTATAGACTTCGTCTGCGCCGGCGTTCCACGCTTCATCCGCGGCCGCGAACCGCAGTTGCTGCACCACGGCCTGCATCTGTTGCCGCGCGGCTTCCGCGCCGTCAGCGCTCTCCGCCGCGTCGCTCGCGTTGCCTGTCCTGAAGTGATTGCCGGGCAGGGCTTTGACGGCGCCGATCATGCCGGCGCCCTCGTCGGGGTCGGCTACCCAACGGATGCGGGCGGCGGGCTGGTCGAAGATCGCGACCTCCACGACGTCGTAGTCCCCCATGGGTGCGTGTGTGATCACGCTGTTCGATACCGCGGCAGGCTCGGCAAGCTCCTGCGGCAAAACCTTCATCACAACGTGGCTCGCGCCAGAGGATGCTTCCTCGATGCTCTCCGGCTTAGCGCCGTTCAACACCGCCCACGCGTTCTTCCAATACTCGCTACTCACGCTCATCACCTCACCCATACCTAGTCACTACGCCACACCAGCACTGGGCCACATCACATCAACACAGAACTGCGCCATACCAAAACAGAACTGCGCCATATCAACAGAGTTCTGTGTGTGCACTATGCGCCAGTTTGACGACTCATGCCCCACACCGCCTAAGCTAAGGGGGCACCTTCTAACAATAGACGCCCGCTTGGAGCGCCGAATCAGGCAGCACCCACGAATGCGTGGCGTCACCATAGAATCAGTGCATCGTCATCACTTTCACGGCCGGCCCCGCGTCCCTCGAGAGCGGGGCCGCTGCCCTTAACCCCGAGTTCACCTTTGCGGGGACGATGGCGGGCGTGCGGCGACGCTGGACCTGGTCGCGAGGCTTGGTCGCGGGGCTGGACCTGGTTTCGAGGCTGGACATGGTTGCGAGGATCTAGACTTGCTCAAGTGGAAACTACGGCATTTCTCGCTTCTTTGCTCCCGTTACTTGTGACGTGGGCGGCCGGACTCATGTCCCCTGGGCCGGATCTGTTCGTGGTTCTGTACCGTTCCTTGGCGGGCTCGCGGCGTGAAGGTATCGCCGCGGCACTCGGTATCACTACGTCCGTTGGGTTCTATCTCGCGTTAGCGTTCGCGGGCCTCGGTCTATTGATGCGCACCGTCCCGTGGCTCGGATCCGCGCTACAGATCGCCGGTGGCGCCGTTCTCATCTGGATGGGCTGGGGCGCCCTACGCGGCTGGTATGCAGCCCGCAACAACCCGGCCATCATCAACGCCGGCGGCGACTGGGAAAAGCGAGCCAAGGAACAACAGGACGCCGCGGATCAAGCATCGAACGCCGCCCCGTCCGCTAACCCAGCGCACTCTTCCAGTACGGCGCAACCGTCTCGTACAGCGCCCCAGGGTGGGCCGGCCGTACTGGGTTTCTGGGGTTCGTGGTGGCGCGGCTGTGTCACTAACCTCGCCAACCCTAAGTTCCTGATCTACATCACCGCGATGTTCGCGCCCTTCATCGCCATCGAGCGGCCGCTGTGGCAGGTCAGCGCACTACTCGTGTTGTTGCTTGCGTGCACGTTCGGTTGGTTCGCACTCATCGCGTTCATCGCTGGCGCCCCGGCCCTGCGTACGCGCATGGAACGATGGTTGCAACACCTCGACCTGTTCGCTGGCCTGGTCTTTTGCGCGCTGGGGCTGTGGTTCATGATCCACGGGATCATCGAGGTTTTCTCCTAACGTTTTCTAGCCGCTCCAACGCTTAGAAACCCAGCGTTAACCCGCAGTTTCCGCCGCTACAGCATCCTGGGTGGCATGGCTACGTCTCACACCTCTGAAGCATTCACCAGAAAGCGGGCGTTCGCGCGGAAGCTGACCGCGGCATCGTTCGCAACGGCTCTGGCAACCACCCTCACGCTCTCGCTCAGCGGCGGCTTCTCCCCTGCGTACGCAACCGCCGCGCCGGAAGCCCCAGCGTCGGAATCCGCGGCAGCAGAGTCTGCCGCCCCGGAAACAGGTGCGGCTGAAGCCGCTGAGCTTGCCGTGGTTGTCAATGAGGTTGAGTCCAACGGGGATGACACGGACTGGGTTGAGTTCGGCAACCCGAGCGGCCAAGCTGTGGACCTCACCGGCTACATCTTCACCGATAATGAACCCACGAAGGCCGGCCACACCTATGTTCTGCCGGAAGGCTCCGTGGTCCCAAGCAACGGATTCTTTGTGCTTGACCAAGCGCAGGGTTCCACCCCAGGGTTTGATTTCGGGCTCGGTAAAGACGATTCCGTGAACCTCTACGCCCCACCCGCTGAGGGTGAATCGGTCGAGGACGCGATCGCGAAAGACCCTGTCCTGACCTACAGCTGGACCAGCCACGCCGCGATCACCTACGGCCGCTGCCCAGACTTCACCGGCGAGATGATCGATACCTTCGCATCCACCAAGGGTGCCGCGAACCAGTGCGAAGAACCCCCGGCAGAGCCAAGCGAGTCGGCTGACCCATCGGACCCATCCACCCCTGCCCCGCTGAGCCCGTCGGCGTGGCCGGGCGGGCAGACCGTCAAGCCACTGCACGATGCCGATGAGGCCCGCGGCGACTGGTCCGGCCTGTTCTGGGAAGCGGCCGGCGCGTTCGGTAGCGACAAGCCATACCTGTGGGTTGCCGAAAACGGCAACGGAACGCTGCTGCGCCTGGACGGCACCGAAGCTAACCGCGGGGCTGAACTGCAGACGTTCACCCTCAAGTACGCTGACGGCACCGGAACCCCGGATGCCGAGGCCGTGACCCGCGCAGCCGGCGCCCCGAACAGCATCTTCGTGGGCACCGAACGCGACAACTCCAAGAAGGGCACCTCCCGCCCGTCCGTGCTCGCGTTCACCACGCCATCCATCGACGATGCCGACGGTGAGCTGAAAGCCGCGAAAGAGTGGAACCTCGCACCCGACTTCCCGGGCCTGGGCGCTAACTCCGGCATCGAAGGCCTCACCTGGGTTCCGGACTCCTGGCTCGTTGAGAACAAGATCCACGACGATTCCACTGGCAAGCCATACGACCCATCCGCTTACCCCGCCCACCACGGCGGTGTGTTCGCGGTCGGCATCGAAGGCACGGGCCACGTCTACCTCTACGTCCTGAACGAAGACGGCGGCTTCCAGCGGATCGCTGACATCGAAACCGGCCTCGACGTGGTCGCCGAAGTCCTCTTCGATGCGCACCGCAGCCAACTGTGGGCTATCTGCGATGACGCATGCGAAGGCCGCATTGCCGTCCTCACCCCGGAAGCGGGCGCTGACACCGCAAGCGAGACTCACGCCGCAACAGACGCTGACAAGAAGGTGAGCGCTCGCTCGGCCACCACACAGTCCGCTGACGATGCGGCGGTAGAGCTCGCTGTGAGCCAGGTTCTGAACCGTCCAAGCGAAACCCAGAACTACGCTAATGAAGGCTTCGCGATCGCTGACATGAGCCAGTGCAAAGACGGCGCGCTCCCGGTGTTCTACGCTGACGACAACAACACCGACGACGTCTCGCTGCGCGAAGGCACCCTCACCACGAAATGCCCAACCGAGCAGCCACCAGTAGAGGAAGCTCCGAGCGAAGACGCGCCGAGCGAGGCTCCATCGAACCCGGCACCATCCTCGCCAGCACCTAGCACTCCGGTTCCAGATAACGCTGCCGTAACCACCCCAGGTAGCGGTTCCACGGATGCCGGCGCCAACACCGGTGGCGGTGACCTGGCTCGAACGGGTGCTGATGTGAACTCGTGGATGATGTTAGCCGCCGCGGCGATGCTGGTCGGCGGAGCGCTCACCCTGGCCCTGCGCCGTAAGCACGGCCGAGCTACGCGGTAGGCACGCACCTCGTGGAACCAAGCAACGATGAGCTTGCCGCGAGCCTGCGCGCCAACGGGTTACTCACCGACTCAGCGACGTCCGGCTGAGTTTCCGCCCGGCGCAGTTTTCACCGACTCAGCTCGGTGAGGGCCTCCCACCCGAAGGTTGCGAGCCAGTGGGAGGCCATGAACTCGTCCGTGGTTGCCGCGGCCAGGCCGTTGCGCATGAGCCGCGGGGCGGCGGTACGCAACGTGTCCGCTAGCTCGGGTTCGGCATCGAGGGCATCCAGCGTCCGCGCTACGCGCAGTCCCGATGCGGCGAGCGTGAGCCCTAGCCCGTCCAGGTGGGATTGGTGGCCGTCGCTCGCATCGATCGGCGCGACCGCCTGCAGAACCCGCGGCAACTTACCCTTACCGGCTTCAAGCGAGCCGGCATCAAGCGAGCGGGCGTCCTCAGCAAGCTCCGCCATGAACCCAGGCAACCAGCCGGCAAGGTCGGCTGTGTTCGGCGCCAGTACCTCGCACATGAGGTCGGCTTCGCACATCCCGGCGGAGAGGAAGTCGTGCCCAGAACGTTCGAAAGAGAACGGCCACCGGGTATCTGCGCTGTAGAAACGCCGAGCATGCTCGACAATCAGGTCCGCGACATCCGCATAGCCGCACCTCCGGCCAACCAACAGGAGCCGCCGCAAACCGAACGCCGTATTCGAGTGCACGCCGTGGCGGACCGGCTCCGGCATCGCCGGCAACCACGCCCGCACCGCGTCCATGACCGCATCCAGTAGCGGCCGGGCGCCCTCGGCGAGCGCGTTGACCTCCGGCACGCGACTGTCATGGAGCGCATCGACCAGTTGCGCGGCCCACGCCCACCCGTAAGGGCGCTCCCACGAGGGGTTCGCGGCCACATATTCGGCCTCAGCGCGCATGTTGTCGGCGCTGAGATGCTGTTGCAGCACATCCACGATGCGGCCGGAGGTCTCCGCCTCCACATGCTCGATGAGCTGCGTGCCAAGCCAGTGCATGTGCACGCTTGAATGCCAGTCGAACGAGTTCGCGAACGCGGGATGCATCTGCCGGGGCTGCAACAGGTCCGCTGAGTCGCGTTGCACGTGATGCGCGGCGTAGGGGAACTCGGTTGTGAGGTTATCGATCACAACCTGAGCGAACGGTTCGGCATAGTTTGGCAACGCGAATTCAGGCATACAACAATTCTTGCACTGGCGGCGGCGAGGCAAGAAGCAGGGTTGCCCGCGCCGGACTCACCGGCCTGGCTTGCCCCGCCAGGACTTCCGCCAGGCCAGGCCCTGCCTCTCTATTTGGCGAGGAGGCCGCGATAGGAGCGGTGCACCAGCAGCGCTACTGCGGTGGCGATCACGGCTTTAGCGGTATCACCCGGGATGAACACGACGTTGCCTTTCAGAGCGGTACCGATGTCCATGCCGGTGGTCATGCTGAGCCACCCCGAACCCATCAGGTAGACGACCAGCACGCCACCTACGATGCATGCCGCGAACAGGATCACGGCGTTGATCCAAGCGGTCCGGGCACGGTCGTAGAACGTTACCGTGATCAAACCGATCACGAGCGCGCCGAGGACCCAACCGAAAATGTAGCCGCCCGTCGGGCCCAATAGGGCACCCATACCGCCGCGGCCACCGGCCAGCAGCGGCAGTCCAGCTGCGACCAGTGCGATCAGCAGGACCTGCGAAAGCGCGCCGCGCCAGGGGCCTAAGAGCGCGCCTGCGAGCATGACCGCGAGGGTCTGCAACGTGATCGGGACAGGCAAAATACCGACCGTGATCGGCGGAATGAGCCCCATGACGGCGGTGAGTGCGGCGAACATCGCCACCAAAACCAGGTCCAGCGTCGGGTTAGAGCGGCGAACGTTACGTACAGGCTCACCTGTTGCAGTGGTCATCATCGGTTACCGGTTCCTCTCTCGGGTGTTGAACGAGCGGGCATCAAGGGCTTGAGCCACCTGTTCAGATGTTTTCAACGTGCGGAAAATCATGGGAACAATCAGCGCGAGCGGTCTGCGTTCCAGGCCGCGGGCGATCTGCGCTTCGCGGACCTCCTGGTACATCCCCATCAGGTGCGGGACAAAGCGGATGGTCAACGCCATCGCCATCGAAATGTTCTCCGTGTTGACCCCAACCCACCGCAGCGGAGACACGATCTTCTCGAAGACCCGCAGCATCTGCGGGAACGTGGTCGATGCGGTCACAGCGAACGCGAGCAAAACCAGCGTCAACAGCCGCATACCGAAATGCACGCCGCGGGCGAGGTCCTGTTGCCACGCCATGATCGCCACCACGAGCCCCACAATGACCACCGAAAACAGCAGCGACTTCACGAGGCGCATCAACGGGACCCGCGGCAGCAACGCGATCACGAACGCTGCGATCAACAGGCCCAGTTGCACGCTCATCCACGGGATCAGGTAGGTCACGATGCTCAAAACGAACAGTGCCGCGAATTTGAAGCCGGCCGGGAGCCGCTCCAGCACTCCGGGGTTGTGCGGTGCCGCGCCCGTCTGGATCAAGGAATAGGAACTGTTCACAGCTCACACATCCTGCGGTAGGCCGCAATGCTGTCAGCGGGCGTCCCGTCCTCAACGATCCGGCCCTCATGCACCACCAGAACCCGTTGCGCATCCGCTGCAAGCTCCAGATCGTGCGTCACCACGATGCTGCGCTGGCTAAGGCCCGCGATCACCGAACGCATCCGGTGTCGGTTCAGTAGGTCCAGCATCGTGGTCGGTTCATCCAAAATGATGGTTTCGGGGCGCATGGTCAGCACGGAAGCCAACGCGATCATCTGCTGCTCGCCGCCAGAGAGCGCATGCGTTTCACGCTCGTAGAACTCCCCCATCCCCAGCTGTTCCAGAGTCTCGCGGGCTCTCTCAACGCGCTCACCCCGAGGGATTCCGATGTTCTTCAACCCGAACAGCATGTCTTCGCCCACGGTGGGCATGATGATCTGGTTCGCGGGATTCTGGAACACGAAACCGACTTTGCGGCGTACCCTCTTGGTTTCTTTCATCGTGCACGCCCCACCCACCGTGACGCGGCCGTAGGTGGGCATCACGAGGCCGTTGATGAGGCGCACGAGCGTGGATTTACCGGAGCCGTTGAGCCCGATGATCGCGATCCGCTGCTCATCCAAGGTGAGCGAAATATCGTCAAGGACCCGCCGGTCATCGTATTCGACAGAGACGCGCTCCATCTCGATGCGGTTGTCGGCTGTGCTGTCCGCGAGGCTGCGCTGTGCGGGAACGCTCGCTGACAGATCACTCGCTGGCAGATCGCTCGGCGATGGCTCGCTGGTTGGTGGGTTGTTCACTCGGTTCGGCTCACTCGGGTTGGGTTACCCACCTATAGTGCCCCAGATTGTTCAACAATGTCTACATGGGTATCTATCTGCGCTTTTTGAGCGCGGGATCGCGGTCCACTTCCTCCAGCGATTTACCCGCCATATCCCGCATGAGCCACAGCAACACGGCACCGAACAGCACCACGACCGCCGTGGCATAGTACGCCGGGGCATACAGGTTGCCGGTCGCCTCGATCAACGCTGTAGCGATCATCGGAGAGAACCCACCGAAAACCGCGGCAGCGATGTTGTAGCCGATCGCCATCCCTGCGAAACGCCCCAGCGCACTGAACTGTTCTGGGATCGCTGCCGCCGCGACCGCGGACCATCCCGCCGCCGGCACCGCAAGCAAGGCAACACCTGTAGCGGCACCCGCGTTGCCGGAGCCGGCCAACAGCAGGTATGCCGGCAACGTCGTGACCACAAGCACGAGCCCGAGCGTGAGCATCATCGCGCGCCGCCCAAACCTATCTGAAAGCAGGCCTATGAACGGGGTCGCGATAATCGCAGCGACCATCGCAATAGCGCCCAGGTTCAGCGCGAGCTGATTGGAAACCTCCGCCGTGGACTCAAGATAGGTGGGGATGTTGGTGATGTTGAGGAAATACGTGACCGAACCGATCGAGGAAAACAGGAAAGCGACCAGCACCGCTTTGGGTTGGTGCTTCAAAACGTCGATGAGGGGCGATCCTTTGCGCCGCTGTGTAACCCCGGCTTCCTGGAGTTTTTCGAAGGTCTGCGTCTCATCCATGAACCGCCGCAACGGAATCATGACGGCCGCTAACAGCCCGCCCACCACGAACAGGATCCGCCAACCCCAGCTATCCATCTGATCAGCGGTGAGCCACTGCGCTAACAGTGCCGCCCCACCCACGGCAAGGAGGGAGCCGAGTTCAGAGTTCGCTGCAGCCCAGCTCGCGGCGACTCCGCGCCGGTTCTGTTTCGCGGACTCCATGAGGTACACCATGATCCCGGTGTATTCAGCGCCCACCGAGAATCCCGCGAGGCATCGCAGAGCCACCAGCAGGATGCCTGCCCACACCCCGAGCACGTCATAGCCGGGCAGGGCCGCGATGCCGAACATCGCTACCGCCATCAGCATCGCGGAGATCACAAGGGCTTGTTTACGCCCGATGCGCTCCCCCAGATGTCCGAAAACCATGGCTCCCAGCGGGCGGAAGAGGAACCCTGCCGCGCCAACACCGAGGGTGAGCAGGAGCGAGGAGGTATCCCCGTGGAAGAACGTGCGGGTCAGCGAAGTGGATACATAGAAGAAAATCGAGAAGTCGTACCACTCGACGACCGTCCCGAACGCCGCTACCGCAAGCGAGCGTTTACGCCGCTTAGGCGTACGGGAAGCCAACGGCCTGTCCACATCTACCGGATACCGAGTGTGAACAGGCCGTTGGTGCGAAGCGCTGGGCTGGTTATGGGAGCGCGTCGTAAACCTTCTTAGCGTCGCCAACCATCGATACGACGTAGTCGCCCTTTACTGCGTAAACGTATTCGACGTTCGTGCCTGCGAGGTTCGTTGCGAAGCCTGCAGTCTCGTCGAAGCCGAACTTGTCCTTGATCGGCTTGATGGCCACGGTCTGGCCCTGGATCTCGATCTTGCTGCAGACCGAGTTCTCGTTTTCCTTCCGGACCCGCTCCAGAACGTTCTCCGCCTGGTCACCGGAAGTGTACTTGATCACGTTGATGCCCTGCATCGCGACGCCAGACTTGGATGAGGACTGTTGCTTCAGGGCAGTCACAATCTGGGAGCCGTCTTCAACGAGCTCTGCTGCACCGAAGGCGGAAACTGGGCATTCCTTGACAGCCTTGCTGTTACCCAGGTCAGGCTTCTGCAGGTAGGGCTTGAGGTCTGCGACTTGGTAGTCCTTGCCGACGTTCTTCTTCACGAGCTGAACGAAATCACGGTCGGCATCCTGTACGTCCGCAATGCCGTCTGGGGTCTTCTCAGAGCTTTCCGAAGACGACGGGGCTGCGCTCTCGGTAGGCGTTGGGGTTTCCGAGTTCTGTGGCGCGGCCTGCGTGGTCTCTTCTGCTGGCTTTTTGTCGCCGCCATCGTTGCTGGAGCAGCCGACTAGCGCCGCCGCGAGCAGCGAAGGCACAGCGAGAATCGCCAGGGTACGGCGCGCGGTTTTTGTCTTGTTGAGCACTGTGAGAATCCCTACATGTCAGAGGATTGTGTGGAGCCTAGTGAGACACTAGCTGTGCTTAGCCTTGCGCAGATTGCCCGCGATCGCAACATCACTTCTAGGTTGCTAAAAGCTCACCGATCCACTAGGGGCGTTATGAAACCGAAGCGCTGGGTTCGCTATGGCAACGCGTCATAGACCTTCTTGCCGTCAGCAACTACCTCGTCGAGGTCTCCGATCATGATCACCATGAATTGACCCTTCGTTGCGAACAGGTTGTCGATGTCTTCACCCTGGACATCCAGGGTCATCCCCGCGGCCTTATCAAAGCCGTACGTATCCTTGAGCGGTTCAATCTTGATCGATTTACCGTTGATCGGGGTTTCCTTACATTCCGGCTTATCCAGTTCCGAGTTGACCTGATCGAGGGCAGCATTCGCCTTATCAGCCGATCCAAACATGAGCACGGTGACGGCCTTCTGCTTTGGGCCCGACTGCACAGCAGTGACGACCTGAGCTCCGTACTTGGCAAGATCCGCTGCGCCATAGACCGTGGCTGCGCATTGATCTGCGGCTGCGCCGGCACCGACGTCCGGCTTCGACAGCCTCGAACTAAGATCCACGACCCTATAGTCGGAGCTCACATTGTTTTTCATGAACTCCATGAACTTCGGGCTTGCAGGCGACGCTCCGGATGCCGATCCACTGCCTTGTGAATCCTGCGGGGCCGGCGAGTTCTGCGGTGTTGACACCTCAGGGCTCTGAGACTGCTGACCCTGAGACTGCTCGCTCGAGGCGCCTTCCGGGCTCGTCTCGTTGCCGTCGCTCTTATCGCCGCAACCCACGAGCGAGGCTGCAAGCAGTGGTGGCACAGCAATCATTGCTAATGCGCGTCGTACAGTCCTCGTTTTATTAGTCATTGCTAGCCCTTACGTATCGTCAAGCTTCTAGTGAGACACTAGCTTTGCCTACCTTTGCGCAAATTGCCAGTGATCGCAATAAATTTTCTAGGCTGACTTATAGCTCGTCCATCCACTAGGAGGTGTTTATGCAACCGAAGTTCCTTATCGGTCTTCTCTTTGCTTTGGCGTCGTCCTTTGCATTCGCTCTTCCTGGACCGGTGGGGAAAGCGCTCTACGGTTCCGGCTGGTCGCCAGGTTCTGTGACTTTAGTGCGTTTGACCGGTTGCGCGCTCGTCCTCCTAGTGCCCACCTTGATCCAGTTGCGCGGTAAGTGGGGTGAAGTGCGTGCGCACTGGCGGCTTGTAGTCGCGTTCGGCCTGTTCTCGATGACCGGCGTTCAAGCCACGTATTTCGTGGCGGTGGAACGCCTGAATGTCACGATCGCGATCCTGCTTGAGATGACCGCACCCATGATGATCGTTTTCTGGCTGTGGGCCCGCACCAAGGCCCGCCCTTCCGGGCTCACGTTCTTTGGGCTTGCGATCTCGATGATCGGCCTGGTTGCGGTGCTCGATGTGGGCTCGGTCATCGGCGAAGGCTCAGGTTCCCTCGACGCACTCGGCGTGGTCATGGGGCTGGCCTCAGCGGTGTGCCTGGCCGTGTACTTCATGATTTCTGCGAACGACTCGGTCCGGATCCCCTCCACCGCCCTGACGGGGCTGGGCTTCGCGGTCGGCGCCATCGGCACGGTCCCGTTCGTAGCACTCGGTTTACTCCCATGGAAGGCAACCACGGATCCCGTTGCGCTCGGCCAATGGAGTGCACCCTGGTTCATCGCCCACAGCATCATCATCGTCTTCACCGTCGCCGCCTACGTCCTCGGTGTTGTGGGCCTGCGGCTCATGGGTGCCGGCGTAGGTTCGTTCGTGAACCTCACCGAGGTCCTCTTCGCAGCCGTTGTGGCGTGGTGGCTACTCGGCGAGACGCTGGCGAGCATCCAGTTCGTGGGTGGTGCGGCGATCCTCGCCGGAGTCGTCTTCGTCAAGCTCGGTGAGCGCCCACGCGGCCGTTCGCCAATGTCCAAGAAGATGCCAGGCATCGAGCCTCGCCGCCGCGTCAAATGGCGGCCAACACGGAAGAAGAACCACAAACGCAAAGACGGCACGCCTGGCAACAAGACCCAGAACGGCGATAAGGGCCAAAGCCAGAAGAAGGTGCAGGAGGGCAACCAGAAACGGCCTCAACGCCGCGAGGTTACCCCGCTCTAAAGTCAGCCCGCTCTAAAGCCAGCCCCCGCTGATGCGCTGATGTCTCCCGCTCTAGCGCGTTGCTAGATGCCGGCGTCGGCGGATTCATAGGCCATGTTGTTGAAGCGCGAGTAGTGGCCCTGGAACGCGACCACGATCGTCTTGGTCGGGCCGTTTCTGTGCTTAGCCACGATTACGTCGGCTTCACCTGCGCGTGGGGACTCTTTGTCGTAGATGTCTTCGCGGTGCAACAGGATGACCATGTCGGCGTCCTGCTCAATCGAACCGGATTCACGCAGGTCGGAGACCTGTGGGCGTTTATCGGTGCGCTGTTCGGAGCCACGGTTGAGCTGCGAGAGCGCGATGACCGGAACATCGAGCTCTTTAGCCAACAGTTTGAGCGCACGCGAGAACTCAGCGACCTCTTGTTGGCGCGATTCAACGCGTTTACCTGATGACATGAGCTGCAGGTAGTCCAGCACCACGAGCTTGAGGTTGTGTTGCTGCTTGAGGCGGCGGCATTTCGCGCGGATCTCCATGAGCGTCATGTTCGGTGAATCGTCGATGAAGAACGGCGCGTTATTCAGTTGCGGGAGGGTGCGGGCGATCTTGGTCCAGTCCTCGTCGCGCAAGTCACCTTTACGCAGGTTTTGAAGCCCGACGGCGGTCTCAGCTGAGAGCATGCGCATCGCGATCTCGGTGCGGCCCATTTCTAGCGAGAAGAACACGGTGGTCATGCCGTTTTTGATCGCCGCGGAGCGGGCGATATCCAGCGCGAAGGTCGATTTACCGACTGCGGGGCGGGCCGCGACCACGATCATCTGGCCACCCTGGAACCCCTGCGTCAGTTCGTCAAGCTCATAGAAGCCCGAAGGCACACCGGTGATTTCGTCGCCGGTCATCTGCCCTGCGGCCTCGATCTCATCGACCGTGGACTCCATGATCTCTGAGAGCAGCACGTAGTCTTCCGCGGCGCGCCGTTCAGCAACCTGCATGACCTCGGACTGGGCGTCGTTGACGATCGCGTCGACCTCACCGTCGGCTGCGAAGGCCATCTGCGTGATGCGATCGCCCGCGTAGACGAGGCGGCGCAGGATGGCGCGCTCCCTCACGATCTCGGCGTAGAAGCTCGCGTTCGCGGCCGTCGGAACGGATTGGATCAGCTCGTGCAGATAGGCCGCGCCACCGGCACGGTTGAGCTCACCGCTCTTGGTCAGGTGGCTCGAGACGGTCACCGCATCAGCCGGTTCCCCACGGCCGTAGAGATCGGTGATCGCGTCAAAAATGATCGAGTGCGCGGGCTTATAGAAATCCGATGAGCGCAGAATCTCTACACAGTCGGCGATCGCGTCCTGGGAGAGCAACATGCCACCCAAAACCGACTGTTCAGCCGCTACATCCTGAGGCGGGACGCGCTCAGCAAGTGAGGACGCACCCGAGGATGATGCGCCTGCATCGCTGTAGTCGGCGTCGCTGTACTGATCCACTGTGCTCCTTCAACCTGTACTGTCCTCAGGCTCAGTGTAGGGCGAAATAGACACAACACAACCCGAGTTATCCACAGCCCCTGTCGATAGTGTGTGGACTATTGTGGAACACACCGGTGGATATCCACTACTTCTGTGGATAACCTGGGGAAAACATCGCTGTGATTTTGCTTAAAATTAGCTGTATCCCGCGAGATTCCGCGGTTTTTTCTTGTGGATTATGAAGATGCTCTAAAAACTTTTCCCCAACCTTCAAGCACACGTGTCATGTTGACAAGAGGGATATCCACGCGATACATGCCTGAAACGCTAAGTTATCCACAGGTTTGGGCTAGTTACCCACAGACTCGCCCGAGTAGAGGTTGAAGGTTCGCCAACTCACCCTCGCGGAAGGTTGACCGCCCCCACAAATGGGGCTACATGCACATGGGGCGAGCCCGAAAGGGCCCGCCCCACAAACTACCTTGCACTATTGCTTATGCTTTTGCGTGCTTATTTGTCCTTCTTGAGGACCTGTCCGCTCTTGACGTCCACATAGACCGTCACGTCGGCGCCGCCACCCTCTGGGTAGATATCAACTTCCCACATGATCTGGCCTTGCTCCTCGTCAACGCTGACGTCATCGAGGGTGCCTGGGGTGTCCTTGAGCGCGGTCTCGATCGCCTTAGCGATTTCTACCTTGATCGCGTCATATTCGCGGCGGTCATCGCTGTCTACGTCTTCGACTTCATCCTGGTTGGTGACCTTGGATCCGTCAGCGGCTACCTCGAGCTCGTGACTCTTATTGCCCTTGACAACATCTACGCTCCAGCCGCTCTTATCGTCATCCCAGTCGAGGTCAACGGCCTTGCCGCCAACTTCCTTTTCAGCGGTCTCGATCGCCTTGAGAGCGTTCTGTTGGCTACCACCCTTGGTTGGGGCTTGCGCGTTGTTGTCTGCAGAGTCCTTACCATCAGCGTCATCGGCGTCAGTGTTCTGCGCCTGCTGAGTCTCAGTCTGCTGAGTTTGGGTCTGCTGGGCGTCCTGGGTGGGTTCGGAGGTTTTGTCCTCCGTTGGAGCACCGCAAGCGGCAAGAACCAGCGCGAGGGTTGCTACGGACGTGAGGGCTACATGTTTCTTCTCCATGGCCTCAATATACGCAGATCGGGACTCAGATAGCACTGCTTTTTTTGCTCAGCTCTAAGCCAACCTAGATTAACTGCCCGCGTTTGTCCTATGATCAGCGCCTTCCAAACAGCAGGCTTTAGGCGGTTACGAGTGCGCGGTCTGGAAGCTGCGCAAGGTCGCGGAACGTCTTGCCGTGCAGCACGATCGGCTCTCCGTGTTCCTCGCCGTGAGATACAGCGTGGACCTTCAACAGCACGATGGTGTGGTCGCCTGCCGGGACCGTGTCATAGATCGAGGTCTCAAGCCACAGGGCGGCGCGGTCCAGGAACAAAGCACCGGAGTCAGCTAACGTGACGTCGAGGCCGCTGAAACGCTTGGATGCGTCGCGGGAGGCGAGCTGATAGCAGACCTCGCGGTGTTCATCGGCCAGAATCGAGACGCCGAGCCGATAGCCGTGCTTGAGGCGCTGCCATGTGCGGGATTCGTTGCGAACTGAGAAGGATACGAGCGCTGGCTCATATGAGATGCCGACCGCAAAGCTCGAGGAGACCATGCCTTCGTGGTGGCCTCCCACGCGGGAGCAGAGAGCTGCCACGCCTACAGGGAAACGGTCGAATGCCGAACGCAGGGTTGCCTGGTCGATGGTGTGGGTCAGGGACATAGCGATTCATCCTTCGCAAGTATCGGCCGTCCACAATGGCCGGCGCAGCTTGCCGCCGGCATTCCCGACGGCCGAATCGTCACCTGGGGCACCCCACCTACGCGAGAGGGTTGCCGACGGATTAGCCAGGGCCTAAAAATCCGTACTCATGATTCGTGTGTTAAACGATAAACAGTTCAGCGCACGCCGTGCAACTGAATGTGTCATGTAGTTCATTTAATGAGACGAACGCCGCACCCTTTCTCGGGTGCGGCGTTCGTTCACGCCCCTCGCGGGGCGCGTCTCAGACTGTTTCACACGTGAGCTGACACGCGGTTCACATTATGGTTCCGCGCGCTGAGTGCTTGAGTGTTACTTGCCCTTTGGTGCTGCAACAACGTGCAGCGTGGTGTTCGCGAGAACGTCTTCGTGCAGGCGGACGGTGGCTTTGTAGTGGCCAGTGGTCTTGACCTGCTGTGCGATCTCGATGGTGCGCTTGTCGACCTTGCCCAGGCCGGCAGCCTCGATTGCTGCTGCAACGTCGGCCTGCTTGACGGTACCGAACAGGCGGCCGGTGTCACCAGCTTTAACCTCGATGCGGATCTCAGCGTCCTTGAGGCCGTCTGCGATCTTCTGTGCTTCTTCGAGGTTCGCGATGCGGTGGGCCTCGCGAGCAGCCTTGATGGACTCGATGTCCTTCTCGCCACCCTTGGTCCAGGTGATCGCGTAGCCGCGTGGCAGCAGGTAGTTGCGTGCGTAGCCGTCGCGTACTTCGACGATGTCGCCCGCAGCACCCAGGCCGGTTACCTCATGCGTGAGAATAAGCTTTGCCATGTTTCTTCTCTCCTCCTTCTTGCTTAGCCGCGGCCAGCGCCGGAGTATGGAAGCAGGGCAACTTCGCGCGCATTCTTGATCGCCTGAGCGATCTTGCGCTGCTCCTGCACGGTAACGCCAGTTACACGACGAGCGCGGATCTTGCCGCGGTCGGAGATGAACTTGCGAAGAAGGGCGACATCTTTGTAGTCAATGTAGTCGATGTCGGCGGCCTTGAGCGGGTTGGCCTTAGGCTTAGGCTTGCGAATTTCAGGCTTAGCCATCGTGGAGCTCCTTAGTTTGTTTTGGAGCCCGCAGTGTCAGCTGCGGGATGGGTATTGGTTTGAAAACGATTTAGAACGGTGGTGCGGACTGGCCGGGGTTTGCGCCCCAGTCGCTTGAGCCGCCAGAGTTACCCCACGGGTCGTTAGCTGGAGATTGCTGAGGCGCACCCCAGTCTCCGCCGCCGCCCTGGTTCTGCTGGCCGCCGAAGCCTCCGCCTTGGTTGCCGCCACCAAAGCCGCCGCCGGTGTTTCCACCGAAGCCGCCCTGGTTGCCGCCGAAACCGCCTTGGTTACCCCCGCCGCCTCGCTGGTTGCGGGTGACTTGTGCGGTTGCGTAGCGCAGGGCTGGGCCGACTTCGTCGACGTCCAGTTCCCATGCGGTACGGCGGTTGCCGTTCTGATCGTCATAGCTGCGGGCACGGAGACGACCCTGGGCGATGACGCGCATGCCCTTGGTCAGTGATTCCGCCACGTTTTCGGCGTGTTCACGCCATACGCTGCAGCGCATGAAGAGGGCTTCGCCGTCTTTGAACTCGTTGGCCTGACGGTCGAAGATCCGCGGCGTAGAAGCGACCGTGAAGTTCGCTACCGCGGCACCGGAGGGCGTGAAACGCAGTTCCGGATCAGCGGTGAGGTTACCCACCACAGTGATGATGGTTTCTCCAGCCATGATTCCCCTTAGCGTGAAGCGTTGAAACGTGGTTGTGCCCGCTGAGGACGCGCTTACTTGATGCGCTGGTCCTCTGGGCGGATGATCTTGGTGCGCATGATGGACTCGTTGAGGCCCAAAACACGGTCAAGTTCGGATGCGGTCTGTGGCTCAGCGGTGAAGTTAACCACTGCGTAGATGGCCTCAGCCTTCTTGTTGATTTCGTAGGCCATGCGGCGACGGCCCCAGATGTCGATGTTCTCGACGGTTCCGCCGTCCTTGGTGACGACCTCGAGGAACTTGTTGAGCGTCGGTTCAACGGTGCGCTCGTCGACCTCGGGGTCAACCAGCAGCATCAGTTCGTAGTTACGCAAGTGAACCCACCTCCTTTGGACATAAAGCGGGCACGGTCTTTCCGTACCAGGAGGTTCTATTGCGGTAGCCCCTACCCTGCCATGCAGGGCGTGCAAGCCTGCTGAAGTGCGCATCACGATGCGGTTGCCAGCAAAACTTGAAAGTGGGCAACAGCACCAGTCTACCCGCAGTACGGCTCAAGCCATAACTCTTCACTGTGCGTGTGGGTGCCATCATGCACTGCGATGTGCAGCGCGCGTGGGCGGGAGGAGTCAGTCCTTGTGGTCGCGTAGCTGTTGAGGGAGGCGGCGCTCCAGGACGGGTGCGAGGCTTCTCAGGTACGTGTTGGTCACGTGATTTCCATCCCTGTAGATCAGCGTGTTGCCCGCGACCACGGAGCATTCGTCTTTGCTGCAGAAGTAATCGGTCATATCAAGGAAGTAGACGTCATCGAGCCGCCCGGCCGCCTCTACCGCCGGGTCATCAAGCAAACCTTGTTCAACACTGAAATCGCACTCGTGTGGCTTGTCCATGCTCCCGGAAACGCACGTGCGTGGAATCGGAATATCGTCATCACGCGACGGGACCGGGGTGTCTCGAACCACCACAAGCTGCGCCCCGCTCTTCTGCAGTTCCTTGAACGTGCGTTCGTAACCGTCCGCCGCATCGCCGCGGAATGTTGATCCTGCAAAGTTCTT
The DNA here is from genome assembly GCF_001807575.1 of Arthrobacter sp. HMSC08H08. Taxonomy (NCBI): domain Bacteria; kingdom Bacillati; phylum Actinomycetota; class Actinomycetes; order Micrococcales; family Micrococcaceae; genus Arthrobacter; species Arthrobacter sp. HMSC08H08. The sequence continues at coordinate 88,498 of NZ_KV789394.1, forward strand.
GGTGATGATCACATCAGGCTCATCCTCAATTACCCGCTGGATGGATTCCTTATTCGGTTCAACGCACCGCTCATCAGCTTTACCGAGCTCACGAGGTTCAAGTGACATGGGGCATGAAGCCTTGGTGTAGGTGATGATCCGCCAATCGTGGTGCTTCGCTAGCTCCTCTAGCGGCTCCACGAGCATCCGGGCGTGAGAATCACCCATTATCGCGATCGTCTTCTCGCCGTCTTCCTTACCCTTCACGCAGCGCGGCGTGTGTTTCTTGCCGTTGCCCGCGAAACACTCCTGATCCGTGCGCGCATCGTCCTCAGCTTCCGCAGGGGTGGGCGTGATGACCGAGCCATACGTGAGCGCCGCTGGAAGCTCGTCTGCGCGCTCCCCTTCAGTGACCAACCGGCCGCCCGGGCTATCCGGATGCCCCGCATCGAGCTTTTGAGCCCCGGACTTCTTGATGACCGGGTCCCAACTACCGGCAGCGAACTCCGGCCGCTCACCCTTCAGAAGCTCCGCAGCGAGCTCCTTCTGTTCCCGATTGATCGCATCCGCACGCACAATCGGAGTCACAGCAACCGCAACAGCAACGAGCGTTGCCACGCCACCTGCAATCCACGCTGGCGCGGGCGAGACCTTCAAACGCTTCCACTGGCGTGCAGGCTCCTCAACCCAACGCCACGAAACGTGCGCGAGCACACACGAGATCAGCATCAGCACGGGCACTTGCCACCAATACGGCTTATGCTCCGTGATCTGCACGAAAACCATGTACACCGGCCAGTGCCACAAATACAGCGAGAAAGACACCTTGCCCAGCCACTGAACCGGCGCCCAATCAACCAGCCAATTCAGCGACAACGCACCACTGGTACGGCCCGCGATGATCACCGCCACAGCCCCCAGTACGGGAACCGCCGCGCTAGCACCCGGGAACGGGGTCGCGTGCGTGTATGTGAGGATCGACCAGCACATCGCCGCAAGACCTGCCAACGCTAGCACCGCACGCCACGAAACGCCGCTGCCCATCCGTTGCTTGCCCTTGCCGGAATCGTCCTTGAGGATGTAGGGCGCCAGGGCTGCGATCAAGCCGCCTAAGGCGAGCTCCCACACGCGCGTTGTCGTGATGAAATAAGCCGCCGGATCGTTTGAACGGACCCTATATTCAGCCCACACGAACGAGGCGAGGATCACCGCCGAAAACAGGACGATCGCATAGGCACGCACAGTGAGCCCGATGCGGCGGGCGAGCAATACGGCCAGGATCACCACGAGCGGCCAGAGAACATAGAACTGTTCCTCAACGCTGAGTGACCAATAGTGTTGGAAAGCGGTCGGCGCATTGTCTGAGGCCAGATAATCCACGGAATCAACGGCCAAAACCCAGTTCACGATGCTCAACAGGCTCGCGATGCCTTGCCGCGAAACCTGTTCCCACTGCTCCGTGGGCCACCATATGAACGTTGCAACGATGATCACGCACGCGGTCACTGTCGCGGCCGGCATGATGCGGCGGATGCGGGCAGCCCAGAACTCAGCGAGGTTGATCTTGCCGTGCACTTCGGCGTCCCGCAGAAGCTTCGATGTGATCAAAAACCCTGAGATCACAAAGAAGATATCGACACCAACAAAGCCGCCCGGAACTGCCCTGGGGTAGAAATGCCACGCCACAACGGCGAAGACGGCAAGCGCCCGCAGGGCTTGGACCTCCGGGAGGAACTTCCGGCCGTCTCTGCGTTTCTGGGGCGCATCCTGCCCATGCGTGTTCTGCCCTCGCCTATCTAGTCCGCGAGCACCGTCCCCTTGGATCGTTGTGGCGTTGTTGGACATGCACGGCATTACATCACGTCTGGGTCCCCATCTCTACAAGCCCAGGTGAAGCGCAAGTGAACTAAGTTATGCGGTATAGAAAACCTTCGCAACCTTATATAGGTCGTGAAGATCGCTCACGCCTGCAAGCTCGCGGGCCGAATGCATCGACAGAATCGGGATACCCACATCCACGGTGCGAATCCCTAGGCGGGTCGCCGCGATCGGGCCGATCGTGGAACCGCACGGGATATTGTTATTCGACACGAACTCCTGGCTCTCAACCCCAGCCTCGCGGCACCAGCTAGCCCACGCTGCAGCACCGAGCGCATCAGTCGCATAACGCTGATTAGCGTTGATCTTCAAGATCGGGCCAGACCCCAGAAGTGGCTTGACCACCGGATCATGATGCCCCGCATAATTCGGGTGGATCGAATGCCCCACATCCGATGACACATGCCAGGATTCTGCGTACGCCCGCGCCTGATCCACAGCGGATGCACCCAAACCCGCATAAATACGGTTCAAAACATCCTCAAGGAACGGGCCAGCAGCACCCGAACGGGACGCCGAACCCAGCTCCTCGTGGTCAAAAGCCGCGAACATCGCAACCCGCTGAGCATCCTGGCCCACACCTGCATCCGCTACCTCACCGAGGGCAACGCAACCGGCGTGAACGGAAGCCAAGTTATCCAGGCGGCCCGCCGCGAAAAACGCTTTATCCTTGCCGAAAGCCTGACCACGAGCCGAGTCAGCGACCACCGCATCGAACCCATCGATCTGTTCAGGATCAACACCGGCGGACGAGGCGAGCTCGGCCAACAGATCATGCTCAGCAGGCACACCCAGACCCCACACCGGCTGAGTCTGGACCTGCTTATCCAACGCGAATTTCTCATTCACGCCGCGGTCCAGGTGGATCGCAAGCTGCGGCAAACGCAGCAGCGCACCCGTATCAGCCAAAACCACAGAACCGTCACGCATCGCCAAGCGGCCCGCCAAGCGCAGTTCACGGTCCAGCCACGAATTCAAAAGCGGGCCACCATAGATCTCAACGCCGGCCTGCAACCAGCCGTGGTTACCCGTGGTCGGCTTCGGTTTGAGCTTGAAGCCCGGGGAATCCGTGTGCCCACCAAAAATATTCGCTGGTATACACGGGTCCGCATTCGCCGGGACCGTCCACGCGATGACCGCGCCATCACGCACCACCACGAACTTCCCGCTCGGCTGCGCGGGCCACTCATCATGTTCAGCGAGACGCGTGAAACCCTGTTCTTCGAGGCGGCGAGCGCTTTCTTCCGCCGCGTGATAGCTCGAAGGGGACGCGTCAATGAAGTCCGCGAGGTCCTCTACATGGGTCAACGCCTGGGTCATGACTCTCCTTGTTCACTCGAAGCCGCGCGGGATGCGGATGCGCGGGTTGGGGACGTGCGGGTTGCGGATGCATCAGTTGCGGATGCGCGCGCCCGCGTTGGCTCGCTTGTGCCTGTTCTGGCTCGGGTCGGCTCGCTTGTGCTTCTACGGGGTTTGGTTCCGGCTTTGCGTCGGCCTTTCGCGGCCCTGGCACCCCGCCGTTGTGGGCTCGCGAACAGGCCGCCGAGCGGATCATCCAGCCCGACGCGCCGTACAGGGTCTTCCTCAGGGCGGAGGATGCATCTGATGACGAGGAACATCAGGGCACCGAGCGAGGCGATGTGGCCCAGGACGGTCATGCTGAAGATCCAGTCTGGGAAGAAGCCGCGCGCTTGATCCGGCTGCGCCATCCCGTAGAGGCGCATCCAGATCGCTACAAAGTGGAACACCTCAAACAGTTGCCACAGCAACAGTGCGCGCCAGCGCGGATACGCAAGGACAGCGAGTGGGACGAGCCACATCACAAACTGCGGCGAGTAGACCTTACCGATCAGCACGAACATCGCCAGGATCAAGAACGAAAGCTGTGCAACGCGCGGCCTATATGGAGCGATGAGCCCCAGCATCAAAACGCCGAGGCACCAGAAGCCAAAGAAGATGATGCCCAGCAGGGAGATCGTATCCGCCGTCAACACAAGATCAGGTGCGCTGCGGCCGATCGTCATGTTCCACAGTTCCCACGTCGAGGAGAAGCCCGCGCCGCGGTCGGAGGAGAACGTATAGAAAACAGCCCACCGTTTCGGGTCAATCAGATAGACCGGCAAGTTGATCACGAGCCAACCGATGCCAGCACCGCCTGCGATCTTGCCGAAAACATGCCAGCGGCGGGTGCGCCACGCCAACGTGAAAAACGCACCCAAAACCAGTAGCGGGAACAGTTTGACCGCCCCACCTATACCGATCAATATCCCGCCAAGCCACGGATGCTCGCGCGCAACCGCGAACAAGCCAGTGACCATGAGGGCGATCGCCCACATGTCCCAGTTGACGGTCAACGCGAGGATGATCGCGGGAGACAACGCAACCATCGCGGCATCCCAGATGCGGCGAGAACTCATCTTCGCAACCGCGATAACAACAACCGCCCACAAAACCACCGCGAGGAACGCGTTGATGTCAAAGTAAAGGAGGCTCTGTTGGCGGGGTTCAAGTGAACGCGGCACAAACAGTGAAACGAGTGAGGCGATGATCGCCATGCCCGCCGGGTATTCGAAAGGCTCCTGCCCGGAATCGAACGGCGCGAACGGGGTCTCGTTGAAGCCGCGGGCCCCCCACAGTGCCGTCCAGTCCGAATAACACATACCTATATAGCGGTACGGGTCACCCCAACCGTTGATGCGGCACGTGGTCTTGGTGAAAATAGCAATCACGCCAGCGATCGCGACCAGCACCAACAACACCCGTTCGATGCGCCAGAACCCAGGCGAAACAACCCCCGGAGCGGTTCTGCGCCCCAGCGGACCGCCGATCGCTCCCACCAGGGACTTCACCACGGAGTCGTTGCGACTCGGCACCGTTACACGCAACGGCCCCTTCTTAGGTCCTTTACTCATGCCTCTAAGCCTACTTTGAGCTAGTTAATCTGTCGTTCACGCTGGCCGCGATGAGCTTCATTTACAGTTCACGTCGAGCATGAACTCCGGACACATCAAGCCCATACCTTGTCATATGTGACCACAGAAACGACTCCCCCACAGCAAACCGCTGCACCGCAGGCCACACCGGCCAGTGTAGCCGCGCCAGACTCCCGAAGCGGCGCGACCGTCATCATCCCGGCCCGCGGCGGTTCCAAAGGTGTGCCGTTGAAGAACCTGCGCCCTATCGCAGGCCGTTCACTCGTAGGCCGCGCGATCGATGCCGCACTTGCAGCGGAATCGGTCACCACAGTCTACGTATCTACCGACCACCCAGGCATCGCTGACGAAGCCCGCCGATGCGGAGCCGGAGTCATCGAACGCCCCGCGGCCCTCTCCGGTGACACCGCATCGAGCGAATCCGCTCTGCTTCACGCCCTGGAAATCCTCGAAGCCCGCGGCGAACGCCCAGCCGTGACCGTGCTAATGCAGTGCACATCGCCGTTCATCCGGCCAGAAGACCTCCAGGCGGCCGTGACCGCGGTAGAGACGAAGTCGGCTGATGTAGCGTTCTCGACCGTTGAAGACCACGGCTTCCTCTGGACCCGCACACCCAACGGCAACGTGACCGCGGTAGGCCACCAGGTCGCCTACCGGCCACGCCGCCAAGACCGTGCGCCTCAGATGCGTGAAACCGGTGCGTTCTACGCGATGAACACTGAAGGGTTCATCGAAACCCGCCACCGTTTCTTCGGAACCCTCACCGCGATCGAGGTTCCAGCGTGGACCGCACCGGAAATCGACACCCTCGATGACCTCGAACACGCAATCCGCATCGCCGAACTACACGAAGCACCCGTCCAAGCGCTCGATGTTGACGCGCTCATCATGGACTTCGACGGCGTCCACACCGATGATTCGGTGACCATAACCCAAGACGGAACCGAATCCGTGAAGGTGTCCCGCTCTGACGGCATGGGCATCAAGATGCTGCGCCAAGCGGGCATCCCGATGGTCATCGTCTCCACCGAAACCAACCCTGTAGTGACAGCCCGGGGCAAGAAGCTCAAGGTCGAAGTCATGCAGGGCGTGGAACACAAAGCCGAAGCCGTATCCACGTGGATCAAAGAACACGGCCTCGACCCGGCCCGGGTCGCGTTCCTCGGCAACGACATCAACGATCTTCCGGCGTTCGCCGAGGTCGGCTGGCCGCTGGCTGTCGCAGACGCTCAGCCGCTGGTGACCCGCGCGGCCCGCATCTCCATCTCCGCACCCGGCGGACACGGCGCAGTACGCGAAGTATGCGACCGGATTCTGGCGGCACGCAACGAAAACCGCGAAGTCAATGACCCAGCGGGGCTACTGCCACGATCCATCCCCCAACCGGCACATATTGCCTAAACAGTTCAAACGTCCAAACAGTTCAACAACCAAAACTTCAAGCCATAACGGCTCCCTTGTGAAAGGACTCAAAGAAATGACGAAGCACCCAGCTAAGACCGTTCAGATCGGCGAGAAGACCCTCGGCGTAGACCAGCCTGTCTACGTCATCGGTGAAATCGGCATCAACCACAACGGTGACGTCGACATCGCAAAGCAGCTCATCGACGTGGCAGCTGACGCCGGCGCCGATGCAGTGAAGTTCCAGAAGCGCACCCCGGAGATCGCTGTCCCGGAGCACATGCGCAACAAGCCACGCCAGACCCCATGGGGCGAAATGACCTACATGGAGTACAAGCACCGCGTCGAGTTCGGTGAGAAGGAATACAAGGAGCTCATGCAGTACGCGGCAGCGCAGGACCTGCACTGCTTCGCTTCCCCATGGGACGTCCCATCCGTCGAATTCCTCGAAGACTTGGGCGTTGTCACCCACAAGATCGCGTCCGCATCCGTGACCGATAAGGAGATGCTGCGCGCACTCCAGCAGACCGGCAAGCCACTGCTGCTCTCGACCGGCATGTCCACCCTGGCAGAGATCGACGAGGCCGTAGCGATCCTCGGAACCGATAACCTCGTTCTGATGCACTCGTGCTCGACCTACCCGATGCCACCAGAGGAAGCCAACCTCCGCTCGATCACGACCCTCGAAGACCGCTACGGCGTCCCAGTGGGCTACTCGGGCCACGAGGACGGCCTGCAGATCTCCCTGGCGGCTGTCGCTCTAGGCGCTGTGACCGTGGAACGCCACATCACCCTCGACCGCACGATGTGGGGCTCCGACCAGGCCGCTTCCCTTGAGCCACGCGCTTTCGAGCAGCTGGTCACCGACATCCGCATCCTTGAAAAGGCAATGGGTGACGGCCGCAAGCGCGTCATGCCAGGCGAGGCAGCTAAGAAGGATTCGCTGCGCCGCGTGACCGAAGACCCAATGGCAGTCAAGGTCGGCTAAGCGCACATCAACCCAGACCGCGTTTCAACCCAGACCGCGTAGATATTGGAGGAGCCGTGACTGCTGCCGCAGCACCAACCGAGGCACGTTCGGATCAGCCCGAGCAGATCTCGCTGATTGTGACAACCCACAATCAGAAACACCTGCTACCGGACACGCTCGTCTCCACAACCCGGCAGATGCCTGCCGGTCAAGAAGATCAGCTGCACGTCATCGTGGTCGATGACGGTTCCGAGGAAGACGTAGAGGACGTCATCGATTCGTTCCGTCCGCTTCTTCCGCGTCTGACACTTCTGAGGAACCCGGTTGCGCTCGGCGTCTCTGCCGCCCGCAACCGGGGCCTCGAAGTGGCCCGTGGAACCTATATCGCGTTCCTGGATGGGGACGACTGGCTTGAGCCACTCAGCCTAAGTGTTCGGGCTGAGGCGATGCAACGCCTCGGCGTGGACTTCATCCGTGTGCCGATGATCGAAGAGAAAAACGGGACACGCACTGTACGCAACTTGCCAACCGGGCGCATCGGGACCGTGGAGAACCCGCGGGACTTCATCATGCCGCCCAACAACAGCACCATCATCGACAACCCGTGGGTCGCTGCCGGAATGTATCACCGCCGTCTCCACGACGTACTCGATGTGATGCGTTTCGACGAAAGCCTCTCGACCGCCGAAGACCGCTTGTGGCTGTGGGGCGTGATGCTCGCGGCATCCACGTGCGCTTTCATCGAAGGCCCCACTACGATGTGGCGCCGCGGCCTTGCCACAACGCTCACCCAGGTCGGTGACGAACGTCAGCTGCACTTCGCCCGCGCGTTCGGGAAGATGGCTGACCTGCTCATTAAGGACGCCGAAGGCGAGCGTTTCATGCCGAAGCTCGCCCGCCAGTTCCTGGCGATCACGTGCTTCCAGCTTGAACGTAAGGATCGGTTGAGCAGCGAACTCCAGGAGCAAATGAGAACCGAGATCCGGGCCACTGCAGGCAAATTCGATCGCGCGCTCATCATCCAGACCGTGAAAGAGATGGGCCCTAAACGCCTCAAGCTCCTGGGCCCCGTGCTACCGGAAGTGAAAAAGGAAATTGAGGGCGCAGGTTTCATGGCCGCTTTGCTCTCGTTCCGGCCTCCCGCTTCCCCCGCCTCTGATACCGCCCCCGCTTCTGATACAGCAAAGAGCAGCCGATGACTCAGCTTTTCCAGGCTTCAACCCTCTACCAGGTGGCCTCTCTCGCCGCGATGATCGACGCCGGCGCAGTCCCTGAAGACGGCGACCGCGTGCTGTGCGTGGTTGACTCAACCCGCCAACCAGAACTGGTCCCCGGGATCACCGGGGCGACCGGTTTCGAAGAGCTCGCCTCACGCTTTGACCGTGTCATCAACCTCGGCGAATTCATTCGCCCGCTGCGTCCGCACCAGTTCTCCCCACGCCAAGTAGAGGCGCCGATGTGGCGGCAACTGTTCTGCAAGTATTTCGATCTGCCCCTGACCCAGCCGGGCCACGCATCGGAAATCTCTTTGTGGCTTGAATCCCTCCAGGTCAACCCTGGCCGGGCGCTCGCGACCGTCTTCCACGACGCGCCTATCACCGTCCACGCCGACGGGCTCATGGCCTACGGGCCGCTGCGTGATCCCCTGCCCATCGAGATCGGTTCGCGTTTGGACCGCGTGGTGCACCTGGACATCGTGCCTGGCCTCAAGCCGCTCTACGGCGCGGAATGGGGTGCAGCCTCCGATGCGGTGGGGCTTGAACACTTCACTCGCGTGATCGATGCGTGGGCTAACAAGGTTGAACCGTCAGCTGCGTGCGCGAGCATCATGGCCTCGGGTAAACCTGCCGGGCTGATCCTGGGGCAATACCTCAATGAGTTGCGGCTCATCACCGATGAAGAAGAGCACGAACTGACCACCCGCATGGCGCAGGCAGCGCTCGATGCCGGCGCAGGGGTCATCGCGTTCAAGCCGCACCCATCGGCCTCCTACACTTCACGCATCGTGACCCGGGAAGTCGTGGAATCCCTCGGCCTCGAATACGTCGAGATCACCGATACCGTGCCGGCAGAAATCGTCGCCACCTGGATCAAACCAGTCGTGGCGGTCTCGATCTTCTCGACCGCACTAGCAACACTGCGCTACGGCTACAACATCCCCGCGGTAGCGGTAGGGGCCGAGGATGTGATCCACAACCTCAACCCGTACCCGAACTCCAACCGCGTACCCGTCATGCTTGCTGACGCGCTGTTCCACCGCGGCATCCCAGCACCAGCGGACGACCCTTCCAAGGAAGGCCGCCTCCAGGCACTTCTGAACACGGTCGCTTACACGATGCAGCCCGAACGGATGAAGGCCCTCTACCCAGAGGCGTTCGAGTTCTGCACCTCAGACCCCGAGTTGCGAAAGCTCTACCTGCGTAAAACCCGGCTGTATCAGCTCAACCTCATGAAAACCAACCCGACCAACACCTACGAGCGCCTCGTAGGTCACCTCGGTAACGCGATGGGGGCCAAAAACTTCAACGCCCTCAAGAACAAGGTTCAGACCTCCAAGCTGCTCAAGGTCCCATCCAAGGCGGCCGTCAAAGCCCTCTCCGCGCTGGGTAATCGGACAGCGCAGGGTAATCGGACAGCGCAGGGTAACCGGAAACCGCCAGGCCACCAGAAACAACAATGAAAAACTCACGCAAGCCCCGGTCACCGCGCGCGGCTCGCGCCCAACAGGAAACACCTCGCCCCAGGCTCGGCACCAGCGAAATCTGGGTTGAATCCCCACTCCAGCTGCTCAGCGCCATCGAAGCTCACGCGGCCGGCCTCACCGGAACCTCAACCACCGTGCGCATCCGCCCTGGCATCCCAGGTATCGGGAAAACAGTCGAAGTCCTCAACCGGCACGTACCCGAAGGCGTCACCATCAGCGCCGAAGGCCAAGACATCACCCCCATCGGCTCAACCCCCATGAACCGGTGGGGTGCCGGGGATATGCTCTCCGGGCGAGTCCAAAGAGCGATGCTGGGCCCACTCGGCGAGCGTGAAATCATCATCGTCGATGACGGCCTCGCCACGCTCGCGTTCCTCGACAAACTCACCGACCCTAAGCCCACGCCGCTCGTGCGAGACCGCGGTAAGAAAACCATCGGGCGCCTCGCCCTCGGGCTCACGGCGTGGCACCGGCTCCGGTGGGCCGCCAAAAACAACCGCGTACTGCTCATCACCGCGCTACCGCTCGTACCGGAGCTCTCGCAGCGGCTCACCAACATCGGCGTACGCGTTGAACACCATGCTTTCGAATGGGCCAGGAGCCAGCCTGCAGAAGAGACCTTCTGCGAACAAACCATGCTGATCGGTTCAGCGCTCGCCTATGACGGCCTCATCGGTGCCGAACCCTACATCGACTGGATCACCCAACTAGCCGCCGACACCCCGTTGGCCTACTTCCCGCACCGGCGAGAAAAAGGCGAACTGCTCGAGAAGATCCGCGCGATCCCGGGCGTCAACGTCCAAGACGTCACAACCCCGGTAGAACTGCGGCTCAGCGGCTTACGCCCCCTCCAACGCGTCATATCCCTGCCCTCGACCGCGGTGACTTCGCTACGCATCCTGCTGGCCGGGCGCGGCATCGACGTGACATATAAACGCATCCCAGACTCGTGGTGGACCCCGCAGGCGACACCAGCACTCAGGCAACACCTTCTTTCATCCGTCTCACTCAAACAAGGTAAGGAAAAACATGACGGTTAGGACCATCGCGGCCATCGCAGACTCCGACTCATACCTCAAATACGCCGTCCATTTCCTTGACCAGCTCAAAGACTGGCGGCGCCAAGTAGTGGTCGTGCGCTCACACGTGATCCCGACCTCCGTACAAACCCGTGCTGCACTAGCCGGAACGTTCCTCGAAGGCCGGCCGCCCGCCGTCGTACCGGTGCGCAAGCTCTCCACCAACCTCAACCCGATGCCGGACGTCGTGCTGGTTGCCGCTACCGGGCCGATCGCCCGCGAAGTACTCATCCACTTCGCGTCCCTCAAAAACCGCCCGGCGCTGATCACCGCGCTACCAGGCATCGCTTTCCCGGCAACCTCGCGCGCGCTGGGCTTCCGTGAACTCTCCGACACGTTCATGGTCCACTCCCTCGCAGAAGCCGACGCGTTTGCAATCCTCGGTGAGAAGATGAGCCTCGACGGGATCACCCCGCGCGCCGTCCTCCCGAACGGCAGCTTCGACAGCGGATTCGGTAGTCACAGCAGCTTTGGCGGCAATGGCTTCGGTTCCGGGGCCTACGATGGCGGGGCCTATGATGCCGGGGCCGCCGGTGACGCTGAGGCCGACGAAGACTCCGAGGCTGTGGAGGAAGCCGGCTTGGACCCTGAACGCCCAGCGATCGACGAGCCAGACCCAGCCGACGCACCAGAAATCGTCAAAGCGGCTCAAGAGCAAGGCCACGCCCCCACCCCGCCGCTCGAGGAAGAGAATATCCTTCCGCCGAGCTTCGCAGTCGGCAGGCTCCCGATGCTAAGCCACCATGAGCCGCCCGAGCCAGACGAGACCCCCGTCAACCGCATCGTCTTCGCGCCACAAGCGAAAATGCCATTCAAGCAATTCCAGCGCCTCGAAATCCTCAAAGCCCTGGCAGAGACCAAGCGCAAACATCCTGAGGTTGAGGTCATCGTCAAGCTACGTGCGTTGCGTGGGGAACCGCAGACCCACATCGAACGCTTCCCCTACGACTACCTGTGGGAGAACTACTGCGCCGAAACCGGCGAGGACCAGAGCCTGCTGGACTTCCAGACCGGTTCACTCGCCGAACGCCTCACGCCAGGTTCGGCACTCGTGACCGTGTCTTCAACGGCGGCGGTCGAGGCGATCGACCGCGGGCTGCGGGTCGGGATCATCTCCGACTTCGGAGTCACCAAGAAGCTACTCAACGCGATGTTCAGCGAATCCGGCCTCCTCATGACACTCGAGGAAATGCAGGACCTCAACATCCCGCACGCCAACCAACAGTGGCTGCGCCGCAACTACTTCCACACCCCGGAAGACGTCAAGGCCGCACACCGCCGCGACATGGAACACGAACTCGCAGCACTAGCCGATGCGGCACGCAAGGGCTACCTCGACGTCTCAGCAGCCGCGATGGCCCGCGCCCGCACCCGCGCATGGCGCGCACGCCTGAAAACCGCCCTTCCGGCACCCGTGTGGAAAGCGGCACGCAACGTACGCAACGCCGTCCGCGCATAGCCGCTCCAGCACTCGCGCTCAATACGGCTCACGCGTGTGTGGGATGCCGCACACGCGTGAGCCGCGTTGCCCGGCGACATGTTGCCCCTGTGACGACGTGTGGCGCTCGGTGACTTGTTGCCCCTGTGACATAGACGAACTTTGCGCGGGCCATGAACTAAACTGAGCGCAGATCTCAAGTGCCGCTTTCGCGGTGCCTTTATTCTCTATTTCCAAGGAGACGGTTTCCGTGTCGGATAACGCAATCCGCGTCGCTATCGTGGGCGTCGGCAATTGTGCGACCTCGCTCGTGCAAGGCGTTGAATACTACAAAGACGCCGCAGTAGACCAGACCATCCCGGGTCTGATGCACGTGCAGTTCGGCGACTACCACGTCAACGATGTGAACTTCGTTGCGGCATTCGATGTTGACGCCAAGAAGGTTGGGCTCGACCTCGCCGACGCGATTCAAGCATCCGAAAACAACACGATCAAACTCTGCGACGTCCCGAAAACCGGCGTGACGGTCCAGCGCGGCCACACCCTCGACGGCCTCGGCAAGTACTACCGCGAGACCATCGAAGAGTCCACCGAAGAACCAGTTGACGTCGTCGCGGCTCTCAAGGAAGCCGACGTTGATGTTTTGGTCTCCTACCTGCCTGTCGGCTCCGAGGAAGCGAATAAGTTCTACGCCCAGTGCGCGATTGACGCCCGCGTCGCGTTCGTCAACGCGCTCCCAGTGTTCATTGCCGGAACCACCGAATGGGCCGAGAAGTTCCGTGAAGCCGGCGTGCCCATCGTCGGTGACGACATCAAGTCCCAGATCGGCGCAACCATCACGCACCGCGTCATGGCCAAGCTCTTCGAAGACCGCGGCGTGATCCTTGACCGCACCTACCAGCTCAACGTGGGCGGCAACATGGACTTCAAGAACATGCTCGAGCGTGAACGCCTCGAATCCAAGAAGATCTCCAAGACCCAGGCCGTCACCTCGAACACGTCCGCGAAGCTCGCCGAACGCGACGTTCACATCGGCCCGTCCGACTATGTTGGCTGGCTCGATGACCGCAAGTGGGCTTTCGTACGCCTCGAAGGCCGCAACTTCGGCGACGCCCCGGTCTCGCTCGAATACAAGCTCGAAGTGTGGGACTCCCCTAACTCCGCTGGTGTCATCATCGACGCGATCCGCGCTGCGAAGATCGGCCTGGACCGCGGCATCGGCGGCCCGCTGCTTTCGGCTTCCTCCTACTTCATGAAGTCGCCTCCAGTGCAGGTCAACGACGAACAAGCACATGCCGACGTCGAAGCCTTCATCCGCGGCGAAAAAGACTCCTAAACATCAGGCATGAGCCCCAGGGCAACAGCCGACGGGGAGAACGATGCGGGGCGCCACCAGCTGTTGGTGGCGCCCCGCATCGCTGTAAGTAGTTAGCCTAGGCGTCCTGTTCAGCCCACCACTCGAGCAGCTCTTGTTTCGCTTGCTCCTCTGAGACCGGCCCGCGGTCCAGGCGCCTCTCAAGCAAGAACTTATAGGCCCGCCCCACAACAGGGCCCGGCTTGATGTCTAGGATCTCCATGATCTGCTGCCCATTCAGGTCTGGGCGGATCGCATCCAACGCCTCCTGCTCGGCGAGCTCCTCGATGCGGCGCTCAAGATCGTCATAAGCATGCTCAAGCCGTTCAGCCTTACGCCGATTCTGCGTCGTCACATCAGAACGGGTGAGTAAATGCAGGCGGCTCAAAACATCACCGGCATCATTCACGTAACGACGCACCGCAGAATCCGACCACGCGACATCCGCATAACCATAAAAACGCATGTGCAACTCAACCAGCCGCACCACGGCCTTGATCGTCGCATTGTCATAGCGCAACGCACGCAAACGCTTACGCGCCATCTTCGCGCCCACAACCTCGTGGTTACGGAAGCTCACCGCACCGTTCTCAAACCGGCGCGTAGCCGGCTTACCGATATCGTGCAGAAGTGCCGCCAAACGCAACACCAAGTCAGGGCCAGGCACCGCATCGTCAGCAGACGTGCCCTCATGCTCGATCGCTTGCCGCAAAACAGTCAACGAATGCTGATACACATCCTTATGGTGATGATTCGCATCCGTCGCCATCTGCAACGCAGGCAACTCAGGGAGCACATAGTCAGCCAAACCCGTTGTCACCATCACATGCAACCCCGAGGCCGGATCAGAACCCAACATCAACTTATTCAGCTCATCCCGAACCCGCTCAGCAGAGACAATCTCCAAGCGCGCTGCCATTTGCTGCATCGCCGAACGCTCCGGCCCAGCCAACTCAAAACCCAGCTGAGACACGAAACGGGCGCCCCGCATCATCCGCAAAGGATCATCCGAAAACGAAATCTCCGGGCCAGACGGCGTACGCAGAATACCGGCCTCGACATCCGCGCGCCCACCGAACGGATCCACCAACTCACCGGCAGGCAACCGCAACGCCATCGCATTGACCGTGAAATCACGGCGAGCCAAATCATCCTCGAGCTTCTCACCAAACCGCACATGCGGCTTACGCGAACCCGCATCGTAGACATCAGCCCTATACGTAGTGATCTCAATATCCTCACCACGCTTGCGCAAAGCGATCGTGCCGAACTCACGGCCCACATCCCACGTCGCCTCAGCCCAACCACGCACCACATCCAGAATCTGATCCGGAGTCGCGTTCGTCGTAAAATCCAAATCAGGTGCCGCCCGCCCCAAAAACAGGTCACGCACCGGCCCACCAACCAGCGCCAACTCAAAACCGGCAGCAATAAACCGCTCACCCAACTCAAGGGCAAGCGCCGGCAACTGCACATCACGTAGCTGAATCACGCTCCTTATCTTTCCAGATATCGCGGAAAGAACCCGAGCCGAGCCAACCAAAATTACCTCTAAACGGCACGGCACCCTGAGAGCCTCAAGCTGTATTAGCTAAAGTGTCCGATATGAGTGACCACGTTCCGAACCCACAGCGCCGCACGCCGTTGACGGCTGCTTTGGCGTGGGAACGTACCCGCACACTGCGGGCATCACAGCGTTTATCCCCCTCAACACCAACAGTTGAAGAGGTATCCGCAGGCGGAATCGTCATCGATCCCGACTCCCCTGACCTGCGCGTAGCCATCATTGCGCGCTACAACCGCGCAGGCCGCCTCGAATGGTGTCTACCTAAAGGACACCCAGAAGGCCAAGAAACACACGAACAAGCCGCAGTACGCGAAATCGCTGAAGAAACCGGCATCCAAGGGCAAATCCTCGTGCCCCTCGGATCCATCGACTACTGGTTCATGGTCCCCCAATACAGGGTCCACAAAACCGTTCACCACTTCCTTCTTATAGCAACCGGTGGCGAACTCACCATCGAAAACGACCCAGACCATGAGGCTGTTGACGTGGACTGGGTCCCCCTAGTCGAGCTCCCGCGCCGACTCACCTTCCTCAACGAACGCAGAATCGCCGAAATGGCCCGAGAGGTAATCGAGACGCATGAGCTCTGAGAGCACTAACGCCTCCGCACAGTCCAAGACCCCCGACCTCGGAAACGAAACAAGCGCAGGCGCATCCAATCGCCGAGGCAAAGCAGTCGCCCTCATGGCCTCCGGTACCCTCATCTCCCGGGTACTCGGATTCATGCGCACCGCGATGCTCGCCATCGCGATCGGCTCAACAACCCACGTGGCAGACATCTTCGAGAAATCGAATACGATGCCCACGATCATCTTCATGCTGCTGGCAGGCGGCGTTTTCAACGTCATCCTCGTGCCGCAGCTGATCAAAGCGTCAAAGAACGCTGACCGCGGCAGCGAATACACATCCAAGCTACTGACGCTCACGATCCTCGTGATGGCTACGTTCACCGCAGTCTTGACCGCCAGCGCCCACACACTCACAAGAATCTTGTCCTCCGGGTGGTCAGAAGCGATGATCGCGCTCGGAACCGTATTCACCTATTGGTGCATGCCGCAGGTCTTCTTCTACGGGGTATACGCCGTTGTGGGCCAGGTCTTGAACGCCCACCACCGCTTCGGCGCCTACATGTGGGCACCTGTGGCTAACAACGTCATCCAGGTCGCCTCATTAGCGATCTACATATTCTTCTTCGGCGCCTATACCGGCCGTTCTGATCTGTACTTCGCCAACTGGACCACCCACCAGACCGTGGTGCTTGCCGGTGGCGCAACCCTGGGCGTGGCAGCGCAAGCGCTCATATTGTTCTGGCCATTGAAACGGCTCGGGCTCAACCTACGTCCTGACTTCCGCTTCCGCGGAATGGGCCTGCGTAAAGTCGGCCAGATGGCTGCCTGGACTCTGTTAGCCATGGCGCTTGGCAACATCGTCAACCTCTACACCGGTAAGGTCGTCTCCGGCGCAACCGCGGTCCGTGAAGGCAACCCGTCCATCCCTGGTGAAACCGCGTTCAATCAGGCCCAGTTGATTGTGGTCCTCCCCCACAGCCTTTTCGCGCTATCGCTGGCTACCGTGCTGTTCAACGAGTTCAGCAACGCGTTCAGCGAGAAACGCGACAAGGACGTAGGCCACTTGCTTTCGCATGGCCTGAGGACCATCGCCATCCCGATGCTGTTCTCAACGGTCGCTTTGGTCGTTTTGGCTGGTCCGCTTGGAAGGCTTTTCGGCGGTACCAGCGTGCAGTCCGCGGCAGCCGGTTCCGCAACGGCGACGTTGATTCTTTTGATGGCGCTGGGGCTTCCGTGGCAGTCTTATAACTTCTTCCTTATGCGCGTCTTCTATGCAAAAGAAGATACTTTTACCCCGATGTTGTTGCAGGTGTTCTACTCCGCGCTGACCCTGGCAGCCGCCATTTTGGTCGCCTACAGCGTGCCATGGGAAATCCGCGCACAAGCCCTGTGCATCTCATTCCCCATCGCGCACATCTCACTCACCATCGTCGCCCACCTCACCATCCGTAAAAAATACGGCCACTACGGGGCCGGGCACGTCATGGACCAATACATCAAAATCGGGTGGTGCGCCGTCGGCGCCGGCCTCATCGGAGCAACACTGGCCTACAGCTTCGGCGCCTACGACTACGGGTGGGCCTGGAGCGGATACCTGCCAGCCATCGCCACCATCTGCATGACCGGCATCGTGATGCTCGCCGCCTACCTCGGAATCCTCAAACTGGCACGCATCCCAGAACTCGACGACTTCCTCGCCCCTGTTTTGCGCAAACTCAAGGTTTCGCGCTAACACATCCGCAGGAACTTCCCCGGTAGCATGAACAATAGAAACAGTTTCCAACACAAACGCACCAGCCGCACCGCACACCAACCAGGACCGGCAAGGCTGGTCGAGTTCGAGGAGTAAACGTGTCGGAAGAGATCGACAGCGGCACCGTATTAGGCGGGCGCTATCAGGTTGGCGAGCTCATCGTCGCGACCGAAGAAGGCGACCGCGTGTACGCAGGCACCGACCAAGTCCTCAACCGCGCCGTCTCCATCCTCACTGCGGCACCGCATAACGCGACCCGACTCGCCGTAGCCGCCCGCGAAATCGCGATCGAAACCCGGCCCTCCCCGGTGAAGGTCCTCGACCTCGGCATCAGTCAGTCCACTACCTACCTCATCGCCGCTGACGCTGAAGCGGCAGACATGCTTGACCTGGTCATCGAGAACGGCACTCCCTACGTTGAACCGTTCATGACCGACACACTCGGTTCCGAGATCTTCGGCGAATCCCGCTCCTACGAACCACAGGTCTACGACGACGACGCCGAATACTACGAAGAACTCGCCCACGAACAAGCCCGCAAACCGTTGTTCTCAGGTTTCGCCGGCCGGTTCCGCAACCGCCGCAACAGGAATCAGGAAGTCTACGACGACTCCTGGGACACCGATGATGAGAGCAATGACGAGCAGGGTTCCGGCGCCTGGGCAGCAGGTTTCGGCGCTGGCGCAGCGGCAGGTGCAGGTTCTGGCGCCGGTGCAGGTTCTGGCGCCGGGACTGGCAGTAGCGCCGGCACTGGCACTGGCAGTGACGCCGGGGCTGGGGCTGGATCGCAGCATCCAGCGATCAGCGACCCACACGAGACTCAGCCCGAGAACCTAGGCTCCTCGGAGCTTCCACCTGTTGAGCCATCGTCTGCCGGTGCTTCTGATTCTTATCAGAGCGGCCCGATCGCGAGCGTGCCCACCTCAGCCAGCGAGGCTTCCCAGGAGTCCGCACGGAACCGGGACACTGGTCGGGGTACCGGTCGCAGCGGTAGCAGGGGTACTGATGGAAGGGGTACTGGCGGGGGCGCAGCCGCGGGTGGTTTCACTGGGTTCGGCGGCTTTGACTTCGCTGATGTCCCGACTGAGATGAACCCCATCGTCACCCCTGGCATGCGTGAAAGCCGTGAGGATGCAGATGCGCGTGCCGCCCGTGAAGCTTCTGAGCGCGATGGCGAGATGCGTCCTGCATCTCGTTTCCCACGCCAGGCGTTCGGTGCCGGAGCTGCTGCGGGTGCTGGCGCGGGCGCAAGCGGCGCGGCCGCTTCCGCAGATGGCACTCAGTCGCAGGCGTTCGAAGATGCTGAACCGGAAGATAGCGGCAACAAGTTGACCCGTGTGATCGTCGGGGGTCTGCTTGGCCTGCTGATGATCGGCGGTGTCGTCTTCGCTGTCGGAAACCTCACCAAAGACAAGGAATCCCCGGCACCTGTTGCTTCTGCTTCTCAGGAGAACAAGAAGAAGCCGGAGAACTCAGGGGGTTCTGAGTCTCCATCTCCTTCCGAGAAGGAAAAGGAGAAGGAAGTTAAACCGGCTGTTCAGTCCATCAGCCGTCTGGTTCCTGGCGCGCCTGAATTGAATGCGGATACTGACGGCGAGTTGCCGAAGGCGATCGATGGCTCGCTAGCGACGTCCTATCAGACGTACAGCTACACCACGCCGCAGTTCGGTAACTACGCTCAGTCGATGGCTTTGGTTCTGGAGCTTGAAGAGACCGCGTCTGTCAAGCAAGTCAAGCTTGAGGGCTTGAATGGTGTTGGCGGAAACATGCAGATTCTAGTGGGTGACACGGAGAACATTTCTGATGCTAAGGAAGCCTATTCAGGCTCGTTCTCTGGCCCAACCCTAGAAGCCGGGCTCGGTAAAGGCGTTGAAGGGAAGTATGTTTTCGTCAACATTACCGAGCTTCCAAAGATTGCTAGCGGTGGCCCTTCTGGACGCCCTTATGGTTTCACTGTCGCAGAGATCAACGTCGAGTAAATGTACCGTTCCGCGACACCGTGGACGCCGTGCTGGACCACTTTGTAGATTCAGCACATCAGAATGGATAACGCGCCTCAGTGGACTAGCACTGTGGGCG
This sequence comes from Arthrobacter sp. HMSC08H08, assembly GCF_001807575.1. Lineage (NCBI taxonomy): Bacteria > Bacillati > Actinomycetota > Actinomycetes > Micrococcales > Micrococcaceae > Arthrobacter > Arthrobacter sp. HMSC08H08. Next base: position 108,202 of record NZ_KV789394.1, read on the forward strand.
CGTTATTCGTTTCCGCTCTGGAATAGCTCACCTGCGTTTCTTGTTTCTATTAACGAGTGAGCGCAGCTTGTGTTGGCGTTGCATTCTGCCCACGCTGGGCGGTCCTCCTAGGGTTTTGTAACGTCATGTGCGGCTGCCGGTCAGTACCGTGGGACCCATGACGGGTGGGTCCTCTATGAAAGGCCATGTTAGGTGAGCACTGAAAAGATTCATGATGTGGTGATTGTCGGTTCCGGTCCTGCCGGTTACACGGCAGCGATCTATACCGCCCGCGCTGATCTTAAACCGATCGTTATTGCGAGCTCCGTCGACGCCGGCGGTGAGCTCATGAAGACCACTGAGATCGAGAACTTCCCTGGCTTCCCTGAAGCGATCATGGGTCCTGATCTGATGACGAATATGCAGCAGCAGGCTGAACGCTTTGGCGCTGAAGTTATCTACGATGACGCTACCGCTCTTGAGCTCGATGGCGAGGTCAAGAAGGTTGTGCTCAGTGACGGCACTATCTACCAGGCGCGTTCTGTGATTGTCGCTTCTGGCTCGGCGTATCGTGAGCTTGGGCTGGAGTCGGAGACGCGACTCACCGGTCATGGTGTGAGCTGGTGCGCCACGTGCGATGGTTTCTTCTTCCGTGATCAGGAGATCGTTGTTGTTGGCGGCGGAGATTCTGCCATGGAGGAGGCGCTCTTCCTGACGAAGTTCGCTTCCAAGGTTACGATCGTTCACCGCCGTGATTCGTTCCGTGCCTCGGAGATCATGGCTGATCGGGCACTGAACCATCCTTCCATCGAAGTTCGGTGGAACAGCGAAGTCACAGAGATTCTGGGTGATGACAAGGTTTCAGGTGTTCGTCTACGTGACACGGTGACGGGCGCGGAGAGTGAACTGGACGCATCTGGTGTTTTCATCGCTATTGGTTCCGATCCTCGCGTTTCGTTGGTTGCCGGGCAGCTCGATATCACCGACGAGGGCACTATCGCAGTTGAAGGCCGTACCTCTAAGACCAAGATTCCTGGCGTATTCGCTGCGGGTGATGTTGTGGACCCAACCTATAGGCAAGCCATCACGGCTGCAGGTTCTGGTTGTACCGCAGCCATTGACGTGGAGCACTACTTGGCTTCGCTGAAGGAGAGCTAGGCCGCCCTCCCCCAGAACTAGGCCGCACTCTCCCCCCATAGATTTGTACATCGAGTTCCGTACATAGAGATCCGTACACAGTTCCGCAGCCGCCTCGCTGGTAGAGCGTGCGTCTGTCCCGAACCCAACAATCTTTTCCCATCGAGTTTTAGGAGTAGATATGAGCAACGTTATTGATGTAACTGAAGCAGATTTCGAGGAGAAGGTCCTCAAGAATGAGAAGACCGTTCTGGTGGACTTCTGGGCAGAATGGTGCGGCCCTTGCCGCGCCCTTGGACCGGTTCTCGAGGAGATCCAGGAAGAGAACGGAGGGAAGCTGCAGGTAGTCAAGGTCAACGTTGACGAGAACCAGGGTATCGCCGCGAAGTACGGGATCACCTCTATCCCTGCTGTGTTCGCTTTCAAGGGTGGCGAGCACGTCGCTACCTCTATCGGTGCGAAGCCAAAGGCTCAGCTGCTCGACGCCTTCAAGGACCACATCTAATCGACTGGGTTTGTTTCACATGAAACATGCCGCAGCTCGGCCGTTCCTTTGTTCCACGTGAAACACGGCGGAAGCTAGCTAGCGTTTCACGTGAAACGTAGACATGCATGAGGGAGTCAGTTCCAGTGGGAACTGACTCCCTCTCTTCTTATCCACTCGCTTCGCATACGCAGTCGCGTTCCTAACCGATCCTCCGTACCGCGCCACCTGCTCCGGTCTGTTGTTCGAAGTTATCTGCTCTGAGTCTGCTGTTCGGAGCCTTCTGTTCGGCGTCTGTGTTCTGAGCCTTCTATACTGAGGCATTGAGCCGCCCCGATACTCCGTTCCTTTCCATGTCTCCTACTTGGCCTGCGCGTCGATGGAGAGACCCTGTTGTATGTGCAACGAGCCTGGCTCGTTCGACCGTCGCTTGCAATCACTTGTTTGTGCCTTCTTCAGCTTTCACAGCGTCAACTTGGTCTGGGCACACGGGTACGAGTGCGCACGCATGTGGACGCCCACGAAAGACTGGCAATCAGGACGCGTGAGTGACAGTGCTATCTGCAGACAGGCGCCGGTCCTATTAGCTGATGTAGCCGCCATCTACTGGCCCAGCGTTCCTTCGTCCTGTCTTATCCGGCGCCTCTACCACTCCCCCGCATCGGCCTCGAACGTACCGCTTCTGATATTCCACGCAACCTATGCTCGCCTCGCATAGCGTAACGATGACGCGACTCAGTACATTCTGTTTCGTGCTGACTAACAGTCTTCCTCTGTTGTATCTGCAGCTGATGTGCACTGCCGACGCCACTCATTACTTCTGTCCTGGAAACCAGATTCTGCGTGTTGCTGCGTGGTCCTGCGTCGACGTGGTTGCCAGGAACGGCCGGCACACCTTGCCTCATGAAGAATCTGAACGCTGCCCGACGGACAATCCGCGTCCAATGTTTCACATGAAACAACCACTCCCCTGCTACCGCGTATCTCGGTGGGTGCTCGTTTGATACAACGGGATCCACACCGTCTGCAACTACGAAGTCAATAGCACGGATTAATGTGTTTGGGTCATGACCCACTGCAGCAACAATGTGCAGGTCTGATGAGTGTTTGGTTTCCCGACAGGGTTCACCCGCAACCACCCTGTCCACCCCAGAGATCTCTCATGACACTCTTCCAATCACGTCTCACGACTTCTTCACCCATGTGTCACGACATCGTTCACATCACGGGGCGAGGTGCGAGCCTTCCGTCATTGCATCCCACGTCAAGACACGGGCGGCGGCAAAATGAGCTTGTCCCGGCGGTCAGGAACAACGAATACATCAGTGTGCAGTAGCGGCAACCGGAACAAAACAGCCCTGGGAACACCGGAATCCGCAATACTGCAGAGACGTTCCCTAGCCGTCTTTGCTGACCGCACAACGCGGAACGATGTCCTGAAACATCCACCAAGAAGCGGAAGGCGGAACTATCACATCAATACAGTCACGACACATCACCACTATGGGACACAAAAGGTAGGGCCTGGTTCGGATAGCTTCCGAACCAGGCCCTACCTCGTTTCACGGTCAACACGTCAGTCAAGGACTCACGCGGGCAATACAAGAGCTACTCTCCGAGACCTGTCTCGCCCTTGATGATGCCCATGATGCGGTTGAGGTCATCAACTGAGGCGAAGTCAATTTGCACCTTACCCTTGCGGGCGCCAAGCGTGATCTTGACGTTAGTCTCGAGCCGGTCTTGGAGTTGGTTGGCGAAGAAGTCCAACCGCTCCTGCCTGCGAGGCTCAGCAACCTTCCGACGTTTCTGAGGCTCACCCTGACGTTCAGTAGCCTGAGCGAGCTCTTCAGTCGCACGTACAGAAAGGCCTTCGTTGACTACACGTTGCGCCAGCTTTTCCATATCCTCGGTGCTGCTCAGGGCCAGGATGGCGCGCGCATGACCTGCCGAGAGAACCCCTGCTGCCACACGGCGCTGTACCAACGCTGGCAGGCGTAGCAACCGGATCGTATTGGAGATCTGAGGACGGGAACGACCGATGCGTTCAGACAACTCCTCCTGAGTACACTCAAACTCAGCCATCAACTGCTGATACGCGGCTGCTTCTTCAAGCGGGTTGAGTTGAGACCTGTGAAGGTTTTCGAGCAGGGCGTCCCTGAGCAGGTCAGAGTCATCGGTCTCCCGAATAATGGCAGGGATGACATCGAAACCTGCTTCTTGGGTGGCGCGCCAGCGGCGTTCACCCATCACCAACTCATACCGTGGTCCACCTTCTTCGCGTGAAGGCCGCACGACTACCGGTTGAAGCAGGCCGATCTCTTTGATCGAATGAACTAGCTCAGCGAGTTCTTCTTCGTCGAATACCTGCCGCGGCTGTTTACGGTTCGGGTGAATGTCATCGACGGGAATTTCGCTGAACGTCGCGCCTGGCACTGCAACTAAGTCGTCACCTGCCGTCGCCGTCTCAATGTCGCCGCTACCAGCAGAGCCTCTCGTTCCACGTGAAACACTCTCTTGACTCCGAGTCGAGAGCACGTCTGGTACAGACATTCGTGATCGCGAGTCTCGCCTAGTCTCGTGGGCGCCACTGCCGTCTACTGAATCATGTTCAGTGCTGCGATCCGCCTCGGTGGTGAAGAAGAAGTCCACAGGGCGCCGCTTGTGGTTAGCTTTATCCCCCGTTGCTTTCCGCGCGGATTTACCACCCTGGACATTGGAGGCTGAAGTTGCCTGCGTTTCACGTGAAACCTCAGACGCCTTAGAGCGTCCAGTTGTGTTGCTTGCTATAGATTTCGCAGCGGGTGTACGCGCCTCACTCTTGGTTGCCTTCGCATCATCTTTGGTCGACGTGGGCTTACTCTGCGACGCCTGAGCGCTACCTGTCTTGGTCGTCGCAGATTTTGCCTTAGGGGTGGAAGACTTTTGTGTTGCTTGAGTCTTCGACTTTTTAGACCCGGTCTCGGCAGATGTAGCCGAGGACTGAGAAGATGCCTTCGTACGAGTCACGTCCTTCGCAGCCTCTGTACGGGTCTTGGCTTGTTGCTCTGTATCTTCGTTGTTCGCTGTAGTTTCGCTGGCGGATTGCTGCGGGGTGCTCGCCCCGATGAGTGCACCTAGTCCCCTACCGAGACCGCGCCTACGTGGTGTGGCCATCTAAACGCTCCTTCGCTCGCAACTAGTTTATCCGCTTTGGCGCTAATCGCGGCCTTGGATTCGGCAGGTTTCCCCGCAAGACATCTTTTCTGGTCAGTACAGTGAGCCGTGGGCTCCGCCTCATACGGATTCCATCCCTATTGGCGGCTAGTTTCATGCCTGGGTTTCACGTGAAACGGTCCAACGAGCACGTTTATCTCTCGCAGCGTTTCGTGTACTTACAGGACAAATGTAATGTGCCGGGACATCGTTCCGCTTAGCGCGGTTAACAAAGGCGGCCCGGCAACGTACTTGCAGTCTTGCGGATCCCGGTTCTCCAGGACGACTTTGCTGCCGCTGCGGCTGATGTACGCCGGTGTTGTCGTTCCTCCTTGACACCGGGATAGGCGCGTTTTTATGCAACCTCTGTCTCGGCATGGGCTACGTCGGCGGACTAGTCCCACCCTCTCTCGCGGTGGGAACGATGTCGTAACAGATGGGTGAAGGATGTCGTGAAACATGGTTTGAAGGATGACGTGAGAGATACGTGAACAGGTTGAGGTGACTAGAGGCTCACAATGGCGTGAACCAAAGATTCTGGCAGGAAGTAGCCAAGAAGCTGCGTCTACTCTCACCTTGCGCCCGTCCTAACTGCATATGGTAAGTAGGCAGGGATCCCCTTCGTTGCAGGCGTCCCCGCATAGCTCTCTGAGGTCATGTGCGCGAGAACTGAGACGCCTTCAAACGCACAAGACCCTATTTCAGTTAGCGTTGCAACGCTGCAACAATTCGCCTTGTCGCTTACCTGCTAACCACTCTACTCCCTGCGTTTCACGTGAAACGGGCACTGGCATTCAGCATCACCGGGTTCTCATAACATCACCTAGTTGCCACGTTCCTGCGGAAACAAGAACTACGCTCCTGCCGTTACTGAAGAACGCCGGGCTTCAAGGACAGAAAGCCGAACAACCGGGAAGATTGTCTGCCTATTGTTCAGAAGCACTCACGCACACCGGAGCCTACTCACCTGGCTCAACAGCTACGTGCATGGATCGTGCAGGTGGCAGGCGACCCTCCTACCCCACTGGCATCGTTTAGACCAGAGAACTAGTGCACATACGCAGTCAGCTAGTTAGACCAGAGCCATTCACCAGCTAGGCGGCATCTACCTCGACGAGTCAATGTCTCCAGTGACGCCCGGAGAATCCCTGCAGCATGTATCCGAAAGTCTAACTATCTACAGCTCTACCTCCGGCTCAGCTTCTGAACGCGTGAAAGCTAATAGAACTGACTCCACGCTGCAGCAAACCACTATGGATTCCGTCCGCTCCCCTGCCGGTTCGAAAGGTTCCGATCTGCGCCCATCGTATTGATGCGCCCGCCGCATTCAGAAGCACGTTGCATTCATGAGTCCGTAGTACTCGTAGACGCGTTGTATCCGTAGGTCCGCGTTTCACGTGAAACGCTCCGAAAGACTCGAATGGCCGAGAAGTGAGCCGAAATACGGAAATTGCGCCTTGGATACCCTTAGGGCAGGTCAGGTAAAAGGACTCGATCAAGGAATCCACTGTTGACAGCGGATCAACAGTGCACTCAAGTAAAAATGCTTTATTTGTTCAGAAGTTCCCGCGCAACGTTGATATATGCCAAGGCGCCAGTGGACGTCGGGTCATACGTCAGCACAGTCTGCTGGAAACTTGGCGCCTCTGAAATACGCACCGAACGTGGAATCACGGAATCTAGGGCCTGATCAGGGAAATGCCCCCGAACCTCTTCGGCAACCTGCGAGGACAAGTTGGTGCGGCCATCGTACATGGTCAACAAGATAGCGCTCACCGCAAGCTCAGGGTTCAGATGCTCACGGATCAACTCGATATTGCTCAACAGCTGGCTCAAACCCTCGAGTGCATAGTACTCACTCTGGATCGGGATCAGAACCTCACGCGCTGCAACGAAAGCGTTAACCGTCAACAGACCCAACGACGGCGGGCAGTCAATGAAAACGAAATCAAGACGAGGGAGGCCGTTGGCCTCACGGTACTCGGCGTAGTCCCGGATAGCTGTAGCCAACCGCACGTTACGGTCCTCAAGGGAGACCAACTCAATTTCGGCGCCAGCAAGATCGATCGTCGCAGGAGCAACAACCAAGTTGTCCACGTCAGGGCAATTCTGAACAACGTCAGACAAGGGTGTCCCCTCAATCAGGACATCGTAGGTCGAGGGAACTTCAGAAGAGTGAGGAACATTCAACGCGGTAGAGGCGTTACCCTGGGGATCGTTATCGATCACCAGAACCTGCATGCCCTCTAAAGCAAGCGCGGCAGCCAGGTTCACGGTTGTGGTGGTTTTCCCTACCCCGCCCTTCTGGTTGCTCACCGTAATAACGCGGGTCGCTTCGGGACGCTTCATATCGCCTGCAGGAAAAGAGACCTCAGCGGCAGAATTCGAATCACCAGAAATATTGTCGCCGGCCTGATTATTATCGAGCATTCCTGCGCCTCTCATCCATAACCTTCAGAGTTCAACCTTATCGAGGATCAACCACGATCCGCACTACGGTTGACGGCTCGGCGAGCCATTCCTCACCCACAGTTTCAATCCGGACATCGCGGCCCTTATATTTCCGGATCACCTTCGCAGCCTTTTCAACCTCAGCCGCAGCCGAACGGCCCTTCAACGCGATCAGCTCCCCTCCCCCACGCATCAGAGGAAGAGTCAAAGGAACCAGCTGACGCATCGCAGTCACTGCGCGGGCCGTCACCACATCGACATCTAAGGTTTCGGCCATCTGTTCGGCGCGAGCCTGAACCACATCGACTCGCTCGCTCAGGCCTAAGTCCTCGATCACTTCATCAAGCCACTGGCAACGGCGCTGCAGCGGTTCAATCAAGACAAGAGTCAGGTCAGGGCGCGCTAGAGCCAAAACGATGCCCGGCAAACCAGCTCCGGAACCGACGTCAGCAACCAGTGCGCCTTCAGGCATCACATCGGCCAAAGCCGCACAGTTGAGAACATGCCGCGACCACAGAATAGGGATCTCGCGTGGACCAAGCAGGCCACGCTCAATACCGGTTGAAGCCAGATGCCCCACGTATCGCTGAGCGAGCCCCGCGCGGTCACCAAAATAGTGTTCAACCGCGGGAAGCTCCTGCTCATTCGGTCGCGGTGCATCTTCAGGAGCTACCGCGATCTCCGAGGAATCAATCCGCGGGCCTTCCGGGCCAGTACCGGGACGGCGCTGCTCATCATCCTGTGGACGATGCTGCTCACCGTTGGTCTGTGGAGTCATTAGCTCGCGTCCTCAGCAGGGTGCACGACGACGTGGCGGCGGGTGCCTTCACCTTCAGATTCGGAAACAAGCCCAGCTTCAGCAATGACGTCGTGAACGATCTTGCGTTCATACGGGGTCATCGGTTCCAGAGCTTCCGACTCACCTGTCTTGTTGACGGCGTCGATAGCTTTCTTCGCGATGTCCTTGAGTTCTTCGGCGCGTTCCTTGCGGTAGCCGGCAATGTCTAGAACGAAACGTGAACGCTGGCCGGTGTGCGCCAGAACTGCCAGCCGGGTTAGTTCCTGCAGGGCGTCCAAGACCCGGCCGTCGCGGCCCACGAGTTCTTGAAGGTCCGCATCGTCATCTTCGGTTTCTACTGAAACGTAGACGCGTCCGCCACGAACCTCGATGTCGATGTCGCCATCCAAGTCAGCGATGTCGAGGAGTTCTTCGAGGTAGTCAGCTGCGGCGTCGCCTTCTTCTTCGAGGCGCTGCATCGTGAGGGATTTACCGGTTTCACGCTCAGGCTGGGCATCATCCGAGGCACGCTCGGCGTCGTTTTCGGAGGTGACTTCGAGGTCCTGCAACTGTTCGTTATTCATCACTTACGCTTCCTCCGGTTCTTACGCTGCGGCTGGATACGCTGGCCACGTACGTGCGTCTGATTTGTTTTAGTGTTCTCTTCTTTTGCAGGTGCATCCTTCTGCCCGATGGGCGGAAGACCGCGTGCGGCGCGGCGGATGTTGAGTTCCTTTTCGGCAAGCGAACCAGGCGTTGGGTTGTGCTTGATAACCCACATCTGCTGGGCCAGAACCCACATGTTGGTTGCAGTCCAGTAAACCAGCAGACCCAGTGGGAAGTTAATACCACCGATACCGAAGACCACTGGCAGGAAGTACATCATCATGCGCTGTTGGCGTGCGAACTGGCCCTGCTGGGATTCGGGGGTCATGTTCTTGGTCATCAGCTGGCGCTGCGTGATGAACATGAGGGCGACCATCGCGATGATCAGGATGATCGCGACGATGATCACGGATGCCTTAGGTGAGCCGCTACCGAGCGTGCCAACGAAGGTGTCGGAGAGGCGGGCGCCGAAGATCGTGGCGTCGTGGAAGGAGCGGACTTTCTCTGCGGAGAGTGCCGCGATGTTTTCGTTGGCGTTAGCCGCGTGGGTCGAGCCGTTCAGCACCTGGAAGAGCGCGAAGAAGAACGGCATTTGAATCAGCAACGGCATGCAGGACGCGAACATCGAGGTGTTGTGCTTCTTGAACAGTGCACGCTGTTCGGCAAGCATCGCCTGCTGTGACAGCTGATCGCGTTTGCCTTTGTATTTCTGCTGGAGCTTGCGTAGCTCTGGCTGCACAACCTGCATTGCGCGCTGGGCGCGAATTTGGCGTGCGAACACAGGGATCAAAGCGGCGCGGACTGTGACCGTGACCAGCACGATCGCGAGAGTCCAGGTCCAGCCGGAGTCCCGGTCCATCCCAATCAGGGTGAAGAAGCTGTGGAACATGTCCATGAGGAAGGACATGACCCAGCGGAATGGGGTCAGAAGCCAGTTAAAGAAATTCATAAAGCGCCGCTTTGCTCCTTAGCCGCGGTGTGCGGCTGAGATGAATTCAGGGGATGGTTTAACACCATGATCTTCGGTGCCTTCGACTCTGGCCAAATCCGTTTGCCGGGTGGCACCGGGTCGATTCCCCCTTTGGTCCATGGGTGGCATCGAGCGATTCTCGATACGGTGAGCCACGAGCCTTTGATGGCGCCGTGGCTTGTTACTGCTTCTAGCCCGTAGGCGGAGCAGGTTGGATAGTAGGGGCACACATCTCCGTAGAGCGGGGAGATGGCAAGCCGCCAAAACTTGATGAAGCCGATGATGAGGTTGCGTGGGATGTCCACGATGTGGCGCCACCACGGTACTGCGGGTGCCTGGTTGTCAGGGACGATGGGTGCGGGACCCAGCTGCTCGGCGAGGCTGCGCTCATCATTGCGGCTGTGTAGTTCCGCTGAACTGTGTTGTTCAGCTAAGTCGCGCTGTTCGGCTGAGTCGCGCTGTTCAGCTGCTTTGTGCTGTCGGGTTGAGTTTGATTCCGTTGCGCGGGCAGGGTTGAGGTGGGTGTGTGGTGTGCGTCTATTTTTGTTGCGTGCCACTGATGTCCACCCCGATTCTGCGTAGTCCGTTGCGGAGGTCGGTGTTGAGGGTGTTGTAGTCTGCGTGAGCTGCGGCCGGTAGGCCACGAACCACCACGTCGTGGTTTGGGATGCCTTCTTTAATGATCTCCCATGCGCTGGCGCGTAGTCGACGCTTGACTAGGTTTCGTACTGCCGCGTTTCCTACTTTTTTGGAGACGATGAATCCAAAGCGTGGAACCGGGTTCTTGGTAGGTGTAGCGAAGACAACGACGTTCCGGCACCCTTTACGGGTACCGGAACGCATTACGTTTCGCAGTTCGTTGCCTTTGCGTACTCGATGTTGTTGTGGGAGCACGAAAACACCCGTTGTTGGGTTCGCTTGAGCTGCTCCGGTTACCGTGTGGTTCCGGACGCGGGCTCGAGCGGGTTAGGCAGAGAGGCTCTTGCGACCCTTGTTGCGGCGGGTCGAGAGGATTGCGCGGCCGGCGCGGGTGCGCATGCGCAGGCGGAAGCCGTGCTTCTTGCTGCGGCGGCGGTTATTCGGCTGGAAAGTCCGCTTGGTCACGTTGAACACTCCGAGACGTCAGTTAGGGCATCGCCCGCTGTGCCTGAGGGGTTGTGCCTGAGGAATGTAACGGGATGGATGCATTGTATCACGTTTACAACCGTGCTCTAACGACGACTAACCGGGACGATGTTGTATCCGTTTGGCCAGTTCATTGTCAGGTTCGCGGGTGCACCTTTTGGGCACGCCGCAACGCACGGAACTGATCCAGTGTAGCCAGTTTGATTGTTGCGGGTCAAACCCGGGTTAGGTGAATCACGCTGATGTGCGCAGCTGCATGCACGAAACAGCTCAAATCACCTTAATTAGGCATTCTTTTCACACCCTGTTCACGAAAGTTATCCACAGCCTGGGGAGAACTCTGGGGATTACTTGCGTTTACAGTCCAAGTTATCCCCATTTTCCTGTGCATAAGTTCGTCAACCTGTGGTGGGTACGGGTACGGTAGTGCCGTTGGGGTCTATCTTTTGCACAGGCTGTACCGTAGTCTCAGCTGTGTGTTCGCTGTGTCGGCGCCGAGTCCTTTCTTGACTCCCCGCCTGATCGCACCGTTCACGTCATCTATGCGCTAACAGAAGGGAAACTGGGATGAGCACTCAGGACGCAACCGCCGATCAGTGGCGGAAAGTGGTCCAAGAGTTGCGTGCAGACCCGCGCGTTACACCCCGTCAGCGCGGCTACCTCGAATTAGCGCAACCACAGGGGCGTGTTGGAACCACGTTCCTGGTAGCTGTCCCTAACGAATTGACTCGCGACACTCTGCAAAGCGTGCTGAGTGAACCGCTCGATGATGCTCTGCGCACCGTTTTTGGTCAGGACATGCTGTGCGCTTTCTCAATCGATGCAACCATCGAAACCCGTGCTGACGATGCGGATACCTCAGTTGCGGAAAGCCCCGACCGCTACCGCGGCAACGAGGTCTCCCCCGCCAACGAGCTGCAAATCCTGGATCCACACCCCGTTTCTTCGAATGTCGATCCGCGCCGTCGGTTCGATCGCGGTGAATATGATGACCGCGGCGAGTATGCCGCAGCTGAGCGGCCGCGCGAGAACTTCAACCACCAGGAATTTGATAGCAACCGCTATCAGACAATTGCCCCTTACCCTCTTGAGCACGAGGACACATCGAGACAGCCGCACGATAACGGTGAATTCTTGCGTGCAGAAGCGGATGTGCAGCGTTTCCAACTCGCGGCTGAAAGGCTCGATGCGAGCCAGGGCGCGGCATCTGGCTCAGCCATGCTTCCGGTTGGCCGTGCCGTGCCGCAGCCCCCATCGACATCGGCGGAATTTGGGCGGCTGAACCCTAAATACGTTTTCGATTCGTTCGTGATCGGTTCATCGAACCGTTTCGCCCACGCCGCGGCCGTGGCTGTAGCGGAGGCGCCCGCTAAGGCATATAACCCACTTTTCATATACGGGGGTTCGGGGCTCGGTAAAACCCACTTGTTGCACGCCATCGGGCACTATGCACGCGATCTGTATCGCGGAATCCGGGTGCGCTACGTCAACTCGGAAGAGTTCACGAACGACTTCATCAACTCGATTCGTGATGACGAGGGCACCAGCTTCAAGGCGATGTACCGCAACGTAGACATCCTGCTGATTGACGACATCCAGTTCCTTGCGAACAAGGACGCAACTCAGGAAGAGTTCTTCCATACGTTCAACGCGTTGCACAACCACAACAAGCAGGTTGTGATCACCTCGGATTTGCCGCCCAAGCAACTCTCAGGCTTTGAAGACCGCATGCGTTCGCGCTTCGAGTGGGGTTTGACCACTGATATTCAGCCGCCTGAGCTGGAGACGCGTATCGCGATTCTGCGTAAGAAGGCTGAGGCTGAAGATCTTTCGGTGCCTCCCGAGGTTTTGGAAGCGATCGCCTCGCGAATCTCAACGAACATCCGTGAGCTTGAGGGCGCATTAATTCGCGTGACGGCATATGCCTCGTTGAACCAACAGCCCGCCACTTTAGAAGTGGCCGAACATGTGCTGAAGGACCTTGTCACGGATGAGGGCGCGCAAACGCTGACGCCTGAAACGATCATTCACACAACTGCCGAGTACTTCGGGTTCACAGTGGCTGAGCTCAATTCCAAGTCGCGTACCCGGGCTCTGGTTACCTCACGGCAGATCGCGATGTATCTGTTGCGTGAGCTGACAGAGATGTCGCTTCCGAAGATCGGTGAGTTGATGGGCGGACGCGACCACACAACTGTGATCCATGCTGAGCGCAAGATCCGTGAGCTGATGGCTGAGAGGCGCGAGATCTATAACCAGGTCACGGAACTGACCAATACGATGCGGCAGCAGCAGCGGGATTAACCCTGTAACTACGCGGTTAAATCCGAATATTTTGTAGTTATCCGCAAGAAATGTGCAAAGAGCTGTGGATAACTGTGGGTAACATGCCTTTCGCTTCGCATGGTCCTAGCTCACTCTTATATGCTTCACAGTGATGGGAATAATGCGTTAGAGTTCTCCACACTTTATCCACACTCAGTGGATAGCTGAATCATGCGGATCTGACGGGTTTTGCACAAACTCCACAACGGTTGCTACTCCTCCCACCTTTAAACATCTATCCAAATTACATTTTGTGATTCGGCCGGCCCCGGCTCGAACTACACGCCCCTACAGGCTGATTTCTAAATCTCAGTGAACAAGTTATTTGAACCAGGTAGGCTAAACACGTGCCCTGTGTGACTTTTGAGCACAAGAGTGAATAAGGTCTTACTCTTGTGCTTGAATCTCATGCGCACCGAAAGCCTCGTATTTCGCATCGGAAGGTGAATCTGTGAAGATCAGCGTGGACCGTGATGTGCTCACTGAAGCCGTGACGTGGACTGCTCGAGCACTCGCTCCTCGTCCAGCGACCCCTGTACTTTCCGGTATTTTGATCACAGCCGCGGATAACACTCTGACGTTTGAGGCTTTTGACTACACGACTTCGGCACACCTTGACGTGGATGCCAACATCGAAACGGAAGGTTCGGTGCTTGTCTCTGGCAAGATGCTCGCCGACATCGCCCGTACTTTGCCTGCGGCTCCAGTGACTCTTGAACTTGAGAACGCTAAGCTCACGGTTTCGTGTGGCCGTTCCCGTTTCCACTTGGCCACCATGCCGGTTGATGAATACCCGAGCCTGCCTAAGATGCCCGATGTTCTTGGCACTGTTGATGGCACAGAATTCTCTCGGGCTGTTGCTCAGGTTTCGGTTGCTGCTGCTCGTGATGAAACCTTGCCGATCCTCACTGGCATCAAGGTTGAGTTTGAAGATGACACGATGACGCTATTGGCGACTGACCGCTATCGTCTTGCGATGCGTGAGTTGAATTGGAAGCCAGCTGGTTCGAGCGTTTCAACTTCGGCTCTCGTGAAGGCTAAGACCCTCTCGGATGTCGCTAAGACGTTAGGTTCTGCTGGTGAGCTCAGCATCTGCATGGAGGAAAACGGCGATATTGTCGGTTTCGTTTCGGGTTCGCGCCGCACCACTACGCTTTTGGTTGATGGTGATTACCCTAAGATTCGCTCTCTGTTCCCGGAGGAATCGCTTATTCACGCATCGGTTTCTACTCCTGAGCTGATTGAGGCCGTTCGCCGTGTTTCGATTGTGGCTGAGCGAAACACCCCTGTGCGTTTGCAATTCACTGATGCCCAGGTCGCGCTCGATGCGGGAACGGGTGAAGAAGCCCAAGCTGAAGAAGCCATCGAAAGCCAGCTCAACGGCGATGAGATCACGGTCGCGTTCAACCCTCCGTTCTTGTCCGAGGGTTTGTCTGCTTTTGACACTGAGAATGTTCAGTTTGCGTTCACTACCGCGCCGAAGCCTGCGATGTTGACCGCGCTTGATCAGGAAACCGGCCAGCCGGATATGTCTTTCCGCTATTTGGTGATGCCGGTGCGTCTGCCTAACGCGTGATGTTTGGGTGTATCTGACGCATCTTTCGCTGCACGATTTCCGTACGTATCAGCATCTCGAGTTGCCTTTGAGCCCTGGCACTACTGTTTTGGTGGGGCCCAATGGTGTGGGTAAAACCAACATTGTTGAGGCAATCGGCTATTTGGCTACACAGGATTCTCACCGTGTGAGCCAGGATGCACCGCTAGTGCGTTTCGGTGCGGAGCGCGCGTTGATCGCGGGCCAGGTTAACCGCGGGGACCGCCTGACGCGTGTTGAAGTTGAGATTAATCCGCGGCGGCGGAACCGGGCACGGGTCAATCGCGCTGATTTTTCGCGAGCTCGTGAGGCTTTAGGCATTCTCCGTTCGATCCTGTTTGTCCCTGAAGATCTGGAGCTGGTCAAGGGCGAGCCGGAGGTTCGGCGCCGTTTCCTTGATGATCTTGTGGTGCAGCTTCGGCCGGATCAGGCCGCGGTGCGCAACGAATTTGACCGGGTATTGCGTCAACGCAACGCACTTTTGAAGTCGGCTCGCGCATCGGGCGGTTTCACTGAAGCGCACGAGGCCACTCTTGATGTGTGGGATATGCATTTCGCGCAAGCTGCGGCACCGCTTGTGCGGAACCGGATTCATGTGGCGAAATTGTTGGCTCCGCATGTTGCCCAGGCTTATTCGGAGCTGACGAATGGGGCCAAGGCGGCTACGTTGCGTTATTTCGCGACAGTGGTTGATGAGGCGGAAACGCTGGGTTCCGTTGATGGTCCGGTCGCGGAGCAGACGTTGTTGACCCCTGATATAGTGCACATCACTGATGTGGTGAGCCAAGCGTTGGAGGCTTCCCGCGCCCGTGATATTGAGCGTGCCACGACAACGGTTGGTCCGCATCGTGATGATGTGATGCTGGGGCTCGGGTCCGCGCCGGCTAAGGGTTTTGCCTCTCACGGGGAGACGTGGTCGTTAGCGTTGGCGTTGCGGTTGGCGGCGTTTCGGGTTCTGATGGAGGATGACCCTTCCGATGCGGCGCGTCCTGTATTGATTCTGGACGATGTGTTCGCTGAGTTGGATGAGTTCCGGCGGCAGCGTCTGGTGGCGGCGTTGGCGGATGCCGAGCAGGTTGTGGTCACTGCCGCGGTGGGTAGCGAGATTCCTCAAGGGTTGGATGCCACGGTGGTGCGTGTTTCGCCTGGGGAGGTGATGATCGATGACGCCACAAACGCCTGAGCCGCGCCCTGAAGAGGACAGTTTTGAAACGCAGGGTGGTGATTTTGAAACGCAGGGTTGTGATGCGCAGCCGAATGAGGCTGAGGCGTTCGAAGCTGAACTTGAGGGGCTTGATGCTTTGGTGGATGATGCCCCGGCGGTGGTTTTGGCTCGCGCGCGGAAGCTTGCTTTGTCCCAAGGTGATGTGCGCCGTGATGCGGCGATGGTTCAGCGCGCTAAGCAGAAGGCACGGGCCCGTAAGAGCCGTAAGCAGAAGTGGGATGATCCTGATGCTGGCGGGCGTGATCCGGTGGGTTTGGGTGAGCTACTGGAGCGGATGATGCGTTCGCGGGGCTGGGCTGAACCGGTTGCGGTGGGTTCTGTTTTGGCTCGGTGGCCTGAGATTGTGGGGCCGCAGGTTGCCGCGCACGCGGTTGCTGAGTCTTTTGAGGATTCGGTTGTGGTGGTTCGGTGTTCTTCTACTGCGTGGGCTACGAATCTGCAGCTGATGCAGCATGATTTGTTGAAGCGTTTGGATGCTGCGGTGGGTCATGGCGTGGTGACGCGGATCAAGGCTTTGGGGCCAGCGGCGCCTTCGTGGCGTAAGGGGCCGCGGTCTGCTCCGGGCGGGCGGGGCCCCCGGGACACATACGGGTGAGGCACGCGAGGCATCGTGTGTTTCGCACCCGGCGCATCATTCCCACCACTGCCCTCCCGAGCCCCGCATTCTGAGCCTTGTATCGCGTACTCCGCATCCCGCTCGATCGGTTCTGAGGGGATGGGAGGGCCGGAGGGGATGCCCTACATATATGGGGATGCATCGTGTCTAAGGGGCGTTTACGGGCCTGCTAACGCGACGAACGTACTTATTCCGCGCTAGAATGGATCTAAATTGGCGTTTTTGTGTGCCCGCGTGCTTGTTGTTGTGCGTGTGGTGCAGGCGCCCGCTGTAGATGATTGAAGAACTGGGAGTACCGTGGCGGAGGATATCCAGCCGGAGAACGGCGTTTCGGAGCACCATGAGGGGTCTGGGGATCAGACTCATGGTGAGACACATGAGGGCACCGGCCATGTCGGCAACCATAAGGTGACTGAAGAATACGGTGCGTCTGCGATTACGGTGCTTGAGGGGCTTGAGGCTGTCCGGAAGCGCCCGGGTATGTACATCGGTTCGACGGGCCCGCGTGGTTTGCATCACCTCGTGTATGAGGTGGTTGATAACTCGGTCGATGAGGCGTTGGCCGGGTATGCGGACACGATCCGGGTGACCCTGCAGGACGATGGTGGCGTCCGTGTTGAGGATAACGGCCGCGGTATCCCGGTGGATATGCACCCGACGGAGGGCCGCCCGACCGTTGAGGTCGTGATGACCATTTTGCATGCTGGCGGTAAGTTCGGCGGCGGCGGTTATGCGGTTTCGGGTGGTTTGCACGGTGTTGGTATTTCGGTTGTGAACGCGCTTTCGCGCCGCATTGACACGTGTGTTAAGCGTCAGGGTTACGAGTGGAATGTGACGTTTGAGAACGGCGGCCACGTTGTGGGTGAGGGGCTCACGCGTGGTGCTGCGACTGATGAGACGGGCACGATCCAGACGTTCTATCCGGATCCGGAGATTTTCGAATCGGTTGAGTTCGATTTTGAGACCCTACGTGCGCGCTTGCAGCAGATGGCGTTTTTGAACAAGGGTTTGCGCATCGTTTTGACTGATGAGCGCAGTCTTGATGATGCCGGTGATGAGGTTGTTGATGAGGCCGATGCGGACGCAGGCGAGGCTGAGAAGAAGCCGCAGCATCGCACGGTGGATTATAAGTATGACGAGGGCTTGCTTGATTACGTCAAGTTCCTGAACGCGTCGAAGAAGGCTGAGCTGATCCATGAGGATGTGATCGCTTTTGAGGCCGAGGATACTGACCGGAAGATTTCGGTTGAGATCGCGATGCAGTGGACTTCGGCGTATTCGGAGTCGGTGCACACGTATGCGAACACGATTAACACTCATGAGGGTGGTACTCATGAGGAGGGTTTCCGTGCCGCGTTGACCTCGTTGATCAACCGTTATGCGCGTGAGAACAACCTTCTGAAGGAGAAGGACGAGAATCTCACGGGTGACGATATCCGTGAGGGTCTCACCGCGGTGGTTTCGGTCAAGCTGGGTGAGCCGCAGTTTGAGGGTCAGACCAAGACGAAGCTGGGTAACTCGATTGCGCGTGGTTTTGTGCAGGGTGTTATCCACGACGGCTTGGGTGACTGGCTGGAGCGTAACCCGATGCCGGCGCGGGATGTGATCCGGAAGGCTATGCTTTCGGCGCAGGCTCGCATGGCTGCGCGGAAGGCTCGTGATCAGGCTCGGCGTAAGTCTCCGTTGGAGACGTTCGGTATGCCGGGTAAGTTGTCGGATTGCTCGTCGAAGAACCCAACAGAGTGCGAGATCTACATTGTTGAGGGTGACTCCGCGGGTGGTTCGGCTAAGCGTGGCCGTGATCCGCGGACTCAGGCGATTTTGCCGTTGCGCGGCAAGATCCTCAACGTTGAGCGTGCGCGTCTGGATAAGGCGCTGGCTAACCGTGAGGTTCAGTCGATGATTACCGCGTTCGGTACGAACATCGGTGAAGAGTTCGATATTGAGAAGCTGCGGTATCACAAGATTGTTCTGATGGCGGATGCGGATGTTGACGGTCAGCACATCACCACGCTGTTGTTGACGGTTCTGTTCCGGTTCATGCGTCCGCTGATTGAACACGGCTATGTGTATTTGGCGCAGCCGCCGCTGTACCGCATCAAGTGGTCGAATGCCCCGCACGATTATGTGTTCTCTGACGCTGAGCGTGATGAGGCGTTGGAGAAGGGCCGGGCTGCTGGCCAGCGTTTGCCTAAGGATAATGCGATCCAGCGTTATAAGGGTTTGGGCGAGATGGATTATTCGGAGTTGTGGGATACGACCATGAATCCGGAGTTCCGTACGTTGAAGCAGGTCACGATGGATGATGCTGCGGCTGTGGATCAGGTGTTTTCTGTTCTGATGGGTGAGGACGTTGAGTCTCGCCGTGAGTTCATTCAGCAGAATGCCCGTGATGTGAGGTTCCTGGATATTTAGGTTCGTCAGGGTGCGCAGCGTTTCACGGTGTGGATCGAGTACGTGGATCTGACGGTGGCGCTGTTGCTGAGGAAGACTTTTGGATTTTGAGGCTAAGGAAGAAGCTGTAATTCGATGAGTGAGAACAACACTCCTGATCCGGATGTGAACGCTGAGGGCGCTGAGGAGTCTTTGGCTCCCGCGGTGGTTGCTGGTGACCGTGTTTCGCAGGTTGATCTGCAGACTGAGATGCAGCAGTCGTATCTGGATTATGCGATGGCTGTCATTGTTGGCCGTGCGTTGCCGGATGTTCGTGATGGTTTGAAGCCGGTGCATCGTCGTGTGATTTATGCGATGTATGACGGCGGGTATCGGCCGGATCGCGGGTTCAATAAGTGTGCCCGTGTTGTTGGTGAGGTGATGGGTCACTTCCACCCGCACGGTGATTTGGCGATTTATGACACGTTGGTGCGTCTGACTCAGGATTGGGTCATGCGGTACCCGTTGGCTACGGGCCAGGGTAACTTCGGTTCTCCGGGTAACGATGGCGCTGCGGCTCCTCGCTATACGGAGACGAAGATGGCTCCGTTGGCTATGGAGATGGTTCGGGATATCCACGAGGACACCGTGGATTTCATGCCGAACTATGACGGCAAGAACCAGGAGCCGACTGTTTTGCCGGCTCGTTTCCCGAACCTGTTGGCGAACGGTTCGGCTGGTATCGCCGTTGGTATGGCAACGAATATTCCTCCGCATAATATGCGTGAGCTTGCCGATGGTGTGCAGTGGGCTCTGCAACATCCGGATGCGAGCCGTGAGGAGTTGCTTGAGGCGCTGATGCAGCGCATTCAGGGCCCGGACTTCCCTACGGGTGCCCGTATTTTGGGGCGTAAGGGTATTGAGGATATGTACCGCACTGGTCGCGGTTCTATCCCGATGCGTGCGGTGGTTAATGTCGAGGAGATCGACGGCCGTACGTGCTTGGTTGTGACTGAGCTTCCGTATCAGGCGAATCCGGATAATTTGGCGATCAAGATCGCTGATCTTGTGAAGGACCACAAGATTCAGGGCATCGCGGACTTGCGGGATGAGACCTCTGGCCGTACTGGTCAGCGTCTGGTGATTGTCCTGAAGCGGGACGCTGTCCCGAAGGTTGTATTGAACAACCTGTATAAGCACACGGAGCTGCAGCAGAATTTCTCGGCGAACATGTTGGCGCTCGTGGACGGTGTTCCGCGCACACTTTCGCTGGATGCGTTCATTATTCACTGGATTAATCACCAGATCGATGTGATTGTCCGCCGCACTAAGCATCGTTTGAAGAAGGCCAAGGCTTTGGCGCATATTCAGGTTGCTTTGTTGATGGCGCTGGATGTGCTCGATGACGTGATTGCGTTGATCCGTAAGTCACCGACTGTTGATGAGTCGCGTGAGGGTTTGAAGAAGCTCTTGGGGATCGATGATGATCAGGCGAACGCGATTCTGGATATGCAGTTGCGCCGGCTGGCTGCGTTGGAGCGTCAGAAGATCCAGGACACGTATGACGCGTTGATGGAGGAGATCGCGGGTTATGAGCGGATCCTTGCTTCTGAGACGTTGCAGCGTGAGGTGATTTCTGAGGAGCTCACGGATATTGTGGAGCGTTTCGGTGATGACCGCCGCACTGAGATTGTGCGTGGCTATGACGGGGATATGTCTGTTGAGGATTTGATCCCTGTTGAGGAAATGGTTGTCACGATCACTCAGGGTGGCTACGTCAAGCGGACGCGTTCTGATAATTATCGGGCGCAGAACCGTGGCGGTAAGGGCATTCGTGGCGCGCAGTTGCGTGGCCAGGATGTTGTGGAGCATTTCTTTGTGACCACGACCCACCATTGGATTGCGTTCTTCACGAACTTCGGCCGCGTCTATCGCTTGAAGTGTTACGAGTTGGCGGAGGCTGCGCGCGATGCGCGGGGTCAGCATGTGGCGAATGTGTTGGCTTTCCAGCCTGGCGAGCAGATTCAGCAGGTTTTGGCGCTGGAGAATTATGAGCAGTCGCCGTATCTGGTGTTGGCTACCCGTAATGGTTTGGTTAAGAAGACTCGTTTGGAGGAGTACGACACGAACCGTACGGCCGGTGTGATCGCGGTGAATCTGCGTGAGGGTGATGAGCTTGTTTCGGCTGGTTTGGCCAGCGAGCATGATGATCTGATGCTGGTTTCGAAGAAGGGTATGTCGGTTCGTTTCACGGCTACTGATGACGCTCTTCGCCCGATGGGTCGCGCGACGTCTGGTGTTACGGGTATGAAGTTCCGCGCAGGCGATGAACTGTTGGGTATGAGTGTTGTTCGTGACGATGAGGCTTCGTTTGTCTTCACTGTCACGGATAGCGGTTATGCCAAGCGCAGCCCGGTATCGGATTACCGTGTTCAGGGTCGTGGCGGCCTCGGGATTAAGGTTGCGAACTTGCCTGAGGATCGTGGCGAGCTGGTTGGTTTCAAGGTTGTTCAGGAAGATGACGAGATCCTGGTTGTGATGCAGTCGGGCAAGGTTGTCCGTACGGCTGTGAACCAGGTTTCGCCTACTGGCCGTGACACGATGGGCGTGATTTTCGCTAAGCCGGACAAGAAGGATCACATTCTTGCGGTTGCGAAGAACGCTAATCATGACTTGGAAGCTGCCGGTGAGGAAGCCGGCGATGACGAGACTGATACTTCAGGTGTAGACGTGGAGGGTACCGAAGCGGGTACAGTTGCTGAAGTGCAGATAGATGATCAGGGCGAGGGCGCTGATTCTGAGCCAACTGACGGAGGAGACGAGTGAGTACCTCAAAGAATCCTGGTGCGCAGCGGCCTAACGCGTCGTCTGGGAAGGGCCGTAGCCCGGCCCCGCAAACGGTGAGTTCGCAGGGGAAGGCTCGTCCGGCGTCGTCGGGGGCTCGCCCAGCTAATGCGCGTGGCAGTAACCCTACCCTGGTGCGCCCTGCGCCTAAGGCGAAGGTGCGTAAGGCACGCCTCATGGTGTCCAAGGTGGACATCTGGAGCGTTTTGAAGCTTGCGTTCTTGTTGTCTGTGGCTTTGGGCGTGGTCACGGTTGTTGCGACTGTGGTGCTCTGGGCTATCTTCGACGTCGCTGGTGTTCTTGACCAGATCAACAACTTCTTGGGCACGATTATGGGTGAAGGCAAGAAGTTTGATGTCAAGGATTATGTGTCGATGGGTAACGTCACGAGCTTCTCGGTGATCATCGCGGTAGTCAACGTGATTCTGTTGACGGTGCTTTCGATGGTGGCTGCCGTGATCTATAACTTGTCGGCTTCCCTTGTTGGCGGAATTACGGTAACGTTAACTGACGACTAGACGCCTGCAGTGACGTTGGCGGTCTCGTCCGGTTTACGTGAGTTTCACATCACATCACGTTCGATTTGGAACTTAGAAAGAAACCAGGTAGAGTCTTTCAACGTTGCTCCTGCTAAGGAAACAAAACGAATGAGAACTGAATACTGAATCTCTTGAAAATTGAGAGATGCAAAGTTGAAGTTTAGATTTCGTTTCGATTTTGTTCAAGAAGGTTCTAGGAATAGAATCGACTGAAGAAAGATTCCTTAGCGGAATTCCGTAGCAAAACTCCTCACGGAGTGAGAGACGGAAATGGTGCGGGCGTATAGCTCAGACGGTTAGAGCGCATCGCTGATAACGATGAGGTCCCTGGTTCAATTCCAGGTACGCCCACCATGGGGGATTGGCGCAATTGGTAGCGCATCTGCTTTGCAAGCAGAGGGTTAGGGGTTCGAGTCCCCTATCCTCCACAAAGTGAAGGTCCGGATGATCGAAAGGTCATCCGGACCTTCGTCATTTAACTCACGGCCACTGCGCAACCAGGCTGCGGGACAGCCCTAAGCCCCGCGCGGCCCCTTTTGACCCTTAACCCTGGTTGCCTGTGGAGCCTTAGGCGCAGACTGATGGGCCGGTGGCTCAGGAGGGCCTCAGGGGAAGGGCCTGAGCGCCTTGACGCCCCGTGGGCCTGTTGACGCCCTTGTGAGGGCCGTTAAAGGAAGCGAGGCATAAAGAGAGCGCCCCCTCACCAACGTGTGGTGAGGGGGCGCTCTCGCGTCTTTGAGCTCGCTGTCTGCGAGCGGGAACGCTTACTTGTTCAGTGGGTTATCCGAACCGGTGCTTGCGTTCTTCAGCGGCTTCTCCGCAGCCGGCTTCTCAGCAACTGGCTTATCGGCTGCGCGGCGGCCGGACTGCTTAGGCTTCTCGCCAGTGACCTTCTCCTTGACGTCTGCAGCCTTGTCCTTGGCGGCGTCAACTGCGGTGCCAGCGGCGTCCTTAGCCTTGCCAGCAGCCTCCTTGACGGCGTGCTTAGCGTCGTCGCTGGCTACCTTGTCTTTGACGTCTGCAGCTTTGTCCTTAGCGGCATCGACACCGGTCTTAGCGGCGTCCTTAGCCTTCTCCACAGTGGACTCCTTCTCGGAAGCTGGCTTCGAAGCCAAGGTCGGGGCCTTCTCCTGAGGAGCAGGGTTCTTCCAAGGGTCCTCGACTGGACGGGATGCACGCCAAGCAGCAACAGCGGCAGCACCAATCGCTGCGAAGAGGACGAACAAGAAGAACTTCTTGCCGCCGGACTTCTTCTGCTTCTTACGCTCCTTAGCGGCTGCCTTACGAGCCGCCTCGGCCGCCTGCTTAGCCTGCTTCTTCAACTGACGCTTGGACATCTTCTTGCCCTTCTTCGCTTTCTTAGCGGACTTTTCCAACTCTGCACGGCCAGCGTTAGCTCCAGCCTGAGCCTGGGCTGCCAGCTCGGAAGCTTTGGTCTTAGCGTTCGTAAAGGTCTCGTTAGCGGTTTCTTGCGCGCGGGAGGCGAAGTCCTTAGCTGCGGGGACGACGTCGTCCTGAACCTTTTCCATCATGTCTGCTGCCTTCTCCTTAGCGGTGTTCAAACCATCGGCAATAACCGGGGAAACCTGCTCATAACCGTGAGCAAGCGCTTCGGTGGCCGCATGGAGCTTAGGAGCAGCCCAATCGCGTACATTCTCGACAGTGCTGGCAATTGCGCCTTCTGTCTTCTTAACTGAACGGTCTTTCATGACTGCTCTCCTGTTTTAGTTGTTCGTCCACACATGAGTAGACGTTGTTCCATACATTTACCCTAGACGGAAAACGAGGTGTTGTGTTGGGATTTGTAGAACTTGCCCCAACCTGTTCACTGAACGCGTATGATTCGGCCACATAGACAGGGGCGCCTCATGGGATGATGGGGGCATGAGCATTGCAACGCATGAAGCAACTATTCATACGAGCTTGGGCGACGTAGTTCTGAATCTGTTCGGCAACCACGCGCCACAGACTGTTGAGAACTTTGTTGGTTTGGCAACCGGCGAGAAAGAATGGACCGACCCTGCAACGGGTGAAGCCCGTAAAGGCACTCCCCTGTACAACGGCACCATCTTCCACCGCATCATCAAGGACTTCATGATCCAGGGCGGTGACCCTCTGGGTCGCGGCATCGGTGGCCCGGGCTACCAGTTTGATGACGAGATCCATCCCGAACTGACGTTCGCTGAACCGTATAAGCTCGCGATGGCCAACGCAGGTAAGCGGATGGGCCGCGGCACCAACGGTTCCCAGTTCTTCATCACGACCGTGCCAACCACATGGCTGCAGGGCAACCACACCATCTTCGGTGAGGTTGTGGACGATGCGTCCAAGGCCGTCGTGGATAAGCTCAACGCAGTCCCTACGGGCCCGGCCGATAAGCCACTCGAGGACGTCGTTATTTCCTCGATCGATATTAAGAAGCTGTAACTTGTGGCTCGCTTAGGTGCCCCGGTGCTGTAACAGCGCCGGGGCACCTGCCTTTAAGGGCTCTCACCATGGAGACATCAAACGAACGGGGATATCAATGAGGAATCTGCTGGTGCGTTACCCGGGAACAATCATCATCACTGTGGTCTTGGTGGCGTTCTATATCGTCCAGCTTGTGGTGGAAAGCTTCACCGAGGACATGTTGATCCGCGGGGTCTACGTTAACGAGCAACCGTGGCGTCTATTGAGTTCAGGGTTTGTCCACAGCACCGAGTTCCTGCCTTCAGCGCACCTACTGAGTAACCTGCTGATGCTGTGGTACGTGGGGCTGCTGCTCGAACGGATCCTAGGCACAATCCGGTTCATAGCAGTCTTCCTCGTAGGCGTCGTGGGAGGAAGTGCCGCGGTCGTATTGCTAACAAGCCCCATCGACGGGGCGCTGGGTGCCTCCGGCGGGATCTTCGCCCTGTGCACTTCCCTACTCATGGTCCTGCGTAAAGGAGCAACCACGGCGTTCGCAAGCCTCACGACCGTTGTGGTCATCATGTTTCTCCAGGGGCTGTTCATGCCAGGAGTTTCGTGGGAAGGCCACCTCGGCGGAGCAATCACAGGTATCGTGCTGGGCGCGACCGCACGCTTCCAGCCCTATGTTCTTGAACGTGTAAGCGACCTCTTCGATGTGACAGAAGGAATCAAACCCTCCGTGTCGCGGCAGAAGATCGTGACGGAAGTACCGCGCCGCATTGCAGAAGTTGCGATCTATGCCGGAGTGGTTGCCCTCGCCGTATGGCTGAGCACGAGCCACGTAACATCAACGCTCACGAAATACGGCATCACACCGTGATGTGCAACACCGTGACGTACAACATTGCGAGCTAAGCCTTGTGAGCCTGACCTAGGGCTGAGGACTGACCCTGACCTCTGCTCCTGATGGCGACCCCTGCACCAGATGGCGACCCCTGTCCCTCATCCTGACTGACCTCTAGCCCAGACGCCGCGTAAAGCACGCGGCGTCTTTACTTATCCACAGTGGTTCTCCACAGTGTGGACAAGAACACAACGGTGTAATTCGAATAAGGGACAAATATTCGAAGAAAAACTGTGCTAACTATAACCTAGGCCAAGATCCAGCTTAAAGATTACTTAAAGCAAGCACTAGCGAAGATATGTTCGAATGTTTTCCCACTTTTTATCCCCACCTGTGGATAACTTTGTGCACGGGTGTTGACAGAATCTTGGAATTCTCGTTAATTTTCGCCACCTGCCGTTATCTTCATGTTTATCCACAGTCGTTTTCCACAGTGTGGAGAACTTACACCGTTGTGATTTATGAAAGATCTTTCAGATCTTAAGATACGGGGATAACTGTGATTCCGGGGATCCGGACATCTTTCTGTGCATAGACTGTGAGAATATTTCGCAATCCACACACTTTATCCCCACCTGTGGATAACTCAAGTTCACACGTCCACAGCTCTTGTCATCCACAGCTGCCGTTTCTCGGCCTGCATGGGCCATGAAAACCCTGCCAACCGGTTCGGCTTACGCCATCTGGGTCTCTATAGGAGCCTCCGCGGCCGTCGCCTACGGGATGATCACCGGTGACGAAAACTTCAGCATCATCAAAGTGCTTCTCCTGTTAGGGATGATCGCATGCGTGATTGGGCTCAAACTCGTATCGAGCTGAGCACACGCACCTATTGAGGCAGATACGAAAGAGGCGGAAGCCCGCAACTCATGCGAACTTCCGCCCCTCAAAAGCTGAGTAGATAAGATGACTGGCTCTATTCTCGCCAGCCGAACATCATGATGAAGCCGATCATGGAGATACCGAAGCCAATCAGAATGTTCCAGTTACCGATCTTCGGGATCGGCAACTCGACACCGACCATGTGGGCAACATAGAACGTCACGATCCACACCAGACCGAGAATCATGAAGCCAAACATGATGGCCTTATATACAGGAGAAACAGGCTGGAACTCGCTGGCTTCACGGCGCTGACGACGAGTCAGCTCCTGCTGCTTGATCGCAGCGTTACGTGCAGCAGGGTTCCCAATCTTCTTCGGATTAGAAGATGCGCGCTTGGAAGATTCAGACACGTGTCCTCCTCAACCCATTCAACGTAGCGGTGTCAACGGCTCAGTGTTCAACACCTGGATATGAACAGGTTGTAATATTGGTTAGTGTTCCCGGGCTCGGGCTCAACATCACATTCTAACGGTACATAACCCTGAAAATGCTAAAGAGTCCACAATAGAGCTAACAAACTCAGGAGGGGCTTGTGACAGCAGAGCCAATTGCCCGACGGCCTCGCAGGCGACGCAGCGTCGGGTCAGTGATCATCGGGATCATCGCTGAACTTTTGCTCACCGCAGGTCTCTTCGTCCTCCTTTTCATTGGTTGGCAGCTGTGGTGGACCAACATCGAAGCCGAATCCGTTCAGCAAAACGCCATCAGCCAGGTCACCCAAGAATGGGATCAAGCCGAGAAGAAGAGCAAGGACGGTAAACCCACTACCCCGATCGAAGGGGAAACCTGGGGAATCCTCTATATCCCTAAATTCGGCCACAACTATGCCAAGCCCATTGCTGAAGGCATTGGGATGGATGTCCTCAACACCGTGGGCGTAGGCCGCTACCCACAAACCCAAATGATTGGCGAGAAGGGCAACGTAGCGTTCGCTGGCCACCGCCAAACCCACGGGCAAGTGTTCTGGGACATGGACAAACTCAGCGAAGGCGACACCGCCTACATTCAAACCAAGGACGGCATCTACTCATATAAGCTCCGGCAACTCCAGTACGTCAGCCCGGAGCAATCCGACGTACTACTTCCAGTACCTGGCCAGCCCGGAGCGAAACCGCAAGAGAAACTTATGACGCTGACAACCTGCCATCCGCCGTTCAGTATGGCCGAGCGCATCATCTCAACCTTCGAACAAACCGACTTCTCTAAACGCGGTGAACCAATCCCTGCCGAAATCGAAGACATCGTCACTAAAACTACGGGAGGAAACGGCTGATGTACGGCTTCATTTTCAGGCTCCTACCTGGCCCACTATGGATCCGGGTACTCCAAGCGATCCTCCTTGCAGTCTTTGTGATCCTCTTGCTAATGAACTACGTCTTCCCTCTGCTGAACCCCTATAGCCCGTGGCAAGACTCCACGGTTAGCGGGAGCATTCTGGGAACGTTAGGCGGAGGCAAGTGACACACGGGTACCAACTAGGGGGCCGTGCGCACGAGCGGCTGAGCCCTGAGGCAGCGCAGCGTCAGGAATCGTTGCAGGGTGGTCGGGTACTTGTTGTCGACAACTATGACTCGTTCGTCTATACGCTGGTGGGTTATCTCCGTGAGCTCGGAGCGCAAGTCAGAGTTATTCGCAATGACGAATATTCACTCGAAGAAGCCCGGAATCTAGCAGAAGATTTCGATGGCGTACTCATCTCCCCCGGCCCAGGCAATCCACTAAATGCCGGAATAAGCATAGGTCTAATCCGTATATGTGTTGAACGGAATATTCCGCTGTATGGGGTCTGCTTAGGTCTGCAGTCTCAAGCTGAGGCGTTCGGCGGCATAGTGAGCCACGCAGAACAGCTTATGCACGGGCGAACCTCACTCGTAGAACACACGGGCCACCCCATGTTCGAAGGGGTCGCCAATCCGTTCACAGCAACCCGGTACCACTCGCTGGCAGTGCAAGCCGGTACGGTCCCAGATGATCTCGAGGTAACCGCCCAAACCCAGGACGGGGTGATCATGGGGCTAGCTCACAAGACCGCACTGGCATGGTGTGTGCAGTTCCATCCCGAGTCCGTCCTGACACAAGACGGCTATCGGATGCTCGGTAACTGGCTCGAAGCCCTTGGCCTGCCGGGCGCAACAGAGCGGGCTGAGAAACTCAGCCCGCTCATCAGTAGTGTCAATCAGCGCTAGTCAGCGGCCTCTACGGCATAAGCGAGCAACCGGTGTGGCAAGGCCGAACGCTGATATGACCATCGGCCGCTGATACTAGATAGCGGCCGATGGTCAACGGTGACTACTCGACGATTCCGAGACTATTCGTCGGCTCCGATGGTTGAGGACGGGGATTCCTCAGAATCCTCTCCGGAATCGGATTCATCTCCCCCATCTTCAGAC
This sequence comes from Arthrobacter sp. HMSC08H08, assembly GCF_001807575.1. Taxonomy (NCBI): domain Bacteria; kingdom Bacillati; phylum Actinomycetota; class Actinomycetes; order Micrococcales; family Micrococcaceae; genus Arthrobacter; species Arthrobacter sp. HMSC08H08. The sequence continues at coordinate 137,009 of NZ_KV789394.1, forward strand.
TCATCGGACGGGCTTTCACTCGGTTGTTCCGGAGCCTCCGCAACCACGATCACAACGATGCTGCCCGGCGAGGTCTTAGTGCCCTTGCCTGGACGCTGAGAAACCACGGTCCCCTCGTCAACAGAATCATCCACGGCGCGGGTCACCTGGACCTCAAGCTTGTACTCATCCGAGGTCAACTTCTTGACGGCTTCGGATTCCTCAAGCCCCGTCACGTCAGGAAGGCTGACCTCACCCGAAGAAATTGTTAACTGGACTTCGTCACCGAAACGCAACTCAGTCCCAGGTTTCGGGCTCACCTCAAGCACCGTCCCCTGCGATTCGCTAGCGGAGTCCTTCGTCTTGACGTCATCCGAAACCGTGAGCTTCGCTTCTTCCAAGATTCGACGGGCTTCGCGCTCATTCTTACCGATCACGTCACGGGGAACCTTAACCTTATCGGTACCCTCAGAAACCATGAGCGTCACCACGGTCTGCTTCTTCACGCTCGTGCCAGCCGCAGGGTCAGTCGAGATCACATGGCCCTCATCAACGGAATCCGAGTGCTCTTCTTTGACCTCATAGTTGAGTTCAAGCTCACTCAGCTTCGCTTGCGCCTGCTCGAGAGAGAGGTTTTCCAAAGAAGGAATGTTGACTGGCGCGTTCCTTTCGCGTTCAGCCTGCATCCACAGCAGCCCGAACACCACGCCGACGATCAGCAACACACCGAAGATCGAAGAAGCGATCCACAGACCCTTCCGGCTGCGCCTATCGCGCTCCTCAAGCTCCTCATCGTCATTGCTTTCCTGCAACGCAACAGGCTGGGCGTTCAAAGGCTGCCCGTTCATGGCATGCCCAGAGCCGTTCTGCGGCATTTGGGTTGCACCCATAATCGCTGCCGCAGGTGCCGCAGCAGGCAGGGTGCGCGTCGCGAGCGTAGCCGGCGACGGCGGTGTCTCTCCACGCTGCACGGAACGCAACGCAGCGGCGAACTCATCCGCGGTCTGGTAGCGGTCCTCGCGGTCCTTGGCTAACGCGACCTGCAAAAGCTCTTCCATAGCCTGCGGGATCTCAGGGTTGAAACGCTGAGCACGCGGTGGAGCTTCACTCACGTGCTGATACGCGACTGAAACTGGAGAATCGCCTTGGAAAGGAGGGCGGCCCGTCAACAACTCAAACAGCAAGCAACCGGCCGAATACAGGTCCGAACGCTGATCAACATCATCGCCACGAGCCTGCTCAGGTGAAAGATACTGGGCAGTACCCACAACCGTTTGTGGCTGTGTCATGGTCGCGGCGGAATCCGCCAACGCACGCGCAATACCGAAGTCCATGACCTTGATAGACCCGGAATTGGTGACCATCACGTTGGCAGGCTTGATGTCGCGGTGCACAATGCCTTGCTTATGAGATGACGACAACGCCGCTAGAACACCGAGGGTCGCGTTGATCGCGTCCTTCTGCGACAACGGGCCATGCTTGAGGCGTTCCTTGAGCGTATGGCCTGCCACGTACTCCATCACGATGAACGGGACCTTGAGGCTCGAATGCTCCCCCGGGATGCGAACATCCGTGTCACCAGTATCAAAAACAGAGACGATCGTAGGGTCATTCAGGCCAGCCACAGCCTTCGCTTCGCGGCGGAAACGAGCCTGGAAAATAGGGTCCCGCGCCAAATCGGAGCGCAGAATCTTCACGGCTACATCGCGGCCCAACAAAACGTCGCGAGCCAGCCACACATCGGCCATGCCCCCGCGGCCAATCAAGCGGTCAAGCTCATAACGATCATTCAGAGTGTGCTGGCGTGGCTGCGCCGCCTGCTCTTCCTCCCGATGACGGGGGCGGTCTTGCTGTTCGTCCTCAGTCACGAGTCACCTCAGTTGCTACTTGGAGGGTCAATGGATGGCAACGGCCTACCTGATCGTTGCGGGGCACTCTGGCTAGGCTCTGCGCTCGGCTGCGCAGTTTCGCTAGGCGGCTCCGAGGTCGGGCTTGGCTGCTCTGTCTGTGAAGGCTGCTCAGATTGAGTTGGGCTCGGCTGCTGCGTCCGCGAAGGGCGCGGCTGCTGAGTCGGTTGTTGCTGAGTTGGCGACGGGGCCGGCTGCGGAGAAGTGAACGCACCGTAATAGATGGTGATCTTGCTACCCTTCTCGAGCTCACCCGTCGGGTCGATATCCACAACCCGAGCCGCTTGAGACGCCGAGGAAACCTGACGAGGCTCTGCCTCAACCTTAAAGCCACGCGATTCAAGCTCACCCATGGCCTGTTGATACGGCTGGCCAAGGTACTTCGACTTGGTCACCAGCACAGTATCGTCCGCGCTCTTGGACTCAGACTCGGATTCCGATTCAGATTCGGATTCAGACTCTGACTCCGAAACAGACTCACTCACCGACGGGCTCGGCTTCGCCGAACCACCCGTCAACTTCGGAATCAGAACCGCGCCACCAATAATCAGCGCAAGCACCAGAAGACCAATGAGCCACCACAGCCACGTCTTCTTACCGCCATCATCCTCATCATCATCCGGATCCGAAGGCCCAGGGAAGCCGCCTTCTTCCTCACCCGATTCGAACATCGGGAAGGAAGGGGCCGCGGACCCAGAAACAGAATCCACTGCAGGCAACTGGGAGGTCGACGGGTTCGCGTCCTGAGAATCAACCACGGTCGTCGCGGCAGTAGGGGCGTCATTGGCGGCATCAGAGTCCTGATTCAGGAACAACTTCATCCCCGGCACCGCAGCAACCGCATCGGAGACACGACCCGCACGCAACGCATCGGCAGCAATCGCCAGCTTCGATGCGTTAGCCGGCCGGTTCAGAGGATCCTTAGCCAGCATCGACATGATGAGCGCATTCACCGGGGCATCCACCGTGTCAGGTAACGCCGGCGGGTTGTCATTGACCTGCGCCAACGCGATGGCGATCTGCGACTCACCCGTGAATGGGCGGCGACCAGCCAAGCACTCGTAACCGATAACGCCTAAGGAATACAGATCAGACTGGCCCGTAGCCTGCTGCCCGGTAGCCTGTTCCGGCGCTAAATACTGCGCTGTACCCATAACCTGGCCCGTAGCAGTCAACGGAACCTGATCAGCCAAACGCGCAATACCGAAATCAGTGATCTTGACCTTGCCGGACGGCATGATCAAAAGGTTGCCCGGCTTCACATCGCGGTGCACCAAACCACGCGCATGCGCAGACCCCAACGCGCGCGCCGTCTGAGCGATCACCGAAAGCGTGAAATCAGAGTTCAGGTTGCGTTCACGCTCAATGATGGTGGAAAGCGGCTCGCCGGGAACCAGCTCCATCACCAGATAAGCAGAGCCATCGGCCTCGCCGTAATCGTAAACATTCGCGATGCCGTCATTATTAAGCAGGGCCGTATGCCGAGCCTCAGCCCGGAAACGCTCCCTAAAGCCCGGGTCGCCCATATATTCCTCTTTGAGGATCTTGATGGCAACAACCCGGCCCAAGACATCGTCTAGAGCTTTCCAAACCTCACCCATACCGCCGATCGCGATGCGGTCAGTGAGCTTATAGCGGCTTCCAAGAACCATTCCGCTGGATGGTCTCATCGGTTCATCACCGCCCTCTCAATCTTGCTCATGATGGTGCTAGACAAGCCAGCGCTTTCCTCATAAGTGACGTTCTTGACAACAATCGTGACCGCATATTGAGGCTCATCTGCTGGGAAGAAACCGGTGATCCAGCCGTTGACCTTGCCTGATTCGCCAATATCTGCGGTACCGGTCTTGGCTGCAAGGTCCACACCGGACACACGCGCCCGCGTTGCGGTACCCGACTTCACAGGCTCGCGCATCAGCTTGGTCATATCCTGAGCTACCTCAGAGCTGGTGGCGCGGCCAAACTCCTCGGCCTTGAAACGCCTCAAAACACGCAGGTCAGGGCTCGTGACCTGCTTGATCAACTGCGGACGCATGATCACCCCGTCATTCGCGATACCCATCGCAACCATGTTCATCTGCAACGCGGTTGCCTGAACATCGAACTGGCCGAACGACGAGTACGCCAGCTGCGCGGGGTCGGAGGTGTCCGGCCACACCGATGCTGAGGTTGGAGCCAAACCCATCCAGTCCGGCTTCTCACCGAAACCGAACCGCTTGGTGACGTCCTTCATCTTGTCCGCACCGATGTCTTGAACAACCTGAGCGAACGGAGTGTTACAGGACTGCGCAACGATGAAGGTAAGCGGGGCCTTATCCGGCTTGCTAGCGCAAATACCGACGCTGAAGTTCTTCAACTCCCTCTCCGTACCAGGTGGTGACCAGGACGGAGGGTTGTCATATTCCTCATCCATCTGGAAATCGCCTGTCTCCAACCCCGCGATCAGGGTCAGCAACTTGAACGAGGAACCAGGCGGGATGCGGTCATAGACAGCGGGATTCCAGTTGACCGACAGCCCCGGAACAGATTCGAGCTTGGCGCGGTTCTGCTTAGCTTGATCCGCGTTCTCTACAGACAGCTCGTTCGCATCGAAGGTCGGCTTGTTGACCATCGCGAGAATCCGTCCGTCGCGGGGATCAGTCACAACAACGGAACCCTGCTTACCGTCCGGTAACGCATCGTAGGCGGCTTTCTGGATAGCCGGGTCGATGGTCAGCTCGATATCAGCGCCGCGGTCTTCCTTGCCCGTGAAGAGGTTGCTCAAACGGTCAAAGAACTGATCATCGGAGGTGCCAGACAAGGTCGACTCTTGAGTCGATTCAAGCTGGGTTGCGCCACTGTTGATCGAGTAGAAGCCCGTCAAGCCGGAGTACAGCTTGGAATCCGTGTAGGTTCGCTTGAACTTATATGGACCGTTTTCAGTCCTCACGCTCTGGGCGATCGGTTTGCCGTCCACAAGGATCGCGCCACGCGGGCGGTCATAGTTAGCGAGGATGGGTCGACTGTTCAACGGGTTGGTGTTGAGCTTCTCAGCACCGATGAACTGAACATAGGTTGTGCCCATGAGGATAACTACGAACAGGGTTACGACAGCCAGCCAGGTACGGCGGATTGCTGGATTCATGCTGACGTAGCACCTCCTGCGTTCGGACGGGCATCACTAGGGCGGGAATCATCACGATGGCCTTGGTGTCCTGCCCGATGTGCGGCGCGGCGGCCGCTTGGGCGAGCCTCTGGATGGGCACCTGGGCGAGCGTTGGACTGGTTCGGCCGGTTTGCCTGGCTAGTGTGGTTGCTTTCGGGGCGTGGCCGGTCGTCTTCACGCGCGTCCAGAGCAGACGGCGTCTCAGGTGCCGAAAGTTTGCTTGCCAGTAGCGAATCATCTTCGCTTGTGAGCAACCCACCGGTTGCTGGGCGCCGCGCATTGTGGCTGATGAGCAGCAGCACGGCCGCTAGAACCCAGTTAGCAAGCAAGGATGAACCACCTGCGGACATGAACGGGGTGGTCAAGCCGGTCAATGGGATGATGCGCAGCACGCCGCCTGTAACGATGAAGAACTGGAACGCGACCGCGAAAGACAGTCCGGTGGCTAGTAGCTTGCCGAAGCCATCACGGGCACCCAGGCCCGCGCGGATACCGCGCGAGGCAAACAGCAAGAAGAACATGACAACGGCGAAGAGGCCAACGAGGCCGATTTCTTCACCGAGAGCGGCATAGATCATGTCTGACTTCGCTACCGGGATGCGTTCAGGGGAGCCGGCGCCTAGTCCAGTGCCGCCAAGACCACCGTGAGCCATACCGAATAGGCCCTGAACCACCTGGTAGCTGCCGCCTGGGTCGCGGTAGTAGATGTCTGGGTTGAAAGCGTCGTACCAAATCTGGAAACGGGCCCGGACGTGCCCCATGAACATGTAGGCGAAGAGGCCGCCGAGAGCAACGAGCCCACCGCCGATGAGGATCCAGGAGATCCTGCCGGTTGCTACATAGATCATGACCATGAAGAGGCCAAAGAACATCAGGGCGCTACCGAGGTCCCTCTGCATCACCATGATGCCCATCGCAATGCACCATGCGATCAACATAGGCGCTAGGTCGCGATAGCGAGGCAACTGGAGGGGACCGATCTTGTGGCCTGCCAGGAGGATGAGGTCACGTTTGGAAGCCAAGTAGCTGGCGAAGAAGATTGCGAGGGTGACCTTGGCGAACTCACCAGGCTGAACCGAGAACGAGCCGATGCGGATCCAAATTCGGGCGCCGTAGGTTGCGAAACCGAGGCCGGGAACCATCGGCAAGAGCAGCAATACGACGGAGACTGCAAGCCACACGTACGTGAACTTGCGTAGTACGCGGTGATCGCGGATGACCCACAGGATGATGACGGCAGAAGCCATGCCGACGCCGGAATATAGCAGCTGAGACGTAGCCGCGGTGGCCAATTCGGGCGGTCCAGCGAGGTCGAGGCGGTGAATCATCGCCAAGCCAATCCCGTTCAGCGCAACCAGAACAGGAAGTATGTATGGGTCGGCATATTTAGCCCAGATGCGTAGCGAAATGTTCACGCCCACGCCAAAGGCGCCCAGAACGAGAATATTGGGAAGCCACGACTGATCATTACGCGAAGAACCCGCAGTTGTGGAAACCAAGAACTCCGCTAAAGCCGTGACACCCAACGCAAGAACGAGCAAGAAGAGCTCGGTATTACGCCGGGTTGGCAACTTCTTTGCACGATTCGCGGTAACGCTCACTCAACATCACCACGCAACTCATGGCACCACTCCGGAGCCTCATCACCAGGGTTTCCGTCCTGTGCCTTCTCCGGCGAGGACTGCGAACCCTTACCGGAGCTATCCGGCGCAACAACATCAGGCGGTGCTGGCGCCACAACAGGGCACGACTGCTGGGCGGTGATCCGCACATCGTGCATAATCTGCTGGGCATCCTTACGCGACTGTGTTGCGATGCCGCTCTTAAGCTGGGTCTGGGTGTATTCGGGCAGCGCCTCGAGTGGAATCTTCGATTCGGTGTCCACACTCGACATCTTGATAGGGCCAAGGTCTTGGGAAATACCCTTAAACATCGCGACCTTACCCTGGTGGACCCCCACGTAATACTGGGTTTGGGTCCAGGCGTACCCCAAGTAGCCGCCCGTGAGCAGGATCAGCACCAAAACAACGAGCGTGGTAGGCAAAACCCACGCGAACCGACGCCGTGGCGGCTCCTCATCAAGTGCCGCGAGCGCCAGTTGGCGTTCACGTTCGGTAGAACGATGCTGAAGCAGCGCTGCCGCGCGACGCTCACCGGAACGCTGCGTGACAATCGGGATCTGCCCCGACTCGGTCGCCAGCTGCGCGGCGCCAACGAGTTCGTGCGGGCGGTTAGCCATCGCGTGACGCAACAGCGCCTGATTAGCGGCGAGGTCACCGCCGCGAGCGACCTCGATCTGACCTGTGTCAGGGGTGGGAATCTCTATGTTGCTGAACTCTTCCGACAGTGGTTTGTCAGCATCGTCCACGATGTCCACGACAGCGACAGTGACGTTATCTGGTGAACCGAGTTCGAGGGTCCGCTCAACCAGGCGGTCCGCGGCTTCCCGCGGAGTCGCGGCGCTACGAACGATCTCCTCGGTTTCTTCCTCGGAAACCACGGCGTTCACGCCGTCGGAGCACAGCATCCAGCGTTCCCCGGCGGTAGCGGGGATTACAGACATATCGAGTTCGGGGGAGGCGTCAGAGTCCCCAAGAACACGCATGATCACGTTGCGATGCGGGTGGATTTTCGCTTCGTCTTCGGTGATGCGACCCTCAGCGAGGAGCTTTTCGACGAACGTGTGGTCCTTGGTGATCTGTTCCCACTCGCCGTCACGCAACCGGTAGGCGCGTGAATCGCCGATGTGGGCGAGGTGCAGTTCGGAACCTTCCAGCAGGATAGCGCTGACGGTGGTTCCCATACCGGAGAGTTTGGGGTTTTGTTCAACGAGTTCGTTGAGGATGATGTTCGCTGACTGGATCTCGTCAGCGAGGATCGTGTTGGGTTCCTCGACATCGGGCCGGTCTAGGTGGACGAGGTCCAGCACGGTCGATGCGGAGGCGACGTCACCGCCTACGTGGCCGCCCATACCGTCAGCGACGACCGCGAAGTGACGGCCCGCGTATCCGGAGTCGTCATTTTTGCGGCGTACACAGCCCACATCGGAGTGGGCGGCAAAGTCGAAATATAGGGCCATTATGGGCGCAGCTCCATCACGGTTTTGCCGATGCGGATGCGTTGGCCGACCTCGATTGGCTGGGCGCGGGTCAGCTGTACTTCATCCACATAGGTTCCGTTGGTTGATCCGAGGTCTTCGAGGAACCAGCGGGTTCCTTGCGGGAACAAGCGGGCGTGGCGGGATGATGCGTAGTCGTCCATCAGCACGAGGCTCGCTTCCTGCGCGCGGCCGAGCAGGACCGGGCTGGCAGCTAGGCGTACTGACGTGCCGGCCCCGGGGCCTTCAACAACCACGAGGGCGTGGGCGATGTTGCGGGGCGCCTGTGAGGGCTGGCTGGGCATACCGGGGCTAGGCCCGGATGGTCCGGACGGGCCTGCTGGGGCGCCGGCTGGCTGTATGCGTGCACGCTTTCCTACCCCGAGGTCTCGGCGCATCGACATCACGATGATGAGGACCAAGATCCAGAGGAATACGAGGAAAGAGATACGCAGTAGCGTCACTACCAATGGGACCATGCGGTTAGCTCATTCCTTCGGGGGCGTCCTGCCAGGAGAAGGTCAGGCGGGCGTGACCGATCGAGATGATCGTTCCGTCGAGTAGCTCTTCGTCGCCTTCGATGCGGGATCCGTTGACGTAGGTTCCGTTGGTGGAGCCGAGGTCGCGGATGAATACGCGGTTTCCGCGGCGCACGATTTCGGCGTGCCGGCGGGAGGCGCCTTGGTCGTTGATGTGGAGTCCGGCATCGCCTGCGCGGCCCATGACGACGCTGTCGCCGCTTAGGGCGTAACGGTTGCCGTCGATTTCGATGACGGGTGTCCGGTTGCCGGTGGGGCGGATGTGTTGGGTGCTGGCTTGTTGTTCCGCGGAGCTCAGTTGTGGGCGCGCGGATGGACGGGGCTGTGGCGTGCTTGGTGCTTTGGTTCCGCCGAGGGAGGCATCGACTTCGATCTGTGTTGGCTGGATCGATTCGTCTTTGCGGAAGGTTACGGTTACGGCGTCGCGTAGTGAATAGTCTTGGCGCTGCGCGTGTTCGAGTGCGACGTCAGCGAGTTCTTGGGCGAGCGCGGTACCCCATTCGCGTGCCTGGTCGAACGCGTCGGCGCCGAGCCGGACTGTGAAGGAGTGCGGTGCGACGGTGCGGCCTTCTGAGATCGAGAAAGATTCGTCATCCATGGTGTTACGGATCAGATTGGCGATCTCTACGGGTTTGATGGTCCCGTTGGAGTTGCCGCGGAATGCGCGTGAAACGAGGCGCTCGAGTCCTTTTTCGAATCCTCTGACAATTCCCACAACGAACCTCCTCTCAACTGTGTTTGCTGTGTGCTCGCGGTTCACGAGGCGCTACGGTGCGTCCCGTGTTCTGCCGTGATTCTGGTTTTCAGGCACGGCGGATGCGGGGCACATCGTTCTCCGATCTTACCTAAAGCACCTGTTCATGCCTCAACCTGTCTGAAATCAGCGCAATCTCCGTGCGTTACAGCCGCCTCAATGTGGCACTCAGAGCGGCACTGTGACGAGGTGGTGGATGTGTCGATTATGAAATCTTTGGAACCTCAGTTAAGCTTTTCTCTGTTGTCTTCACATGATGTGTTCACACTGTGGTCTTCACATCAGGCGTGGAGGGAATGAATAAGTTTACGCGCGAGTGGCGGAATTGGTAGACGCGCTGGCTTCAGGTGCCAGTGCCCGCAAGGGCGTGGGGGTTCAAGTCCCCCCTCGCGCACGTTTTCTGAGCGGTGTTGTAACGCAGACCGAATAGGTCTGGTTACAACACCGCTCTTTTCGTTTCTGCTCTTTTTTAGGCTGCTTGGTTGCACTGCTTATACGCGGCCTGCTTGCGCTCCCTTCCGGTAGATCACGCGCCAAATTCACCTTCCTCGAATCGACTACGAGCTATCCCTGTTTGCAACTACGGCGCATCGAACATTATATTTAGGCATGCCATCATGATGCGCTCTGGGCGGGGCACATCAACAGTCCTAGTGGGTGGAAATCCCTTCACCCACTTACTGACATTGGAAGGTTGCCTCTCTTGAAGCACATCAAGAAACTCCTCTCTATAATCGCGATCACCGTACTTGCCACATTCGGGCTCACAGCATGCTCTGACAGCGGTTCCAACACCGAGGCGGGCGGTGACGGCAAATCGATCAAGGTTTACGCGACCACCGGATACCTCGCTGATGCGGTCAAGAACATCGCGCCCGATGCTGAAGTCACGACCATGGTCGGCCCCGGCGGCGACCCACACACCTACCAGCCGTCCACCAAAGACATCGAGACCATCCAGAAATCAGATCTCGTGTTCTGGAACGGCCTACACCTGGAAGCCCAGATGACGGACCTGCTCACAAGCCTCGGTGACAAGCAGGTGGCCGTGGGGGAGAGCCTCCCCAAGAACCTCTTGCTGGACTGGCCTGAAACTGATGATCAGGGAAATGCGTTGCATGACCCGCACATATGGAACAGCCCTGACGCGTGGTCGCTCGTTGTGAAGAACGTCGCCGATAAGTTCGCCGAAGTGGACCCGGACAACGCCGAAAAATACAAGGCGAACGCCGACAAGTACCTCAAGGAGATCGATGCAGCGGTAGATGAGGCACGCGGCCTTCTAGCAGAAGGCAAAATCAACCCCCGCATCCTGGTTACTGGTCATGACGCTTTCAACTACTTCGGTAAAACCTTCGACCTTGATGTTCACGCGACCGACTTCGTCTCCAGCGAAGCGAAACTCAGCGCCTCTGAGCTGGCGAAACTCGCGAAGTTCATCGCCGATAAAAAGGTCCCGGTGATCTTCCAGGACAACCAAGCTAACCCCCAGGCGATCACGAGCCTTAAAGAAGCTGTCCGCTCCCATGGCTGGCACGTCAAGGTCTCCAACCAGGAGCTGTACGCAGACTCCCTGGGCGCTGAGGCACCCATGGACACCTACATCGGTGCCCTCAAACACAATGCCCGCGCTATCGCTGACGCCCTGAAAACCTCAGGAGAGTAGACGTGACCAACCTGAGCGATCCACGCGGGCCTGCCGCAACACCAGATCCACAAGAGGGTAGCCCTCTTCACGGCGCCGCCACGCCTGCGTGCCGTACCCATAACCTCTCGGTTGCCTACGATGCGGTGCCGGTTCTACGCAACGTTGACTTCACGGTCCCGCAGGGGGTTGTGATGGGAATCGTTGGCCCGAACGGCGCAGGGAAATCAACCCTCATCAAAGCGATGCTCGGGCTCGTGAAGCCGTTGACTGGCACGTCCGAGTTCTTCGGTAAACCGCTGGCGCGTGCGCGCAAACGGGTTGGTTATATGCCTCAAACTACGAGTGTCGATTGGGATTTCCCGACCACGGTGCTCGATGTGGTCACGATGGGCACGTACGGATCGCTCGGTTGGATTCGTCGGCCAGGTAAGAAGGAACGCGCCCGCGCTGTCGCTGCCCTCGAACAGACGGGGATCGCTGATCTGTCTTCGCGGCAGATCGGTGAGCTTTCCGGAGGGCAGCGACAGCGCGTGTTCCTCGCCCGCACACTCGTGCAGGCCCCCGACCTGTACTTCATGGACGAACCGTTCCAAGGCATCGACGCGAAAAGCCAACAAGCTATCGTCTCGGTTCTGCACACCCTCAGAGAGCAAGGCAGGACCGTTGTGATCGTGCACCACGACCTCGCAACCGTACGCCAATACTGCGACTACGTGACCCTACTGAACCGGCGCGTGATCGCCTCCGGCCCGGCCGAACAAGCCTTCACGCGGGAGAACATCCGCATCGCTTATGAGGTTTCAGTAACGGATGAAGCGTTCCTGGAGTCCGCGTCGTGAGCCTTATCGAATTCTTCAGCAATCACACCTACCGGATGGTGTTCTTCGGCACCATGACCATCGGGCTTGTCGCGGGCGCGCTCGGTTCCTTCGCTTATCTGCGTAAACAGTCGCTCATCAGCGATGTGATCTCTCATGCCGCTCTGCCAGGCACGCTGCTCGCGTTCCTCACCGCGGTCGGCGTGCTGGGCGCTGACGGCCGCAACATGCTTGGCCTGATCCTCGGCGCAGTCATCGTAGGCACCATCGCGGTGCTGATCGCCAACGGCATCAGCCGCATCTCCAAGATCCGTATCGACACCGCGATGGCGATATCTCTCACCGTTTTCTTCGGTGGCGGGATGCTTTTGATGCGCATCATCGCCAACGGCGCCTACCCAGGCAAAGGCGGCATCCAAGACTACCTGTTTGGTAACGCCTCCGTGGTCACCGTCGCGGACCTGGTAACCAGCATCAGCATCGGGGTGATCGTGCTCGCCCTCGTGGTGGTGTTCTGGAAAGAATTCACGCTACGGACCTTCGACCCGGACCACTCCACGGTGCTCGGGTTCCGGGCCCGCACCATCGACACCCTCATGTTCGCGACCATCGTCATCGCGACCGTGATCGGCGTCAAAGCCGTGGGTCTAGTGCTCATGGTTGCTTTCGTGGTCACCCCACCTGCAGCGGCTAGACAATGGACTAGGACCCTGCCCGGCATGGTAACGCTCTCGGCCGTGATCGGTGGCGTCGGCAGCGGGGTAGGGGCATACCTGTCGATTGTGCTCGGCAAAGTTCCAACCGGGCCGCTCATCGTTCTCACACTGTTTACGATCTTCCTGTTTTCGCTCTTGTTCGCGCCACGGCGCAGCATCATCACTCGTGCCGTTTCTCGCGCCCGTGCACGCGCGAGCCTTAAACAGGAACTGATCGAGGAAGGCGGGCACGCATGAGCTTCTTACTCGGGACCATGTTGCTTGCGGTAGTGACCGCGCTCGCCTGCGCACTGCCCGGCGTTTTCGTTGTGTTGAGGCGAAACTCGATGCTCGTGGACGCCATCAGCCACTCGATTTTCCCCGGGATCATCTTCGGATATTTCCTCACCCGCAACTTCAACTCGCCTTTGTTGATCCTCGCGGCTGCACTGGCAGGGTTAGCTGTAGTCTTGGGAAGCGAATGGCTCGCCCGCACCGGCTTACTGTCCGGTGACGCCCCGCAAGGTCTGATCTTCCCCGCCCTGTTCAGTGCCGGCGTGATCTTGGTGACCCTCGAATTCGCGAACATCCACCTTGATACCCACGCGGTTCTGGCAGGCGACCTCAACATCGCGGCCTGGCAGCCCCTCATCATCGCAGGAACACACTTAGGGCCTGCCTACCTCTATGTGATGCTGGGTGTTCTGCTGATCAACATCGTGTTCCTTATGTTGTTCTATTCAAAGCTCAAGGTCACAACCTTCGATCCCCAGTTCGCAACCAGCCTCGGCATCCGCTCCGGGCTCATGAATACTGCGTTCATGTTCCTCGTCTCCGTCACCGTGACTGCCGCGTTCAACGCAGCCGGCGCGATCCTGGTTATCGCCCTCGTGGTTGTTCCGCCCGCGACAGCTTACCTGCTCACCACCCGTTTACCGGCAATGATCGCGCTCACTGTGCTCATCGCCATCGTGGGCGCGCTGGCTGGGTTCTGGATAGCGTATGTGCTCGATGCTGCAACAAGTGCGGGTATGTCGCTGTTCTATGGGCTTGTGTTCGGTGCTGTGCTGTTAGCTACAAGGCTTCTACCCAAACGGCATCAGAAGCAGCACGCCCTAGCATGAGCCGTTCGGTTTGCCCCTCAACAAGAAGCTCCACGGTTTCTGAATAAGGCGCGCTCGGGTGCACTTCGAGCAGCGTGCCGAAATGTATGCCGTTTTCTGCAAAGAACTGCAGCAGTTGCGGATCATCGTCAGAGATCCGCTCGACCCGAGCTTTCGAGCCCGCCGCGAGCGTGGTGAGGAGCGTTGCGTTGGGGCGTGCCACATCGCCGTCGGTCGTTGGGATCGGATCGCCATGCGGATCACGAGCAGGGTGGCCCAAGAATTCGTCGAGGCGCTCGATCATGAAATCAGACACCGCGTGTTCGAGTGTCTCGGCCTCATCGTGCACTTGATCCCATCGGTATCCAAGGGTTTCTAGCAGGAACGTCTCGATCAGACGATGCCGGCGTACCATCGCAATCGCGTGCGCGCGCCCCGTATCCGTCAACGTCACTTCGCCGTACGGCGCATGATCAAGAAGACCTTGTTCGGTGAGTTTGCGCACCGCATCCGATACCGAGGACAGCCTCAGCCCCATCCGATCCGAAATCAGTTTCGGCGTGACCGGGGCATCTGACCACTCACCGAGGTACCACACGGTTTTCAGATAGTCCTGGGTGCTCGCAGACAACTCAGAAACAGACATAGCGAACAGTCTAGCTGTCCAAAGACCTGCGAAGGCCTACGCTTAAGGTATCGAGGCAGCGTCCAAGATGAGTCTGTATATGAGGAGTAAGGGTGTCGCCGGGACAGGTTAATAAGCCGCATAGCGATCCGTTGATGAGGCAATACGATATTTCGACGCTGGGCGCGTTGAAGTCTCCGCGGAAGCTGGTGCGCGAGGTTTTGGCAGGTCTCGTGGTGGCGTTGGCTTTGATCCCGGAGGCGATCTCATTCTCGATCATCGCGGGCGTGGACCCTGCGGTGGGCCTGTTTTCTTCTTTCATCATGGCGGTCGTGATCGCGATCGCCGGTGGCCGTACCGCGATGATTTCCGCCGCTACGGGGGCTGTCGCGTTGGTGATTGCGCCGCTGATGCGGGATTACGGTTTTGACTACTTCATTGCCTGCGTCTTATTGGCCGGAGTTTTCCAGGTTGTTTTCGCGCTCCTGGGTGTATCGAAGCTGATCCGGTTTGTGCCGCGTGCGGTGATGGTCGGGTTCGTGAACGCGTTAGCGATCCTTGTGTTCATGGCGCAGATGCCGCAACTGATTGATGTGCCGTGGGTTGTGTATCCGCTTCTGGCGGCAGGGATCGTGATTCTGTGGCTTTTCCCCAAGATCACCGGCGCTGTTCCGCCGCCACTGGTAGCGGTGGTCGTGATTACCGCTGTGGTGATGATCTTCGATATCAAGGTTCCGACGGTTGGCGACCAGGGCGAGTTACCGCATGGGTTACCGCAGCTGTTCATCCTGAATGTTCCACTCACGTGGGAGACCCTGCAGATCATCGCCCCGTATGCCGCGGCGATGGCTTTGGTGGGTCTCATGGAGTCATTGTTGACGGCCCAGCTGGTTGACAACATCACCGGTACTTCTTCAGATAAGAAGCGTGAATCCTGGGGTCAGGGTCTCGCCAACATCACGTCCGGATTCTTCGGCGGTATGGGTGGTTGCGCGATGATCGGGCAGACCATGATCAACGTCAAAGTGTCAGGTGCACGCACACGTATCTCTACATTCTGTGCCGGCGCGTTCCTGTTGGTTCTGGTTCTGGTATTCGATCAGTGGGTGGCGCAGATCCCGATGGCGGCATTGGTTGCGGTCATGATCATGGTGTGTATCGCCACGTTTGATTGGCACTCGATTCAGCCACGTACGCTGCGCACTCTCCCGAAGTCAGAGACGGTAGTCATGCTGGTGACGGTCGCTGTGGTTTTGATGACTTCGAACCTTGCGATCGGCGTGATCGTGGGTGTTTTGACTGCCGCTGTGGTGTTCGTGCGTCAGGTTGCTCACGTGGTGCGGGTCGAGC
Source organism: Arthrobacter sp. HMSC08H08 (assembly GCF_001807575.1). Taxonomy (NCBI): domain Bacteria; kingdom Bacillati; phylum Actinomycetota; class Actinomycetes; order Micrococcales; family Micrococcaceae; genus Arthrobacter; species Arthrobacter sp. HMSC08H08. Next base: position 152,669 of record NZ_KV789394.1, read on the forward strand.
GGGAACTGCAGGACGAGGAAGGCAACGTCCTTTCTGCGGATACACCAGCGGATCAGGTGGCCCAAGCCGTCTATAAGGTGCGTGGGGCGTTGTTCTTCGGTTCGAGTAACGATTTCACGACGATGTTCCGGTACGGCGAGGACGCGGACCTCGTGTGCTTGGACTTGTCTCAAGCGCAGGTCTGGGATGCGTCATCGGTCGCCGCGCTCGACAGCGTTGAGGCAACATATGCCGAACAGGGAAAGCGTCTGGTGATTGCGGGCATGAGTGAGAAGAGCCGCCGGATCCATGACCGTTTGAGCGGTGAGCTAGGGGAGAGCTAGCTATCGCGAATTCGCGCGGTGTTCACGTGATATTTACGTCCTATCTGCGCTCGGATTATTCCCCGCAGGTCCGATTAACGTACGCTGTCGGACGTAGTACGGGACTACTTTTTGCGCGACGAATAACGTGTGAAAGGTAGTAGCGTCATCATTTTGGTATGAACTCTAAGGAGAGATTGTGAAAGCTTTCACCAACACTCGTCGCCCAGGCGCCCGCCTCATCGCTGGCCTGTCCATGGTGGGCCTTGCAGGCGCGCTGCTGACCGGTTGCTCGGGTGATAACAACCCAGATGGCAAGCTGTGCGATGACGCCACCAAGGCGCTCAAGGATGCTGGCATCGAAAAGCCTACTGAAGTCCTGCAGATCGAGGACAGCGCTAAGATGTCCAAGCTCGGCCAGGATCTCAAAGCAGCAGCTGAAAACAGCAAATCGGACCTTGCAGAACCTGTCAACCTCTTAGGTAAGTCAGCCGAGCTCGCCGCTAAGGTGAAAGAAGACCCATCGAACGCTGATCAGCTCAAGTCTGAAATGGATGAGATCGGTGAACAGCTCCGGGACGAGGATAACGGAGAGAAGGCTAAGGAACTCTCTAAGAAGTGCGACGCCTTCAAGAACTAGTGGAACCTAGCGCAGGCTAGGTGACATGCTCCCCGTTGGCTGGACTGAGAAATCAGTACCTGGCTAGCGGGGAGCATCTTTATGCGATCCGTGCTGAGATGAGTAGAGATCAGTTTTGAGTAGGGCTGAGTTGCCTAGGAAGTTGAGGAATGGATCATCGCCGCACGTTCTAACGCACGCAGTGCCCAGCATTCTGGTGCACGCCTCATCGCAGGGTTATCGGTTGCTGGTCTTGTGACTGCCTTCCTCGCTGGATGCTCGGCTAAGGACCCAGATGAGGCCTTGTGCGAAGACATGGTCAAAGCAGTAAACGCGACCGGTGCCAGAAGTTCCGACGAGCTCGAGGACAGCGACAAGAAACTTAAGGCCGGGAGGAACCTTCAGATAGCGGCTCACAATAACAAGGGTTCGCAGTACTCAGATGCTCTGGAACTTTATGGTCGCTTCACAGAGGCTGAAGCCAAGGCGGATCACGAGAGCTCGAACCCTGAATATCGTGAAGAGAAATGGGTGCTTGAAGTCAGGATGAATGAAGAGCGCACAGAGGAAAAGGTGGACGAGTTCTACAAGAAGTGTCTGGCCTTCCGGGACGAGTAAACAACTGAGCGTGCATGACCACTTCAATATGAAAGTTGATGGTCGCCACACTAAAGTGCCCTGTTATTGGTGTGAAGTAACAACTAGCATCGTTTTTAAGCAGGAAGCAGGGAGAAGGTCATGAAAACACGTTCTAGTGCACCCAGTACCCATCGCCCAGGCATTCATCTCATCGCGGGCTTGTCCGCACTTGGCCTTGCGGCCGGGCTTCTGACTGGTTGCTCGAACAAGGACCCCGATGAGGGTCTGTGTGAAGAGGCGACCAAGGCACTCGAGTCCGTTGGCTTGGACAACGGGAACGATATCCCGAACCTCGAGAAGGCTGAGAAAGTGAGTCAGCTCGGCGAAGGGTTCGTTGATGCAGCCGAGAAGTATGACGATTCTGAGTACGCTGAACCCATTGAAGTCGTAGGCAAGATGGCGGTTACTTCCGCCAAGCTTGACCAAGACCGCGAGAATCAGGAACTTCAAGCGGAGTTATACAACCTGTCGCAGCAGGCCGCCCAGCCAGAGCTAGGGGAGAAGGCTAAGAAGTTCGCTGAGAACTGCCCTGCCTTCGATGAGGACTAGCTACCAGCGTTGTTCCCCCCCAAAGCGTTGTTCCCTGAGTAGGAACTTAAGGAGTAGATTATGAAAGCACGTTTCAACACACGCGGCACCAAGCACCCAGGTGCCCGCCTCATCGCTGGCTTGTCCGCACTTGGCCTTGCGGCCGGGCTTCTGACCGGTTGCTCAAACAAGGACCCCGACGAGGCCCTGTGTGAAGACTTCTCTCAGGCGCTGAAGAATGCAAACATCGAAAGTTTCAGTGACTTCATGCGCATCTCAGACTCCGAAAAGCTGGCTCAGTTCGGCCAGGACCTCAAAGGTGCCGCTGAGAAGAACAGTACGTCGGAGCTGTCCGATCCGATCTACCTGCTTGCCAAGATGATTGACGTTCAGGTCAAGATCTCAGAAGACATGTCGAACACTGAAGCTCAGGCTCAGATGCGTGAACTCGGGGAACGAGCCACAGACCCAGCGATGGACGATAAAGCCAAACAGTTCGCTGAGAAATGCCCTGTCTTCGAAGAGGGACGCGAGTAGTTCCCGCAACGGGCCAACGTTTTTCTTGTTTAGGACTGTTCTCACACGTGTTCTGCGGTTAGTATCAGTTCAAGACTGACCTGAAACAGATACGGAGTACACCATGGGCACCTTCATCGTCGGCGTTGACGGCTCGCAGACTGCATTCAAAGCTGCATCCCGCGCAGCGCATGTAGCGGCACGAACTGGCGACACCCTCGTTGTGGTTTCGGCTCACTCCAAAGACAACACTGAGGTTGTCAACATCGGTACCGACACCTGGGTTCTCGACGACGCCGACCTCGCAGGTGACCTTGCTCGCCGCGTGGCAGACCGACTCCTCGAAAACGAGCCCGACCTCAAAGTAGAGACCGCCGCGATGTTCGGCAAGCCCGTGGATGCCTTGATCAAGGCCGCTAAAGAACACAAGGCTGACGTGATCTTCGTAGGTAACGTCGGCACTCACGGCCTGGGCCGTGTGCTCGGCTCCGTAGCCACCGGCATCGTGCACAACGCACCGTGTGACGTCTACGTTGTCCGTACCTCCGGAAACTAATATCCCGCACCCTTCTGAGATGCCCGCGCAGCTGAACCGCCTGCGTCTGTGGTGTGCACCTGGAACCAGCCCTGACAAGTGGCTTAAGCGTTTTGGTGACGCACGCCCTGATGTTTCGGTCCAGCTGACCGCGGGCACCTCTGATTCTGAGGCAATCGAGGCGCTACTGAACTTCCGCTCGGACGTCGCTTTGGTGCGCCACAGTGTTGACGAGGTCCTCACCCGCCGCGAGTTCCCCCGGGGCGTCCGCCTGCACGCGGTGAGGCTCTACGACGAGGATGTTGCGGTTGTAACGGCCCGCGAGCATGACGCGGAATACTGGGATGAACACGATTCAATCCCGCTAGAGGAAGCCGCGGCGTGGGCGCGTCTTGACCCTGCCGATTACCCAGATGATGTTGCGGGCCAGCGCATGATGGTCGAGGTCGCTGCCTCGGGTGCTGGCGCGGTAGCTGAGCTACCTTTTCCGTTGGCGCGCATGCTCTCCCGCAAGGACGTTGTGGTGCGCCGCCTGCAGGCAGAACCTCGAACACGCGTCTCCGTTGTATGGGTGCACCCGGACGCGGTCCCAACAGTGAGTAACGGGGATTGGAGCCTGGCTGAGCGCGAGACGCGCGAGGCTGTGATCCAAGACTTTGTTGGAGTGCTCAGAGGCCGCAGGGCAGGGTCATCCCGCGGATCAACATCATCTCGCGGATCAACCCAGACTTCCCAGCAAGAGAGCTCTTCGCAACAGAGTTCTTCTCGGCGGTCTTTTTCTCAACAGAGATCTCTAAAGAGCCGGACTTTACGAAGAAATACAGCTAGTTCTCGAAAATTACGTAGGAAGCGCTAATTTTCCACATATACGATAAATCCACGCGCTTGCTCATGTGGGCTTAATGGTGACCCTGAAAACGCGTGCTTATTCCGAATAAATCCATCTAACAAATTTCGTTCGTCAAAATGGGAGCGATATTTGCGCAAGGTATGTGGGAAATAAGTCAGGTCGGATAGTGACACCTATCAGCATCAAATGACTGGCGGCTCATAGCTATCCGTGACCTCACACAAGAAAAACATCAGGAGAATTCAACCAAATGGCCACAGCTGACCATGACAATCTGAAACAGACCATCAATGAGGGCATAGGATCTTCCTCGCACGTTCTGCGCAACACGGTTGTCGCGAACCTTGGACGGCGCATCGTTCATGGCGAGATCGGCACTGGCTCACGCTTCACGCTCGATGACATCCAGGACCATTTCGACGTGTCCCGCACGGTGGCACGCGACGCGATGCGCATCCTGGAATCTATGGGCCTGATGTACGCCAAGCGCCGCGTGGGCCTCATTGTTACCGGCCTGGAGCACTGGCGTGTGCACGACCCGCAGGTCATCACGTGGCGATTGTCCGGCCCAGACGGTGACACTCAGTTCCGTGAGCTGACTGAGCTGCGCCGCGCGATCGAGCCGATGGCGGCTGCTGGTGCCGCGATCCACGCCCCACGCGAAGTCAAGAACGACATCATTGCGTTGGCTGGCCAGTTGCGTGACACCGCTGCGTCGAATGACATGGAAGCGTTCGTGCGCACGGACACCGAGTTTCATGAGCTGATTTACCGTTACAGCGGAAACTCGTTGTTCCGCATGTCTGGGCATGTGATCCAGCAGATTATGCGCCGCAGCTTGACCGTTAACGGTGAGCTTGTGTCTCCGAGTGAAGCGGTGCTGGATCAGCATGACGCTCTCGCTCTTGCGATCTCTTCCGGTAGCGCTGAGCGCGCTCGGGAGGCGAGCGAATGGATTACGAGCGAAGCTAACCGCACCGCGCACACTGAGCGTGAGGCCGCCTAGCAGCCTCGCTACCGCGACACCCCTCTAGGTGTTACTTTCTAAAGGTGACAATGGGCACACTTCGGTGCACCCTGGTAATAGTCAGGAAGAATCGATTGCTCATCCGGCAGAAGGTGAACCATGGAATTTGGGGAGTTCTCAACAGTAAACGTTTCTGAGCGTGGAAGCGCTCTGCTTGTGAGCATCAACAGGCCGCGGGCGATGAATGCGCTCTCGACCCAGGTGGTCGCTGACCTCGATGCCGTGGTCACCACGTGCTCCCAGTTGCTGGAAACAGCGTCCGAGTCCGGGTGGCCGTTCCGTGCTGTGATTATCACCGGTGAAGGTGAGAAGGCTTTCGCGGCAGGGGCCGACATCGTTGAGATGAGCGAGTACGGCTCAGAAGAAGCACGCGCCTACGCCGAGTCGATGCATCAGGTCACGCTCGCGTTGGAGGCGTTGCCGGTTCCGGTGATCGCTGCGGTGAACGGTCACGCGCTCGGTGGCGGCTGCGAGCTGGCGTTGGCGTGCGATTGGATCATCGCGTCTGAGAACGCCTCGTTCGGCCAACCTGAGATCACGTTGGGGATCATCCCGGGTTTCGGCGGCTGTGTGCGTTTGCCGCGCCGCGTCCCGTTGGGTGTGGCTCGCGAGATGATCCTGACGGGTAACCCGTTGCGCGCACAGCGTGCTCTGGAGGTCGGCCTGGTCAACTGCGTGTGCCCAGATAAGGATGCGCTGCTTGAGTGCGCTGATGAGCTGGTTGCTTCGGTTGCACAGCGCTCCCCGGTTGCTGTTGCCCAAGCTAAGCTAACGATGGCCAAGGCGGATGCGCTCACGGTCCGTGATGGTTTGGATGTTGAGTTGGGCGCGTTCTCTGCCGTGTTCGGTTCTGAGGATTCGCGTGTAGGGCGGCAGGCTTTCGTGGATAAGCAGACCGCTCAGTTCCCGGGTCGGTAACCAAGACGGTGAGTGATGGTTACAGGGATACTGGCATGTTGGTGATCGGTGAGGCGCTCGTCGATATTCTTCAAAAGACTGACGGCAGCGTTGCGGCGTACACAGGCGGTTCGCCGCTGAACGTCGCTATGGGTTTGGCCCGTTACGGGGCCCAGGTGACGTTTGCGACGCGTCTGGGTGATGACGATGCCGCGCACGTTGTTTTGGAGACGTTGGCGCGTGAGGGCGTTGAGGTCTTCACTCCGCCTTTGCGTGGAGCCACGACTGTTGCGCGCGGCCAGGTGGACTCCGATGGTCAGGCGGATTATCTTTTTGAGTCACTCACGTGGGATCTAGGCCCGGCTGATGATGAGTTGGCTGCGTTGGCGACTGACGCGTCGGTGGTTCATTCGGGCTCGCTTGCGGTTTCGTTGGATCCGGGGCGCTTCGCCGTGTTGAACGCGATGCGGGCGGCCCGTGGGCGTGCGCTGGTGACGTTTGATCCGAATGTGCGCCCTGATACGGCGGGGACCCGTGAGGTCGAGGCTGAGCGTATCGAGGAGGTTGTTGCGCTGGCTGATGTGGTGCGGGCCTCTGACGAGGATTTGGAGTGGCTGTATCCGCAATGCCCTGCTGTTGATACGGCGCGTAGGTGGCTTTCGATGGGCCCTTCGCTTGTTGTGGTGACGAGCGGGGGTAGTGACGCGTTGGCTATGACTCACGAGCATCTTGTGACGCGTGCGGCTCATTCGGTTGATGTGGTGGACACGGTGGGTGCAGGGGACGCTGTAATGGCTGCGTTGATTTCTGCCTTGGTGGATGCCGGTTGTGGCGGTATTGGTGCGGCTGAGCGGGTGCAGGGCTTGTCTGAGGGACAGGTTTCGCGTCTGTTAGATGTCGCGTTGGCGGCGGGTGCGTTGGCGGTTGAGTCTGAGGGGCCTGATGGGCCCTCGCGTGAGCAGCTTTTGAGTGTTGTTGGTCCGGTGGCGGATGGCGGCAGGGAGGGGGTGTTGCTGTGAAGCTTTTGGCGACTGACCTGGATGGGACGGTTGTGCGTCGTGATGGGACGATGTCTGACCGTACTGTTGAGGCTTTGCACGCCGCGCGTGCCGCGGGTGTGCACGTGGTTTTGGTGACGGGGCGGCCGTTGCGGTGGCTTGGGTCGGTGCGTGAGCGTTTGGGTGATCTGGGGCCGGTGATCGCCTATAACGGCGCTGTTTTGTTCGATGATTCGCGTGGCGTGGTGGTGGATGCTGCGGAGATTGATGCGGCTGCGATGCGTGAGGCGCGGGAGCGGATTCTGCGTGCGGCTCCGGATGCATTGTTCGCGGCAGAGACGTTGGAGGGGATTGTTGCGGAGCCGGGGTTCATTCCAGCTCAGGCTCGCGCGGGTTTTGTTGATGCGGGCGCGCGTGTTTCGGATTCGGGTCTGGATTTCGATGCGGCGGTTGCTCAGCGTACTGTGAAGCTTTTGGCTAAGCGGCCCTCGGGTAAGGCTTCGGAGTTCGCCGCGGTTGTGGGGCGTGCCGTGGATGATGTTGTGACGATGACGCATTCAGCGTTTGATGTCGCGTTGCTTGAGATGTCAGCCCCGGGGGTTGATAAGGCGGCACGTTTGCGTGATTTCGCGGCGTCTTTGGGGGTTGCGCGTGAGGATGTGTGGGCGTTTGGGGATATGCCTAATGACATCCCGATGCTCGCGTGGGCTGGCACGGGTGTTGCGGTGGGCCCGGATTACCAGGTGGTGGCGGACGCCGCGGATCGTGTGGTTGGCCCAGTGCACGAGGACTCGGTTGCTGTTGAGATTGAACGGGTCCTGAAACGCTTAGCTTAGAGCCGACCGGCGCCCGTGGCGGCGCCCGTTTCTGCTAGCCCCGCTCCTACTAGCGTTGTTCCTGCTGTTTCCGTTCCGGTTGTCGCTGTTCCCGCCATCACCGTTCCCGCGGGCGACGTTCCTGCCAGCGCCGTTTGCGCGGGCGCTATTTCCATTGGCGCGGTGGTTGTGGTGGCGTGGGTCTGAATCGACCGCGTAGTGCAGGAGTGCGCGGAGTTCGCCTGCGTATTTCGTTTGGGTTTCAGGCGGGGCGTCACGCATGAGCTCCATGAGCGCCAGATAGTTCCGCACGTGCGCAAGCAGGGTTGCTGGGATGAGGTAGTCCAGCAGGTTCTCTGGTGAAACAGGGGAGTCCGCGGCGAGTGGGGTGATGTAGTTGACCAGCAGGGAGCGCATCGGTTCCTGGAGTGGTTCTGTGCGTAGCACGTTGCCGAGTTCCAGCGCGATCCCTGCGATCGCGAGCAGCGGGTTGGTGAAGGTTGCCCCGCTCCAGCCAACGAACATGATGGGGTTGCGGTGGGAGTCCGGTAGCAGGATGCTTCTGCTTTCCGGGTTGAGCTGGTTATAGACCAGGGGGAGCTTGGTCGAGGCGAGCGCGGCGGAGGCGTCCTTGAGGTGACGTGATTCACGCCGGAGGAAGTCCAGGGTTGTGGGCTCGATCCATAGCGGGTGGTAGTCCGGCATGCTCTCGTGGATGTCGAGCGCGTCTGTGTACAGGTCTGGCCAGGACTCATCGGTGTAGGCGAGCGCTCCGAGGTTCATGAGGCGGTCCTGGCTGGTGGCCGTGGCCTGGTGCAGATCCGATGCCTCGGTCAGTACCCGTCCAATGAGTTTGGTGGCTGCTTCGGCATCTTTAGGGCTCAGCGTGGAGCTGCGGCGCTTGCCGTGTTGCCGTTGCGGCATGAGGTCGGAGAGCGGGGTTCCGATGCCGGGGGTTAGGATCCAGCCTTGTTCGGGCTCAACCGCGATGGGGACGGGGACGTGGCCTTTCGTGACGGCGGCCAGATGTGCTGACAGCGTCGCTTCCGCGGCTCGCGCGGGAGCGGTGGCCTTGAAATAGATGGTCCCCTCGGGTGTATCGATGCTGTAGACGGCCGCCGCGAGGGTTGCTGTGACAGGTTTGAGGCGGGCTACACACTCGATACCGAGGGTGTCGAGAGCACGCTGAATCCAGCCGCGGGCAGTGTCTTTCCACCCTGCGGCTTTCCAGGTGTCTTCCCATTCACTCATATCTGTACCATCTTAGGTTGGCCCGGCCTTCTTGTGTACCTCTCGGATCTACTAGCCTAGCTTGCCTGGCTGGGCGCCTTGAGGCTCGTCTACGTGGGTGGGGACGGTCTTACGCCACAACGCAATTCCTCGCATCACGTGATAAATCAGCAGGGTTGCGATGGTTCCCAACGCGATCCCGTCCAGCGTCAGGCCCGCGATCATCAGGACGTTATCGCCGCCGTTGAGTGCGATCGCGATGATGAGGCCCGCGCCCGCGGTCATGAGGTTGATCGGGTTGCCGAAATCCACTTGGTTTTGAACCCAGATGCGGGCACCCATGATCCCGATCATCCCGTAGAGCACGATGCCCGCCCCGCCGAGCACGCCCGGAGGGATGGTTGCGATGACGGCCCCGAATTTAGGCATGAAAGACAACACGATCGCCACGAAACCAGCGATCCAATACGCCGCGGTGGAATACACTCGCGAGGAAGCCATGACGCCGATGTTCTCTGCATAGGTCGTGGTGCCCGAGCCGCCAGCAGAGCCTGCGAGCATGGTCGCAATACCGTCACCCATCAGGGTTTTACCGTTGAGGTGATCGTAGCTTTTGCCCGTCATGACGCCCACGGTGCGGACGTGGCCCACGTTCTCCGCGATCAGGACGAACAGAACCGGCAGGAACAGCAGGATCACGTGCAGATCAAACGTCGGGGTGTGGAACGCTGGCAAACCAACCCACGCGGCCTCCTTGACGGGCGCGAAGTCGATCTCGCCCTGAGGCAGTGCCACGAGGTAGCCGATCACGATGCCCAACAGGATCGACAACCGTCCCAACATTCCGCGGAACAGAACCGAACAGATTACTACCGCGGCCATCGTGCTGAAGGTCGTGAGCGTGTATTCCTTCATTTTCGGCACGGTCGAACCGGCAAGGTTAAGCCCGATGAGCGCGACGATGGTCCCCATGACCGCCGGCGGCATGAGCGCGTGAATCCAGCCCGTACCGGTACGGTTGACAATTACGCCCACCAAGAACAGAGCGAAACCCGTAACAAGCACACCACCGAGTGCCGCACCGAAGTTGTCCCGGCCAGGCCCCATCGCAGCGCTGACCGGCGCAATGAACGCGAACGAAGAACCGAGATAACTCGGGATCCGGTTGCCCGTAACCAACAAGAAAATAATGGTTCCAAGCCCCGAGAACAACAGTGTTGTGGTGACAGGGAAGCCCGTGAGAGCCGGAACTAGAACCGTGGCTCCAAACATCGCCATGACATGCTGAACACCGATGCCGATAGTCTGCGGCCAGTGGAGGCGCTCATCCGGGGCAACAGCTGTATTCGGTGAAACCGTGCGGCCATCGCCGTGCACAGTCCAACTGAACACAGGCTTGCTTTTCTTGGGCATGGAACTTCCTGAATGGCGCCAAAAATGGCACCGTTAAAACATGTGGGGCTGAACGAGTATCTTACTCTTCAGTACGCGAAGAAACTAACTCGTAACTCAGATGTCCTTGGCCGGCCGATACCCACCCCATAGGATCGAAATATGATGGCCACCAATCAGACTCCCGAGAACGCCGCCCGCATCCGTACCGCCCCAGACGACGCGGAGAACCGCGGGATCCAGGAGACCGTGGCGCACCTGCGCGAAGGCGCGCTCTCCCGGATCGCTCACGTGCGTCGCTTCAGGATCGCTCAACTCGATGCTCTCGAGGCGATGCTCGCTGAAAACCGCGAGGAACTACTCGAAGCGCTCGCGCAAGACCTCGGTAAGTCTGAAACCGAATCCTCCGTGGCCGAGCTGCAGGTTGTTGAAGGCGAAATCGCGCACGCCCGCCGCCACCTCGATGACTGGATGATGCGCCGCAAAGTATCTTCACCCATCGCGCTCGCGCCAGCATCAGCCACCGTGATGCCGCGGCCTAAAGGGCTCGTGCTCATCATCTCGCCGTGGAACTACCCCGTGAACCTCACGCTCGCCCCACTCGTAGCAGCGCTCGCGGCGGGCTGCTGCGCCGTGATCAAGCCGAGCGAACTCGCGCCAGCCACAGCACAGATCCTGACTGAACTGATCCCTAAATACCTTGACCACCGCACCGTGGCCGTCATCAACGGTGGGGCAGAGGAAACCCAAGAGCTACTGAAGGAACAGTGGGACCACATTTTCTTCACCGGCTCAGAAAAAGTGGGGCGCATCGTCTACCGTGCCGCAGCCGAACAAATGACCCCGTGCACACTCGAACTCGGGGGCAAGAGCCCCGTAGTGGTTGTGGACGGCAACATCAAGACCGCGGCACGCCGCATCGCCTACGGCAAGTTCATGAACGCCGGGCAGACATGCGTGGCACCGGACTACATTCTCGCGGTGGGTTCACGCGTGAGCCGGGCGCTGGAAAAAGAACTGCCGGCCGCGATCCAGCAGTTCTACGGGACAGACCCGCAACAATCCCCGGACTATCCACGCATCATCACCACACGCCACGCAGAACGCCTTAAAGGCTTCCTCGACCAAGGCCGCGTGGTCACCGGCGGAACCACCGATATTGAAGACCGCTACATCGCCCCGACCGTGCTTGCCGATGTTGAGCCGGACCAGCCCGTGATGCAAGAAGAGATCTTCGGGCCCATCCTGCCGATCATCACGGTGGAAACCTTCGATGACGCCCTCGACTTCATCGAAGACAGGCCAGACCCGCTGGCCGCCTACCTGTTCTCAGGCAAGGCAGGGCTCCAGCGGATCTTCGAAGACTACGTGCGCGCAGGCGGGGTGTGCATCAACGCGACCGTGATCCAACTAGCGATCCCGTCCCTACCATTCGGCGGCATCGGAGCCTCCGGGATCGGTCAGTACCACGGCAAAGCCGGCTTCGACGAGTTCAGCCAAGACCGCCCAACCCTCTCCAAGCCGCTGCGCTTCGATACCCTGCGGGTCGCCTACCCGCCATATAAGGGAACCAAATCGAAGCTCCTCAAAGAGCTGCTGTAGGGAGCTAGATCAGGCCGGCTGAGGCCAACTCGCGTTGCATGAGAGCCGCGATGCACAACAGGTGGACTTCCGAACCCATCCGGCCAATCAACTGAGCCGACATCGAGAACCCATCAGGGGTCCACCCCACCGGAACCGTCACGGCCGGAACCCCAGCCACGTTCACCATCGACGTGTACGGGGTATACAGGCACTGTAAGCGGTAGTCCGTCTCGGCATCGTTGTCGATGAAATAACCGAGCGGCGGCGGGGTTTCAGCCATCGCAGGAGTCACCACGACATCGAAGGAACCCCACGCGGTGGACATCGAACCACCGATCTCCAGAAGCCGCTCGTTGGCCCGTTCTTGTTCGTTCTCTGAGCGGGCCTGCGCCTCCGCGCGGAACGATGCCGCCAACTCGCCCAGCTTGTCCTCATACGGGATCGGAGTGCGCCCCAACCAGGCCGTCCACACCTTCCGGAAAGTTTCGTCATAATCACTCGGGGCCTGCCACGGGGACTCCTCGACATCGGCACCCAGGCGCTCCAGAACCGCGCAAGCCCGCGCAAACGCGGCCTCAGCGGCAGCAGAAATCTCAACCGGCAACGCGGAATCGAAAGCGCTGGTGCGCGTGAAACCCACATGCAACCCAGCCAGGCCCTCCGAATGGTCCAACGCAGCTTCTACGGAATCCAGCGCCGGGGTAGCGGAATGGCCAGCGGCCAGCCGCGAACGGTCAAAAAGCAATCCATCCAGCATCAACGCGGCATCCCGTGCATCTCGACCCAACGGGCCAGTGACCGATAGCTTCGGAGCACCCCAACGGTCGATCGGTGACGCCGCACCGGTTTCATCCGTGATGTCTTCGACCATCGCGCCGCGGCCCAACTTCAGACCAATCAGCCCGGTGGCTGAAGCCGGAATGCGAACCGAACCCCCACCATCACTACCCGGAGCGACCGGCATCAAACCGCCAGCAACTGCCGCCGCAGACCCACCCGAAGAACCGCCCGGAGTCCGGGAAACATCCAAAGGATTCTTAGCCGGCGGAAGGATCGGGTTCTCCGAATGGCACGAAAGCAGAAACTCCGGAACCGAGGTCTTAGCAAACAGATTCGCCCCAGCTGAACGCAAACGCGCAGCATGTAGCCCATCCTCGCCCGCCACTACATGGTCCATCGAGGCGGAACCATACGTAGTAGGCAGACCGGCAATATCGAGGCCATCCTTCAACCCCATCGGCAAGCCAAGCAACGGCGGAACCCGCTTACCCAGGGAAGCCGCTGAGGTCGCTGAAGACGATGACGCTGAGTCACCGCCCGTAGAGTCACTGCCGCTGGAGTTAGCGCCGTCGGCCGGGCTGCCGGATGAGTCCCGGTAACCAGCCAGCGCATCGTCGGCTTCACGCGCTTGCGCCAGCAACATGTCCTCATCCCACGTCACGACAGCGTTCAGGTCAGGGTTCTTAGACCGCACCCGTTCAGCAACATCGTGGGCAAGCTCAACCGCGGAAACTTCGCCCGCAAGCAAGCTGTTTCTCAACTGGACGGCCAACGGCAAACCATCATCAACCCTGCGCGGAACACCAGACAACGCTTCTGGAATCTCAAAACTCATACACCCATGATGCCAACCCATATCCACCACGTCACACGAACGCCACGAAAACTAACACCACCCTGAAAACAAATCGCACAGAGAGACTCGATACAGTGAGAAATCTGTAGGCTGGGAACCACCGGCACCCGGACACACAGTTTCCGGGGCACGCAACACAGCTACCGGGACACCGTCAGCAAGGAGCACAGCATGTCAGACCTCTTCGAAAACGTCAGCGTCAGCGACGTCCCAGATGGTGCAGCCATCCTCGATGTCCGCGAACAAGACGAATGGGACGCAGGGCATATCGTCGGGGCACGCCACCTCCCACTCAGCGAACTCATGCAGCGTTACGAAGAGCTCGATCCGGATGAGGACCTCTACATCGTGTGCCGCACCGGTGGCCGTTCGATGCAGGCTTGCGGCTGGCTCGCGAACCAGGGCTACAGCGTCTTCAACATCGCTGGTGGGTCCGGCGCATGGCTTGATGCCGGCAAACCCATCGAAAGCGACAACGGAGAAACCCCGCGCATCAAATAGGGCAGCGCCGGATATGAGACAACACTGTGCATGCCTACCAAACCGTGCATGCATACCAAACTGTGTATGTCCACCAAGGCATACACAGGCGTTGTATGTCGGATTGCTTATATAAGGACAGAGTGAGCGTGAAATACACCTATCTGGGACCAGCCGGAACCTTCTGCGAACAAGCCCTCCTGACACTGCCGGGGCCCGCCGCGGAACCGGAACACAACCGGATCCCGGCCACCAACGTGGACGCAGCACTCCAGCTAGTTCGCACAGGTGAGGTTGATGCGGCCGTTGTGCCGATCGAAAACTCCGTTGAGGGCGGGGTCTCCGCGACCCTCGATGCGATCGCCGCAGGGGATTCGCTCCACATCGTCGCAGAAGCCGTGATCCCCGTGACCTTCCAGCTCGCCGCATTGCCAGAAATCAACGCCCTCGACCAGATCCGCACCATCTCAACCCACGGCCACGCGTGGGCCCAATGCCGGCAATGGGCGCAGAACGCGATCCCGGAGGTCAACTTTCTGCCCGCATCATCCACCGCGGCAGGCGCGCTCGGCCTCCTCGAAGACAACCCCGCCTACCAAGCGGCAATCTGCTCACCCTTGGTCGCCCAACGCCACAACCTCAACGTCCTAGCTGAAGGCATCGAAGACAACCAAGGCGCGGTCACCCGCTTCGTCATGCTCCAAAAACCCGGCCGCATCCCAGGGCCGACCGGGTCCGATAAGTCCACCATCGTCGTCGAACTCACCCACGACCGCCCCGGCGGCCTGCGTGAAATCCTCGACCACTTCGCAACCCGCGGCGTGAACCTCACCCGCATCGAATCCCGCCCCACAGGCCTGGGACTTGGCCAATACTTCTTCTCGATCGACCTCGAAGGCCACATCAGCGAACCCCGCGTCGTAGAAGTGCTCCACGGCCTCCACCGCATCAGCACCTACATCCGCTTCCTCGGCTCCTACCCATCCGCAACCCCGATAGTCGTCAACGTTCCACCACACGCAACCCCCGAGGCCTATCAAGCCGCCGACGCCTGGCTCAACGACATCCTGACAAGCGGCAACCAGGCCGATGCCACCCAAACAGACGGCAACCAGGCGAGGTAGTCGCCTAACTACGCAGAGAATTCAGGGCCTTACGGAAACCGCGCGGCAGCATCGCAAGCAAATCCCCACCAGGAGCACACCGATCCACAGGGCGCGGAACCCGCAAAGTCAGCGCATGCTTGACAACCTCAGTCGTCATGGTCGTGACCTTACCCACCGGGTCACCATCAATCTGAGCCATCACCGGCTTCAAAGGACGCACCGAAATCTTCCGCATCTGAACATGCGCCATCAACCGGGTGCGCAAACGCTTATGCCACAACGTCTTCACACCCACAATCGACCACCCCAACGCAGTACGCGGCCTATACAACACAACATCCTGCACACCATCAGACATCGAAGCACCCGGCGCGAACTCGATACCACCCTGAATGTAGCCAGCGTTCGCCATCACAATCGTGCGGAAATCAACCGTCTCCCACGCACCATCATCAATCCGCACACGAGCCTCCTTAGGGAAACCCGCTAACCGCTGCAAACCAGCCGCAACATAAGCCCCCGGACCAATCAGCCTCTTCAACCGGGAATTCGTGTTCGACATGACCTCCGCATCGATCCCCACACCAGCAGCGACCAAACTCAACTGCGAATCCACAGACTTATCCGGGCCCACCAACTCAACCCGCAAGGCATCCACCCGATACGTCTCCCCCAACAACGCCGTACGGATAGCGCCTGAAACATCGTCCGGATCAATACCCACATTCCGGGCCAACAAATTACCCGTCCCCAACGGCAAAACAGCTAACTCAACATCGCCACGCCCCACCAAATACTCAGCGACCAACCGAACCGTACCGTCACCGCCACCAACAACAATCAGATCAGCGCCCGTAGCCAACGCCTCCGCAGCCTGCCCAGCCCCCGGATCATCCTCCGTCGTCTCAAAAAACAAAGGCTCCGCAATACCCTCCGCCAGCGCAACCTCACGGAACTCATCGCGGATGGCCTCCAAACCGGGCTTACCGCCATTCAAAATCACCGCAGGCTGAACCAACGAACCCACCAAAACCTTCCACTACAACAACCACAAACAGACACAAACGTGCCGTCCCCATAGATTACCGACCAAGCCACCATCCTGTGAACCACATAAGACACAACAAACCCGTCAAGAAGACCGTGACAGGTAGGCTTATAACCATGATCGACTTGAAAGACCTGGCCGAAAACCCAGAGAAATACCGTGCATCCCAACGCGCCCGCGAAGCCGACGAACAACTCGTCGATCGCGTTCTCACGGCCGACGCCGAACGCCGCAGCGCGCTCGCCGAGTTCGAAACACTGAGAGCAGAACAAAAAGCGTTCGGCAAAAAAGTCGCCCAAGCCACAGGCGAAGAAAAACAAGCCCTCCTCGAAGGCGTGAAACAACTCGCAGGCCAAGTCAAAACAGCAGAAGCCGCCGCCAACACAGCCCAAGAACAGCGCGATACGATCGCCGCATCGTTCCCCAACCTCATCATCGACGGCATCCCAACCGGCGGCGAAGACGACTACACCGTCCTCAAAACCGTAGGAACCCCACGCGACTTTAGCGCCGAAGGATTCGAGCCACGCGACCACCTCGAACTCGGTGAAATTCTCGGGGCCATCGACATGGAACGCGGCGCGAAAGTATCCGGCTCCCGCTTCTACTTCCTCAAAGGAGTAGGCGCACGCCTTGAAATGGCGCTCATCAACATGGGTATGGACCTCGCGCTACGCAACGGCTTCGAGCCGATCATCACCCCAACTCTCGTACGCCCACAAACCATGCGCGGTACCGGCTTCGACGTCGAACACGACGACGAAATCTACCGGCTCGAAAAAGACGACCTCTACCTCGTCGGAACATCCGAAGTCGCACTCGCCGGCTACCACGCCGACGAAATCCTCGACCTCACCGCCGGCCCCCTCAAATACGCCGGCTACTCCACCTGCTACCGCCGCGAAGCCGGCTCCGCAGGCAAAGACACCCGCGGCATCATCCGCGTACACCAGTTCAACAAACTCGAAATGTTCGTCTACTGCCAGCAAGAACAAGCAGAAGAACTCCACGAACAACTGCTCGCCTGGGAAGAAGAAATGCTGCAGTCCCTCGGGCTCGCTTACCGCGTCATCGACACCGCGGCAGGCGACCTCGGAACCAGTGCGGCACGCAAATTCGACTGCGAAGCCTGGGTACCAACCCAAGGAACCTACCGCGAACTGACCTCCACATCGAACTGCACCACATTCCAGGCCCGCCGCCTCAACATCCGCGAACGCGTCACCGACGTCGAAGGCAAGAACAAAGGCACCCGCTCCGTAGCAACACTGAACGGGACGCTGGCAACCACCCGCTGGATCGTCGCGATCCTCGAAACCCACCAGAACGCCGACGGCTCCGTGACCATCCCAGAAGTCCTGCGCCCATACATGGGCGGAATGGAAAAACTCGAACCCATCCAGCGCTGAAGACGCACCATCACCTTGAGGGCCCGCCCAATAACGAAACCCCGCTGAAAGAGCAGGTTGAAATGAGTGAGCTTGAGATGACAAAGGTTGAGACAATCGAGACTGGGAACCCTGAGCACAGTCGGTACATGATCTGCCTGGATGTAGACGGCACCATCGTTGACCATTCAGGTGAACTCTTCGAACCCGTCCGTGAGGCCGTCCACGCAGTGAGGCGGGCGGGCCACGAAGTGATCATCGCTACCGGCCGCTCGCTTCCAGCAACCTTGCCGGTCGCGGAAGCCTTAGGCATCGATAAAGGCCACGTGATCTCCTCCAACGGTGGGGTCACAGCCCAACTCGACCCCACGTATTCGCGCGGGTTCTCCGTTGTCGACCGGAGAACCTTCGACCCGGAACCCGCACTGAGGGCCCTCCAGGAAGCCCTGCCGGTAGCGAAGTTCGCCATCGAAACAGACACCGGAGACTTCCTCTCAACCGAACGTTTCCAAGACGCCAGCTTCGGCGTCCAAGCCCGCGGCGTGAGCCTAGAGGAGATGATGCAAGCCGATGCGGTGCGGCTCGTCGTGTTCTCAACCGACTCAACCGCTGAGGACTTCGGCCGCGCCGTCGAAGGCATCGGCCTATCCGGGGTGACCTATGCGGTCGGCTGGTCCGCGTGGCTCGACATCGCAGCCCACGGCGTCACGAAAGGCTCCGCACTCGAAGCGCTACGTTCACGGCTTGGCTTCCCGATCGAAAAGACCGTGGCGGTCGGGGACGGCCGCAACGACATCGAAATGCTCGCCTGGGCCGGACGCGGCGTGGCCATGGGCCAAGCAGTCGAAGAAGTCCGCGCCGCCGCCGGTGAAGTCACAGGCCATGTGGACGAGCACGGGCTCGCCGACGTCCTCAACTCGCTGCTTTAGTCCTCGACTTCGGCGATGGCGCCGCGGACAGCGGCCTCCAGCCGCTTCGCCGCATGCCCCGTATGCCCGGGTGCCCACGGAGCCACCAGCTCCAGATGGCGCGCGAAACGTGCGTTATCAAACGGAACGAGTGCGACGTCGTCGTTGGCCATGTGCTGCGCAAGGAGCGGGATCAAACCCACCGCAAGCCCTGCCCCTACCAGGCCAAGCAGGGATGGAAGATCATCGGTGCGCAGCGTGGAAACATTGAGCTGGAGCCCGGCGTCAGAGAACACGTCCATGACCACCTGATCCATAGGGTCACCCTCTTTGGTGCCTAAAGCCCACTTCTCTTGAGCCAACGGAACCAGGTCTTGAGCGCGGACAACACTCAGCCCAGCCGCCCAATGGTCTGTGGGGACCGCGAGTAAAAGTTCGTCCTCATACAGCGGAATACGTAGGGCGCGCGGCCCAAGCGAGAGCGGATAGCCGTCCACCGCGTAAATGATCGCGGCATCCAAGGCGCGGCGGTTGATGCGCTGGATCAAGTCCGGGCTTTCCTCCAAGGTTGGCTCGACCTCGAAACCCAGCTGCTCAGCGCTACGAACAATCGAGGGCAGAAGCCGCGCCGCCGCGGTAGGGAAGAGGCCCAACGTGAGGCGAGTACGGCCCAGACGAGCAAGATCCCGGGTGTCGCGCAGCGCGGAATCAGACAACGCGAGGATCTCCGCGGCGCGCTCCGCCATGAGCTCACCCGCATGTGTGAGCCGTGTACCGCGCGTATCGCGCACCGTGAGCGGGGCACCCACAGCGCGGTCAAGATTACCCAGGTGATGATCAACCGTGGGCTGCGACCAGCCCAAAGCCCGCGCCGCCTTAGCCACCGAGCCGTGACGAGCTATCGCATCCAGGGCCTGCAACTGCCGCGTATCGAGCATGAACCTGCCTCTATCGTCTTTGGAAGTGAGAGTGGAGCGCCCTAAAGCTGGGTCACCTAGAGCTTGCTGAGTTTGGAATGTGGCGACCCTAGAGCTGGCTGACCCTAGAACTGGTTAAACCGAGGGCCGGCTCCATACTGAGTATAGAGGGATATAGAAAAATGACCCGTTCACAGCATAGATTTCGCATGTTTTCATAGAGGTTATGCTCAAGGAAACCTTTATGCGCAAGCCGGGATCTGACCTCCAGAAGACCGCCCGCGAGGTTGGCGACATCGCCCGCGGAAACCCAGCACAGCATCGTGCCCCGTTCGGCCATGCCCTCCTTGAGTATGCCCAGCGCGACACCCTCCAGGTCATGGTGCCCGGCCATGCGTGTGATGCTGAGCGTTCGTATCCGGAGCTCGTGGACTTCATGGGCGCCCAAGGTGTAGCGCTCGATGTTCCACCGATGACCGACGGCATCGACCTAGGCGAAAACACCCCGCTCGATGAGGCGCTCGAGCTCGCCGCTGAGGCGTGGGGTGCCTCCCGCACGTGGTTCATGACCAACGGCGCGTCCCAGGCCAACCGCACCGCCGCGATCGCGGTGCGAGCGCTCGGTGAGCGCGTCATGGTTCAGCGTGCTATGCATTCGAGCTTCACCGACGGGATTCTGCTGGCGGGGCTCATGCCGTCTTTCGTTGTCCCGAACGTTGATTCACGCAACGGCGTCACGCACGGCTTGACCCCTGAAGCGCTCGATGAGGCGCTCACTTCACAGGCCCAGGCCGGTGAGAAGGTCGATAGCGTCTATGTGGTTTCGCCGAGCTATTTCGGTGCGGTTGCCGATGTCGAGGGGCTCGCTGAGGTTGCGCACGCACACGATGCAGCACTCATCGTGGATGGCGCGTGGGGCCCGCACTTCGGTTTCCACCCGGATCTGCCCGGCTCGCCGGTGGCGCTCGGTGCGGACCTCGTGATTTCTTCGACGCATAAGCTCGTTGGTTCGCTCACCCAATCAGCGATGCTGCATTTGGGGCACGGGCCGTTGGCGCGAAAGCTCGAGCCGTTCGTTGAACGCGCGTACACGATGACCGGCTCGACCTCGGCCTCCAACATCCTGAAGGGCTCTCTGGACGTGGCCCGCCAAGGCCTCATCAACGGCCGTGACCGCATCGAGAGCGCCTTGCGTGGTGCCGAACAGCTACGCGAGGCGCTACGTGAGGATGATCGTTTCCGTGTTCTTTCTGATGATTTCGGTGGTTTCGCGGACATCCATGAGATCGACACGCTCCGCATCCCCGTGGATGTATCCCGTTTGGGGCATACGGGCCATTGGGTGCGTCAGCGGCTCATCGCGGACCACGACGTCTACTGCGAAATGTCCACTGCCACGACCATCGTCATCATCTTCGGTGCCCTGGCTACCCCTGCGGTTGACCGGACCCTCGAGGCGCTGCGTGCTGTAGCTGATGCCGCGCAGAGCCCGAATGTCGACGCCGATTCCGCTGACATCCCGGTTGCTTCCGGTAACTCGGTGGTTGCGGCAACGGACGCTTGGGAAGCAACCACCCCAGGCCATGCAGTTGACGCGCTCAGCGGTACCGCGGAACAGCCCGGTACTGAGGAGCGTTTCCCCGAGCTCCCGAAAGCCGGAACTATGCGGCTGCTGCCGCGCGATGCCTACTTCGCGGACGCTTTCGACGTGGTTTCAGATCAGGACGCGGTGGGCCGGATCAGCGCGGACACCCTGGCCGCTTACCCGCCAGGCATCCCGAACGTTCTGCCGGGCGAGGAAATCACGCAAGAGATCGTCTCGTTCCTGCAGGCCGTAGCGACCTCGCCCACCGGATACGTGCGCGGTGCGCAAGACGCGAAAGTAACGACCTTCCGCGTAGTCGCAGAATAGGGCCAGCCGTGTAGCCCCGGTGTTGCCGGCCCAGCCGCTGCTGACCCACCCGCATGTTAGACGAGGGTCTCTGCGAGCCGTAACAGGAGCTCAGCTGAGGCGCGGCCCGCTACTTCTTCGCGCCAGCGGGCGCGCGCTATGGTCTGCGATACCGCTTGAACGGTGACCCCTAAAGCCTCGGCTACGGCCTTCTGTTGGCCACGCACACCAGGGAGAAGTAAGTCAATGACCGCCCAGTCGGCGGCCGAGCGGCGTGAGATCACGTCCCCTAAGAGGACGAGCGCGCCCTCAGCGGCGGCAGCGGTTTCCGGCGCGGTGGGTAGCCCATCGAGCGCTATACCCGCCGGTCCGGCCTCAACCGCGACGGGCACCGTGGCCCGCACCGTACGTTCAACGGCCACCCGAGACCGAGCCGCCGCGGCATCGTGTGCATCAACCCCGGCAATACCGACCCCCACCCGGAACACGGCACCGTCAGGGCCGGGCCGCAACCCCGTCAGAACAGCCAACACCACATCGGCGGGGTCAGCGATAAGGCCCGCGGCCTCATCGCCCACGGTCCGGTCGAAACCATCCGCGGCATCGCCCACCGACCGTTTAAGTGACTGCAGCAGAACACCCACGCCATCGCCGACGTCGCGGGTGTTCTGCTGCGTCAAAGTCACATGGAACAGAGGTGCTCAGCCCTTGAAACGTTCGATGGACTCCTGAAGTTCCTTCTCGGCGGCCTCACGGTCAGCCCATCCCTCAACCTTGACCCACTTGCCAGGCTCAAGATCCTTATAACGAGTGAAGAAGTGCTCGATCTCCTGGCGCAAGAACTCGCCCAGGTCCTCAACGGACTGGATGTGATCGAAACGAGGATCAGACGGAACGCACACAACCTTCGCGTCCTCACCGCCGTCATCAGTCATGTTCAAAACGCCGATCGGGCGAGCCTCAACCACAACACCTGGGTGCAAATCCACGCCTGGGATGTAAACCAAAGCATCCAGCGGGTCGCCGTCCAAACCGAGGGTGTTGTCAAAGAACCCGTAGTGGGTTGGGTACTGCATAGGGGTGAACAGGACGCGATCCAAGTGGATGCGGCCGGTTTCGTGGTCCACCTCGTACTTGACACGGGAGCCGGCAGGGATTTCGATGGTCACATCATGCTTCATGTGTGCACTCCTTTAAGTGGTGGGTAAATGGTGGGGTGTCCCGCGCGTTGCCGGCGCGCGGGCGTTCTCTGTTTAAGGGTAACTGACGTGAGCTAAGTAGAATTTCATTGATGACCAATGCTTCCCGACCCGCGCGTCGCTTCCTTGTCCCTGTAGTTGTGGCCCTGTTGTTGGTGGCCGCAACCCAGGTGGTGTCTGCGTTTTTTGGGCGGCCGGATGATCCGGCCGCGACCGCCGAGGTTCCTCAGTTGCCGGCCCCGGCGTTCAGTACGTCGGGGCCGGCCCCGGATGCCGCGGTGCTGCAACGCAAGGTCGATGCAGCACTTGAGGACAGCCCGGGCACGGTTGAGGTTTCAGTGGTCGATGCGGTCACAGGCAAGCAGGTCGCTCACGTTGGTGAGGGGGAGGCGTTGATCCCGGCGTCTTCCTTGAAGGTTCTGACAGGTACCGCGGTGGTGTCCACGCTGGGGCTGGAGGATCAGTGGGTCACGCGGACCGTTCTGGACAAGCGGGGCTCCGGGGCGCCTGTCGTGTGGCTGGTTGCTGGTGGCGATGTGATGCTCAACCCGGGCGCAAGTGATGCGAAGGCCGTGAATGGTCGCGCAGGTTTGAAGACGTTGGCTGAACAGACCGCTAAAGAACTCAAGGCCTCCGGGGCGCTTGATGAAGCGGATGGTTCGCTCAAAGTGGGTGTGGATACCCGGATGTTCACAGGCCCAGCGTTGAACCCTGACTGGGCAGATGATCTGGTTTCAACCAACAACGTCACCGAGATCGCCCCGATCGCCCTTTACGCGGGCCGCTCTGAAGCCTCACACACCTCCCCGGTGGTCCGGAACCCGGACGAACATGCTTTAGAGGTGTTCACCGACCACCTGCAGTCTGCCGTGAAGTCAGGGAAGAAAAGCGTTGAGGTCAAGCAGGCGTCTGGGAAAACTAAACCGGGCTTTGACGCCGTAGACCCGTTTGAGCCCGGCAGCGTCGAAGGTCAGCTCGCGGCCGTGCATTCAGCGACGGTGCGTGAACAACTCGCCTACGGCGAAGCGCATTCAGACAACGTGATCCTCGAAACATACGGCCGCCTCGTGGGGATCAAACGCGGGCATGAAGGCTCGACTCAAGGCGCCATCGAGGGCGTTAAACAAGCCCTCGAAGAACTCGGCGTAGAAACAAACGAGCTCGTGATGCGAGACACCAGCGGGCTCTCAGACAAAAACCGCGTCCAAGCAGGCACGCTCGCCGACGTCATGGCGCTGACCCTCAACGATGGCTCGGCAACCCAGCCTGCTCGTCGTGATCTAGCGTTCGTGCCATCCTTGCTACCGCGCGCGGGCGTCAACGGAACCATGGAAACCCGCCTGGATGGGAAGAGGACCAAGGCGCTCGTGCTCGCGAAAACCGGCACGCTCGCAGACGTCATATCCCTCACCGGCGTCGTCACCACCAAGGAAGGCCGCCCACTCGGGTTCTCCATCATTTTCAACGACGTCGAAGGCAACCTGGACGCCGCACGCGCCTCAGCCGACGCCGTGGCCACCGCGCTCGCCGACTGCGGTTGCCAATAGAGCGCGGCTGCCAATAGAGCGTCACCATGAACGAAACCCGGCCACGATGAGTAGCGAACGCATCCCACCCGCAGTATTCAGGCGGATTCAGCGTGCCCGCGAGGCGCTACGCCAGCGGCTGCCGGGCGGGCTGAATTATGTGCTCGCGGTGTCTGGTGGCGCGGATTCGCTCGCGCTCGCCGCGGTGTGCGGGCAGATGCGTCGCGACGGGGACTTGACTGGTCGGCTCACCGCTGTGGTTGTGGACCATCAGTTGCAGGCCGGAAGCGCTGCCGCCGCGGAAGGGGCGGCGCGCGCATGCCGCGTTTTGGGTGTGGAGCAGGTGGTGGTCCGCCGTGTTGAGGTGCCGGGTAAAGGCACAGAGAACGATGCGCGGGAGGCCCGGTATCGCGAGCTTGAACTGGTGCGTGAAGAGGTTGGGGCCGAGTTCGTTCTTACCGCCCACACCGCCAACGATCAGGCTGAACAGGTGCTGCTCGCACTCGCGCGGGGTTCAGGCACACGCGCTATAGCTGGGATCCCGGACCGGCGGGGACGGTTCCTGCGGCCGTTCCTGGAGGTGTGGCGCGAGGATACCGAGGCGGTGTGTGAGGCTTATGGGGTCCAGCCGTGGGAAGACCCCACGAACACGGACCCCGAATTCGCGCTACGGAACAAGGTCCGGCTCGAACTGCTACCAGAATTCACGCGAGTGCTGGGCGATGGCGCGCTCACCAACCTTGTTCGCACCGCAATCCAAGCCCGCCACGATGCCGAGCACCTCGATAACGAAGCCGAAGCCGCACTCCAAACGTGCGCACTGACCGAAACCCCAGAAGTCCTCGAGGGGCCCCGCGCATCAGGGCGGGCACCGATGCAGTGGGACCTCGACCGTTACCTGCTGAAAAACGCGCCGCAAGCCATCCGCACCCGCGTATTGCGTTTCGCCGCGCAAACCGTAGGGGGGCGTGCTCCCACCGCAGAACGCACAGCGGCACTCGAACGCCTCACTGCAGGTGAAGGCTCCGCAGGCCCCATCGAGCTCGACGGCTACGTTACCGCTCACCGCATCAAAACCACACCTAACCACAGCGTGATCCGGTTCATCGGGCGGCCGCCGGCGGGCGCATCGGACGCATAAATCTGAGCACAAATCCTGCAGAGAGCACTATCGTGTGCAAACATGGAGGGAAGCGGCTTTCTATATCGCTAGCCGCCGGCCGCCACATCGTGTAAAAAGGGGAAGTCCGTGAAGCCAGATCACGTCGCCGATGACCTAAAAAACGTACTCATGTCGCGTGAGGAAATCGATCAGGTGGTTCGCGACCTGGCCGCAAGAATCGACGAGGACTACAAGGGCCGCGACCTGCTGCTCGTCGGCGTCCTCAAAGGTGCCGTGATGATCATGGCTGATCTTTCCCGCGAGTTGAAGATGAACGTCTCGATGGATTGGATGGCGGTGTCCTCCTACGGATCCGGCACGCAGTCCTCGGGTGTCGTACGGATCCTCAAGGACCTCGACACTGACCTCATGGGCCGCGACGTGCTCATCGTTGAGGACATCATCGACTCCGGTTTGACGCTCTCGTGGCTTGTCTCCAACCTGAAGTCGCGCGGGCCGCGTTCCCTTGAGATCTGCACGTTCCTGCGCAAGCCTGACGCGATCAAGGTCGATATCGACGTCAAGTATGTGGGCCGCGACATCCCGAACGAGTTCGTGGTCGGTTACGGCCTAGATTTCGCAGAGAAGTACCGCAACCTCGATGCGCTCGGCACGCTCGCTCCGCACGTGTACCAAAGCGAGTAGTACCTCGGGTTGATTCTGGCGCGGTAGGCGACAGGTAATCTAGAACGTTAGAAGTATGTAAGCGGGTTCGCAGCTCCCCTTTGAACAGCCGGCCGTGTTGAAGAACAGCCGGTTTTGACGGGTGGGGTAGGGGCTGTGGCTAAGAGGAAGGCGCGTCAGCGCATCAATGGACAAGACGACTCAGCCTAAGAAGAAGCTGTATCAAACCTGGTATTTCTGGGTCATTCTGGGTGTTGTTGGACTCATGGTTGGTATGTCCGTTCTGTTGAGCGGGCAGCGCAACGAGGTCCCGACCTCGGTTGGTCTGAAGCTTCTTGAGGACAACAAGGTCACGCGTGTTGATCTGAATGATGACGGCAACCGGGTTGAACTGAAAACCACGGAACCGGTCAAGCATGAGGGCCGTGACCTTGGTAAGAAGGTCACGTTCAAGTATTCGGTGACCCGCGGCCCGGAGGTCGCTAAGGCGATTGCGGCCGCGGAGCCAGAGAATGGTTTCGAGGACCGCCCGCAGACCAGTAACTGGTTCTTGTCCACGTTGGGTCTGTTGTTGCCGATGATCATCATCCTCGGCTTGTTCTTGTTCCTGATGTCGCGCGCCCAAGGTGGTTCCGGCAAGATCATGCAGTTCGGTAAGTCCCGAGCGAAGATGATCAATAAGGACATGCCGGAGGTCACGTTCAAGGATGTGGCTGGCGCGGATGAGGCTGTTGAGGAGCTCCGGGAGATCCAGGAGTTCTTGCAGCATCCGCAGAAGTTCGCTTCAGTTGGGGCGAAGATCCCGCGCGGTGTTTTGCTGTATGGCCCTCCGGGTACCGGTAAGACGTTGCTTGCTAAGGCTGTTGCCGGTGAGGCTGGGGTTCCGTTCTTCTCGATTTCGGGTTCCGATTTCGTTGAGATGTTCGTTGGTGTGGGTGCCTCCCGCGTGCGTGACTTGTTCGAGCAGGCTAAGAGTTCTTCGCCGTCGATCATTTTTGTTGATGAGATCGATGCGGTGGGCCGCCAGCGTGGTGCCGGCATCGGTGGCGGTAACGATGAGCGTGAACAGACGCTGAACCAGTTGCTGGTTGAGATGGATGGTTTCGATGCGAACACCAACGTCATCTTGATTGCGGCGACGAACCGTCCGGATGTTTTGGATCCGGCCTTGTTGCGTCCGGGCCGTTTTGACCGTCAGGTGCCTGTTGAGGCGCCGGATCTTGCGGGACGTAAGAAGATCCTTGAGGTGCATGCGCGCAATAAGCCGCTGGTTGATGGGATTGACCTTGAGGCTGTCGCGAAGAAGACACCGGGGTACACGGGTGCTGATCTTGCGAACGTTTTGAATGAGGCCGCGCTGTTGACGGCGCGTTCCAACGCTCATTTGATTGATGATCGAGCGATCGATGAGGCGATTGACCGTGTGATGGCGGGCCCGCAGAAGCGTACGCGTTTGATGCGTGAGCATGAGCGCCAGGTGACGGCTTATCACGAGGGTGGCCACGCATTGGTTGCGGCTGCTTTGAGGCATTCGGCTCCGGTCACCAAGATCACGATTCTTCCGCGTGGCCGTGCGTTGGGCTACACGATGGTTGTGCCGACGGAGGACCGTTATTCGATAACCCGCCAGGAGTTGTTGGATCAGCTCGCGTATGCGTTGGGTGGCCGCGTTGCGGAGGAGGTCGTGTTCAACGATCCGTCAACGGGTGCCTCGAACGACATTCAGAAGGCCACCGAGACGGCCCGGAAGATGGTGACCCAGTACGGCATGAGTTCCGAAGTGGGTGTTGTGCAGCTGGGTACCGGTAGCGGCGAACCGTTCCTGGGCCGTGAAGCCGGGCAGACCCGCGACTATTCCGAGGGCATGGCTGAGGTTGTGGACAAGGAAGTCCGTCAACTTCTGGATAACGCTCACGCTGAGGCGTATCAGATTCTGACTCAGAACCGGCACGTCCTGGATCGCTTGGCTAAGGAACTTTTGGACCGTGAAACCTTGAACCAGGCGGAGGTCGCAGAGATTTTCCATGATCTGGTGAAGCTTCCGGAACGTGAGCAGTGGCTGTTCGATGAGGCCCGCCCTGGCCAGGACCTCCCACCGGTACGTGGTGAACGTGACATCAAGCGCGACCCGCAGGGTAAGGGTACCGAGCCGAAACCTGGAGAAGGTGTCACGGTTGTGGACCCTCCGGCTGGGGGAACTGAACTGCCGGGAGGGGAACCGCAAGGGCCAGGAACATAAGACCAGGCACGTAGCCGCGGGGGCGTTTTGCCCTCGCGGCGTAATTGTGTACGCGTGTGCGGACGGAACGGTGTTTGAGGTTCTCCGAGCTAGAACCTGCAGGCTGGTCTGATCTAAGATCAAACTGATCTGTCTCCGAAGCCACGTTAGGTTGTCATGAACACCTCCGATTACTCCTCAATGACTGAGGAAGACGTCAGAAATAATCCCCAACTGGATCAGACTACGCTGATGAATGTGGCGCAGTCGCGCCCGGATCTGCGCGCGGCGGTGCGCCAGCACCCTAACTGCTATCCAGGCCTCGCGGAATGGATCGATAGCCAGTCAGCTGGCGGGCAGCAGCCACAGCAGAACCAGTCCCAGCAGAACCAGTACCAGTACCAGTACGGTCAGCAGCAGCCGCAACAGAGCCAGCCTGCGCAAGGCTATGCGGCCCAGGGTTATGGAGCGCAGGGCAACGGGGCTCAGGGTTATGGGGCTCAGAATCCGTCGCAGCAGTCGGGGTATAACGCCGGCTATGGTCAGCAGGCTCAGCAGTACGGTCAGCCACAGCAGGATGGGCAGCCTCAATCGCAGCAGTACGGGCAGAACCAGTACGGCCAGAATCAGTACCAGCAGGGTCAGTACCAGCAGTATCCGGCGCAGCAGCAGTCGGGCTACAACCCTGGCTATGGTCAGCAGGCTCAGCAGTACGGTCAGCCACAGCAGGATGGACAGACTCAGTCCCAGCAGTACGGGCAGAACCAGTACGGCCAGCCACAGTATGGGCAGCCACGTCCGGGCGTTGTGTTTCCGAAGGAGTGGACAGGGTGGCTTCCTGTCATCATCGCGGGCTTGGCTGTTCTTGCTTTCATTGCGATCTTCTTGCCGGCTGTCAGCGCGAAGAGTAGGTTCGGTAGCCACACCGGTTCGCTTCTTGATGCCCCGGCCGGCGTCAAGGTGCTTGCGATCATTTCGATGATCTTGGTGATCGCGGCCGCAGCTGTGCCGGCCGTGGCGTTCTTTGTCCGAAGGAAACCGCTGCCATTGATCTATCCGATTGCGGGGATCGCGGCAGGCGCTTTGGGCATCATCACCTACATCGTCATGTTCATCCAGGTCGGCGCCGAGGCGAACAAAGCGCGTAAGCAGCTTGAAGAGTATGGCTATTCCCTGGAGGACACGGGCACTTCGGTAGGCCCAGCGTTCGGCACGTTCTTCGGTCTGGTTGTTTTCGGCCTACTCCTTGCGGCGGGTGTTGTTGCGCTTCTCATGGAGCTGAAGGGTAAGGGCATCAGCGCGAATCTGCAGCCAGCTTTCGCAGGCGGCTCGAACGGGGCAGGCTGGAATCAGCAGCCGTACCAGAACAACCAGTACGGTGGCTACGCCCAGCAGTCGCAGCACCCACAGCAGGGCCAGCACGGTCAGCAACAGCAGCAGCAACATACTGGCGAACAGCAGTCTGGCCAACAACAGTCAGACCAGTCGCAGGATGATCAGCAACAGGGCGAGCCGCAGCGGGGTGAACAGGCACAGGGAGTCCAGCAGCAGGACAGTGGCCAAGCGCAGGGTCAGCGGGCGGCTTGGCAGTCGCCGGACCAGCAGCCTCAGAACGTCGAGGCCAAGCTTCCGGACTCTGAAGAGTCTGCTCAGAGTGAGGCGAAGGTTTCGGAGACCGCGGTTTCGGAGCCGGTTGCGTCCGAGCCTGAATCTGTTGCTACTGGCGAGCCGGTATCCGAGACACCTGAAGAGGTTAGCGAGGCGCCAACGCAGGCTGCAGATGCTGAGCCTGTCGATGAACCAGTTGTAGCCCCGGTTGAGGAACCAGTTGTAGCGCCGGCTGAGGAGCCTGCCAAGGAAGAGAGCCAGGAGGCGCCGACTGAGGCCTCGGGTGAGACGGTGCCGGCGGGGGCGTCGGCAGTTGAGCTGCAGCAACTTGCCGCGACTAAGCCTCAATTGTGGGAGCAGATCCGTCAGCACCCTAACTGCTATCCAGCGTTGGCGGAGTGGATTAAGCAGGCACAGAGCACAAACTGACCTGCTCAGAAGTAGTTAGCAGAATGCCCCAGGAGGCAAGATGCCTCCTGGGGCATTCTCTTGTTAACGATCCATACTTCTCAGCGCATACTTTTCAACGCATTCTTGCCACAAGCTTGGTGGCGGAATGTGGTCATGGTCACTTAACCTGGGTTAGCCTTAGACCAGGTTAAACCGCCAGTAGCTTCACAAAACACAAAGAAACAGTTGATTACTTCAAGGTAGGTCGCCATGAGCACCCCTGATTTTTCTTCAATGACTGAGGCAGACGTTCGTGACAATCCTCAGTTGGATCAACATACGTTGATGAATCTGGCGCAGTCGCGTCCCGATCTGCGGGCGGTAGTGCGTCAGCATCCCAACTGCTATCAGGGACTCGCGGAATGGATCGACGCCCAATCAGGCGGTGGGCACCAGCCACAGCAGTATGCCCCGACGCAGTACGGTCAGCCTGGTGCGGGCGTTGTGCTTCCGAAGGGATGGTCGGAGTGGCTTCCGGTAATCATTGCAGGCCTAGCTGTTCTCGGTCTCGTTGCATTGTTTTTGCCCTTGGTGAGCGTACGGGTTGATATCCACTCAAGTTCTGTCGGTTTCTTCTCGGGGGGCAATTTAATTAAGGAAGCTAAATTAGTTCCGCATGAGGCGACGATACTTGCGATCATCTCTATGGTCCTGGTGATCGTTTCCGCGGCTGTGTCGGTCGCGGCATTCTTCGCTCGTAGAAGAGCGTTGTTATCGACCTACCCGATTGTGGGGATCGTGGCGGGCGCTATGGGCCTCACCGCGTACATCGTGGGGATTGCTGGAGTGAACGGCAAGCTCAGCGAAATACGCAGATTTGCTGAAGCACTTGGAGCATCCTGGGAAACTGAAGACACCATGATTGGTCTAGGTTTCGGTTCATTCTTTGGTCTGGTTGTGTTTGGCCTGCTCCTGGTGGTGAGCGTTCTCGTGCTTATTATGGAGCTGAAAGGCCGGGATCTCAGAGCGAATATTCGGCCAGCTGTGTTCGTGCCGGGGTCGGCAGCTCAAGAATTACCAGCTGAGGCAGCGGGTCAGACGGTGCCTGCTGGGGCGAAGCGAGGGGCTGTAGCGATGCCGTTCATGGTGGCCGGTCTCGCCGCCCTGGCATTCGCGACCATGTTCATTCCAGCTTATGTTCTTAACATCGAGGGCCACGGAGGGCCTGCCTTTGTGTGGAGGCTTGAGGATCCGGTCTTGATCCTGGCGGTCATTTCTATGGCTCTGTCGCTTGTTTCAGCAACCCTTTCCGCCATAGCAATATTTATTCGCGTCAAGCCGCTCCAGGTGACCGGCGCGATTAGCGGGGCTATTGCCGGGGTTGCAGGTGTCGCAACTTATATTGTGTTTTTCCCTCATCTGGCGATGATGAACGATAGGTTGAAAGATCTCGAATATTCCAAGTATTCATTTGCTGCTGCCCCTGGCGCTTTCATCGGCCTGACCGTTTTTTCCATCTTGCTTATAGGCGGAAGCATCGCTGCTGTTCATGCATTCAGGAGTCGTGGTCGTTCGGGGGGATTGGCTAAGTCTCGATAGAGGTTCCGCTGATGTGGGCGGCGACGGGGACGTGGAGTGTGATGCTCCACGTCCCTTCCTGTTTAAGGGCGTAAAAGACTGTTCGAAGCTCACCGTTCGCGTGTACGATAGATCACAGTTGCGAATACAGAATGCAGTGTTCGCATATCGAACTAATCTGTGATCTTTTATCCCAATGACTTTCACCGCAATGGAGCCAGAATGCAGTTTCACCACAACGGCTATGTGACCGGAGACCCCCTTATCAAGGAAGCCGCAGGAGTCGGCATCGACCGTAGTGAAGACCTGCCGGAGGTTATGGACGTACTGATCGTGGGTGAAGGTCCCGCCGGTATGACTACCGCAGCGCAACTCTCGGTCTTCTCGCAGCTCGAGGTGCGCCTCATCGAACGCCGCGAACACGAACTCCAGGTCGGCCAGGCAGACGGCATCCAGGCCCGCTCCGTCGAAACCTTCCAAGCCTTCGGGTTCGCAAACCGTGTGATCGATGAGGCCTACCATCTCCGCGAAATGGCGTTCTGGAAGCCAGACCCAGAAAACCCAAAGAACATCGTCCGCGCGGCACTCGCCCCGGATGACCCGCACGGTGTCTCCGAATTCCCGCACCTGATCATCAACCAGGCCCGCATCATGCAGTACTTCGGTGAGTTCATGCGTAACCAGCCTTCCCGCATGAAACCGAACTACGGCATCGAATACGTCTCCCACGAACGCGACGACTCCCAGGAATACCCGCTGCTCGTCAACCTGCGTTACACCTTCGGTGAGAAGGCCGGCGAAGAGTTCTCGGTCCGCACCAAGTACCTCGTCGGCGCTGACGGTGCGCGTTCACAGATCCGCCGCGACATCGGCGCAACCCGCGTAGGCCAACAAGCCGCACACGCGTGGGGAGTCGTGGACTCCATCGTCGAAACCGACTTCCCAGACTGGCGCACCAAGTGCGCGATCCAGTCCCATGACGGCGGCTCGATCCTCCACATTCCACGCGAAGGTGGCGCGATGTCGCGCATGTACGTCGACCTCGGCGAAACCGCCGCAGATGACGACGGCAAGGTTCGCCAGACCCCGCTCGATGAGATCGTGCGTCACGCCAACGAGATCCTCCACCCGTACACGGTTGAGGTGAAAGACGTCGCATGGTGGTCGGTTTATGAGGTCGGCCACCGCGTCACCGACCGCTTCGATGACGTCCCAGTGGAAGAAGCCGGGAACAAGATGCCGCGCGTATTCATCCTCGGTGACGCATGCCACACTCACTCCGCTAAAGCCGGTCAGGGCATGAACGTCTCGATGCAGGACGCATTCAACCTCGGTTGGAAGCTCGCGCACGCCCTGCTCGGTACCGCTCCGTTGGAGATCCTCTCGACCTACACGGGCGAGCGTCAGGTGATCGCGCAGAACCTCATCGACTTCGACATGGAATGGTCCTCGATGATGGCGCGTAAGCCAGAGGAGTTCGAAAACCCGAGCGACCTCGAGGACTTCTACGTCCGTACCGCCGAGTTCCCGGCAGGTTTCATGACCGAATACGAGCCGTCCATGGTGTGCGGTGACACCAAACACCAAGAGCTCGCTGCCGGTTTCCCGGTCGGTAAGCGCTTCAAGTCGGCGTGGGCTACCCGCCGTTGTGACGGAGTCCGTTTGCATCTGGGCCACCTTGCAGAAGCCGATGGCCGCTGGCGTATCTATGTGTTCGCTGACGGTGCGCACCCAACCGAGCACTCCGCGGTGGATGATCTCGCAGCATGGCTCAAAGACGACGAAGCATCGCCGCTGGTTGGCAGCGAGCTGGGTGGACGCCCACGTCACGAATGGTTCGACGTCAAGGTGATCTACCAGCAGTCCCACGAGGAGTTCGAGGTCTTCGACGCACCAGAGGTGTTCCGTCCACGCTACGGCGACTTCGGCATCATGCAGTGGGAGAACGTCTTCGCCTCGGCTCTTGGTTCGGCTGACCGTGAACGTCAGGAAATGAACCCTGTCGCTTTGAGCCGCGACATCTACGATGCGCGCGAGCTTTCGCGTGACGGCGTGATTGTTGTTGTGCGCCCTGACCAGTACGTTGCCCAGGTCCTGCCGCTGGATGCCACGGATGAGCTGAGCGAGTTTTTCAAGGGCGTCCTCTCGGAGTCCTAAGGAAGCCACGGAAGATAGAGCCAGGTTGTCTTTGTGACGGTTGATGCTGAGGGCCGTGCGGGGGCGTCTGCGGCAGGTTCGCAGACGCTCTCGCGCGGCCTGAGTTTGTTGGAGGCCATCGCCGAGTATGAGCAGGGCCTCACGATCCCGCAATTGTGTGAACGGGTCGGCTTGCACCGCTCTATCGTCTACCGGTTGCTGCGTACGCTAGAGGCGCACAACATGGTGGTGCGGGGCGCCGATGGTGTTGTGACGTTGGGCCCTAACTTATTGGTTTTGGCGCGTTCAGTGAGCCGTGATGTTCAGGCTGCCGCGTTGCCGGAGCTAACGAGGTTGTCTCAAGGTCTGCAGATGACGGCGTTCATTGCTGTTTTGACGCAGGATCAAGTGGTGACATTGGTTTCGGTTGAGCCGAAGGTCGATGGTGCCACGCTGGTTCAACGTCCGGGTTCCGCCCATCCGTTGGACGCTGGCGCCCCGGGGGCCGCCATCCGGGCGCAGCTGGGGACTGCGGAGTTGGCGGCGCGTGGTTTAGCGCATCCGGAGTTGCTTGGGGATGCCGCCGCACCGTATACCAAGAGCCGTTCGCAGGTTTTGACTGGCGTGAGTTCGATCGCGGTCCCGTTGCGGGTCCCGGGCTATGCGGCGGCGTCGCTCGCGGTGGTGTTTGTGGGTAGTGAGGACGATGCGGGGGTCGCTTCCGCGTTGCACCTGTCGGCTTCGGTGATTGAGGCTGAGCTGTTGTAGGTCGGTAGGCTGTGATCATGTCGAACGTGGACTCTAATGGTTTTGGTGTGACGGGCAAGAGCCCTGACGCTGCACCCGGTGACGCTGGGCTCGGCGGCGCTGTTGCTGGTGACGTTGAGCTTGGCGAGGTTGAGCAGGGTTGGACGGAGCAGAGTCGTGTTGATCAGGCTCGGATTGAGCGTGCTGTCCGCGAGATCCTGTTGGCGGTCGGTGAGGATCCGGACCGGGATGGTTTGGTGGATACGCCGGCGCGTGTGGCCCGAGCGTATGCCGAGGTTTTCTCGGGCCTGCATATGGATCCGGCTGACGTGTTGTCCGCGACCTTCGATATTGATCATTCGGAGATGGTCTTGGTCAAGGACATCCCGTTCTATTCAACGTGTGAGCATCACCTAGTTCCGTTTCATGGGCGGGCTCATATCGGTTATATCCCGGGTGTTTCAGGCAAGGTCACGGGGTTGTCGAAGCTGGCCCGGCTGGTTGATCTATTTGCTCGGCGTCCGCAGGTTCAGGAGCGTTTGACTACGCAGATTGTGGAGGCATTGGAGGATCATCTGCAGCCGCGTGGGGCGATTGTGGTGATTGAGGCGGAGCATTTGTGTATGTCGATGCGGGGCGTTCGTAAGCCTGGGTCGACGACCACGACTTCGGCTGTGCGTGGTCAGTTGCGTGAGCCGGCTACGCGTGCTGAGGCGATGGGCCTGATTATGGGGCATGGCCGGTAGCTTTTTCGGCTGGCGGGTAGGCTAGTGGTGTGCGGCCGTGTGCCGCGTGTTCGTTGCGTCTCGTCTGGAAGGTCGGTTGATGTTCAACCTCGCTGCAACCCCTGGTACTGGCCCTAATACGTCTGCTTTGGCTGTGATTCGTGCGAAGTCGCGTGAGGATGCGTGGGCTGATTTGCCGCGTGATCGTTGCTTGGTGATGGGTATTTTGAATGTCACTGAGGATTCGTTTTCGGATGGCGGCCGTTTCCTGAATGTTGATGCGGCGATTGCGCATGGTCTTGAGATGATGCGTGCCGGCGCTGACATTATTGATGTTGGTGGTGAATCGACGCGTCCGGGCGCTGATTTT
The DNA here is from genome assembly GCF_001807575.1 of Arthrobacter sp. HMSC08H08. Lineage (NCBI taxonomy): Bacteria > Bacillati > Actinomycetota > Actinomycetes > Micrococcales > Micrococcaceae > Arthrobacter > Arthrobacter sp. HMSC08H08. Next base: position 188,258 of record NZ_KV789394.1, read on the forward strand.
GTGGATCCTGAGGTTGAGGCTGCCCGGGTTGTGCCTGTTGTGAAGGGCCTGGTTGCTGCGGGCGCTGTGGTTTCGGTTGATACGACGCATGCTTCGACTGCGCGTGAGGTGTGGGAAGCTGGCGCGCACCTGATTAATGATGTTTCTGGCCAGACGTTTGAACCGGATATGGCTCAGGTTGTTGCCGAGTTGGGTGCTCGGGTTGTGCTGACGCATCGCCGTGGTGATCAGAAGACGATGGCGGATCACGCTGAGTATGGCGATGTTGTGGCTGAGGTTGTTTCGGAGCTGGTCGAGGTGCGGGATCAGTTTGTTGCCGCGGGTGTGGCGCAGGAGAACATTATTTTGGATCCGGGCGTGGGTTTCGCTAAGAACGCCGAGCATGTTTGGGCTGTTTTGAATGCGACGGATCGTTTTGTGGCGTTGGGTCATGACGTTCTGATTGGCACCTCGCGTAAGCGTTTCTTGGGGCGGTTGCTGGAGGAGCGTAAGCGCCCGCATGAGGTTGCTGACCGTGATGCGGCAACGCATGCGACGAGCGCTTTGGCTGCCGCCGAGGGTGCGTGGGCTGTGCGTGTTCATGATGTTGCCGGTACCCGCGATGCGGTTGAGGTTGCGCGTGCGTGGGTGAACCCTGCTGAGGCGGTTGAGGCGTGAGGCCTTTCCAGTGGGATGGTCATGACGTCATCACGATCAACGGGATTTCTGCGACGGGTTTTCATGGTGTTTTTGATCATGAGAAGCGGGAGGGCCAGAGGTTCGTTGTCGATGTGAAGGTTGCGACGTCCTTCCGGGTCTCGGCCGCATCGGATGATGTTTCGGACACCCTGGATTATGGGTCGATGGCCCAAGCCGTTGTCGATGAGATTCAGGGCGGGCCATACAACTTGATTGAGAAGCTGGCTTCGGTGATTGTTGACCGTTTGATGCGGGACTTTTCTCCGCTCGCGGTGCAGGTCACGGTGCATAAGCCCGAGGCACCGATCCCGGTGCCGTTTGGCGATGTGGCTGTGACGATGAGCCGTAGCCGTTCATAACGTTGGAGGCTGTAATGTCGCAGGGTTCTGAACCGTATGAAGCAGACGGTGGCCCGCTCCCGGAGGTTTTGACGCGCGAGCCGGGTTTCCCGGTGGTTGCGGTGATCGCGTTGGGCGCTAATTTGGGTGACGTTGTTGAGACGTTGGCGTTGGCGCGCGCTGAGATCGCGGCGTTGGATGGGGTCACAGTCACGGGTGAGTCGCCGATGGTGTTGACGGATCCGGTGGGCGGCCCCGAGGGACAGCCGGAATACCTGAACCAGGTGATCGAGGTTTCAACAACGCTGGCGCCGGCGACGTTGCTGGAACAGTTGCAACGTATTGAGGCTGAGCACGGCCGTACTCGTGAGGTGCGGTGGGGTGCCCGGACCTTGGATTTGGACATCATCACGTTCGGCTCTGTTGTGAGCGATCACCCGGTCTTGACCCTGCCGCATCCGCGCGCGCTGGAGCGCGGGTTTGTGGTGATCCCGTGGTCGTGGATGGACCCGGGCGCGTTTGTGGGTTCGGAGTCCGTGTTCCGTGTTGCGCGTGAACTTGAGCCTTTAGGCGGGGTGCGCCCGTACATGGATCCCGCGCATCGGCTACCGGACTCGCGCGATGACCGTGAGGCCACCGCAACCGCTCCGAGCAATGGTGGGGCGTCCGCATCGTGATTAAACTACGCGTTGTACCGATGCTGGGTGGATGGCTTGTGTTCGCGGCCCTCGGGTTGTTGACCTCGACGTTACTCGCCGTTGTGAGCGCGGACCTGTGGGCTATGGGGCGGGCGTCCTCGGTCGCGTTGGTTGCGGTGGCTGTTGTCGCGTTAGTTCTGGGTCTGTGGGTGTTTCTATCGCGCACGCGGCGCACTGATCGCCGGATTGACCCGTTGGCGGCGGTGCGTGTTGTGGTGTTCGCGCAAGCCTCGGCGCTGGTGGGGTTGGCGGCATCGGGTTTCCACGCCGGCGTTGTGATCGATGTAGTGGTGAATGGTGTTGTGGGGTCACCGATTTTCTTCCGCGCGCTCCTTGCGGCGGCGGCCGGCGTGATCGTGGCAGCGGTGGGGCTGGTAGTGCAGCGGTTATGCACCGTGGACTCAGACGATGACGACGATGCCGCCCCGACGGAAGGAGCCGCAGATGCAGCACAATAACGATGCGGCGCAGGGAGGCTCGCCGGCGCAGACTGGGTGGGTTGCGGATCACGAGTGGATTCCGGTGGATCCGCGGTTGGCGCGGGTTCAGCATCTTTCGAATATTTTCACGGTTCTGTGTCTGGGGGCGGCGGGGTGTGCGCCGTGGATCTTGAAGCGCCTGGGTGTGTTCGATGCCTCGACGTGGCTCGTGTGGGCGGGCTGGATCGTGGCTGGCTACACGCTGGTGAGCGGGGTTGTTCAAGCGTTCCTGATCGGGCCGCGCGTACGCAGCATGGGGTGGATGCTGCGGGAGAACGATTTCACGTACCGGGTGGGGATCGTGTTCCGCCGGGTTGTGGTGGTGCCGTATGGCCGGCTTCAATATGTTGATCTGAAGTCGGGGCCTCTGATGCGCGGGTTCGGTTTGTGCCAGGTCTCCTTCAAGACGGCCGCAGCAGAAGGCTCGCCGGACATCCCTGGCCTGACTCAAGCTGATGGCGAGCGTCTACGTGATGAGCTCGCGGCGCGGGGTGAGCAGAAGCTCGCCGGGATTTAGGGGGGCGTTGTGTCAAACGTGCCTGAAACGGTTGAGTGGAAGCGGGTTCATAAGGCGACCCCGTTGGTGCGCGGGTGGATCATTTTCGCGCTGTTGGCGTTCAATTTTGTGCGCAGTTGGGCCGAATCGTTTGTCAGCGGTAGCCCCTCCGGCGGCGATGGCGGGCGCGAGGGCGAAGGTGAGGGCGAGGGGTCTTCGGACTTTTTCGGCCTGTTCTCCGATGACACGTGGGTGATGTGGGCGTGGCTCGCGGTCATCATCGGCACGATCGTGTATTCGTGGTTCGCGTGGCGGGCCATGGGGTACCGGATCACAGCGAACCGTGTCGAAGTTCGGCAGGGCATCTTCATGAAGAACGTGCGCCACGCCCGCATCGACCGGATCCAAAGCATCGACATCAACCGCCCCATTCTGGCCCGTATTTTCGGTCTCGCTGAGCTCGAGTTCCATGTGGCCGATGCGCAAGAAGCAGCCGCGAAACTCCAGTACGTGACCTACCGGCAGGCCCAACAGTTACGCGAGGACATCCTGCGTGCCGCCCGCGGCGAGCAACAACCCGTGGCCCAGGTACAGACAGAGGGGAACGCGGCATCGACCGAGACTGCCCCGGCAACTGCCGAGGTAACAGCGGCAAAGACCCAGGCAACGGGAGTAACCGCCGAGGCAACTGCAGCATCGGAGGTAGTGCGTCCTCTCGTCAAAGTTCGCATGAATCGGCTCGTGGCCGCGGCCTTGCTGAAGAACGTGGTTTTCGGTGCCGTGGTGATCATCGGGTATGTGGTGAGTGCGATCGAGACGTCCTCGTTCACGCAGCCGCTCGTGGTTTTCGGCCCGCTACTCATAGCGTGGGGTGGCCTCGTGTTCTCGATGATCAACACCAACGGCGGCTTCGTTGTCAGCGCGGGGCAGGACGGGCTGGTGCTGACACGCGGCTACACCGAATCAAGCAACACCACAGTCCCGCCGGAACGCGTGCACGCGCTGGGGCTCCAACAGCCTTTGCTGTGGAAACTCACCGGCTGGTGGCGGGTTGTCGCGAACGTCCCCTCCGATGGAGCCTCCGCAGAGAAAAGCAACGTCTTGCTGCCGGTGGGCACGTTCCAGGAGGCCCTCGCCGTGGTGGCGGTGTTGATCCCGAACCCGGGGACGGACCGGACCCAGCCGCTCGTTGTGGCTGCCGTGGAACGCCCGGGAGCTGAACCGGAGTTTGTGGTGAGCCCACGCAAGGCGCGCTGGCTGTCCCCGATCGCGGGGCCGCGGCAGGCGTTTGCGCTCACGCAGACGATGCTGATCATCACCTCAGGCCGTCTGGTGAAGAAGGTCGCGTTTGTTCCGCATCAACGCACCCAAGGGGTTGCTTTGGGGCAAGGGCCGTTCGCTAGGGCGGCCGGTGTTGCGACTCTCACGGTGGCTACGGCTGCGGGGCCGGTCAACACAAAGATCTACGATGTTGAGCAACAGACCGCGGACACTTTCGTTTTCAGGCAGTGTGAGCGGGCCGCAGCCCTGGCGGGCTGGGCAGACAAGAACCACTGGGGTGAGGTGCGGTGAGTTTTTCCTCCTTAGGCTCGGCTTCTTTGGGCGCGCATGCGCCGCGTTTAGGCATCGGGATTATCGGTGCAAGCCGCGTAGGCCCTGTGGTTGCTGCCGCGTGGAGGTCCGCGGGCCACCAGATCGTGGGGATCTCGGTCACGGATGAACGTTCCGCCGACCGGGCCGAGGCGATCCTGCCAGGCGTCCCCCACACGAGCACCGCTGATGTCCTCGAACGCAGCGAAGCCGTCGTGTTCGCCCTGGATGCCGCGACCATCCAGCAAGAGGTCGCATCCGCGGCCGCTGCTGGCCGCTTCCAGATGGGCCAGCTCGTGCTCCACACATCACCGGCGGTAGGCATCGACGTTCTGACTCCAGCCGCGGAAGCTGGCGCCATCCCGTTAGCGATCCACCCTCTGCTGCGGTTCACGGGCACAAGCATGGACGTCACCGCGCTGAACGGGGCGCGCGCAGCCGTCTCTGCGCCGAAGCTCATGGTCCCGGTCGCGCTGGCGCTCGCCGTGGAGCTGGGTTGTGAACCCTTTGTGCTCGATGAGGATGACCGCGATCTGTATGCCGCGGCCGTCGCTGTGGCTACGGAGCCGGTCTCTGCGTCGCTTGCGTATGCGTGGGATGCGTTGAACAGCGTGGGTGTTGAAGATCCGAGCGCGGCCCTGGGACCGTTGGTGCGCTCCTCTGTTGATGCGGCGATAGCGAGCGGTTCGAGCGCGGGCACAAGTTTTGCTCGCACGCTGAGCCCGGAGGCCGTGGCGTCCGCGCGTCGTGGTTGGTCAGGGCCCGATGCGCCAGTTGGGGCGCACGGCTTCTATGTTGCGATGGCCACAGCGGCCATCACTCGAGCTGTTGGCCGTGGTGAAATAACCGACGCTCAAGCCGCCGCGGTGCTGGATGCGCTACAGAGCGAATAGCTGTTTTGTAGGGCGAACGAGTGATCCCGGGCACGAATTCGAAGGAATTTCGGTGACGGTGGCCACAAATTTTTACGAGTTTTCAGTGGTGCAGCACACCTTGAACCAGCAGGTTCCGCGGAATCATGCGGTTTTCGGTGCTGGTTGGAGCTCTGGAGGGGTTCATCGCCGATTTGCATGTTGTTCTGAACTCCCGTAATGTTTTCTCTTGTCGCCGCGAACGGCTCCGACTGAAAAAGATCGTGAGAGCACTGAGGCGACCAACCCACTGAAAATCACCAAGAAATTGGTTGGTATTCAGTGCGCCCTTCGGAGTGGACTATAGATAACTGTAGCGAGCTGGTTGGGTGTTTGTTGTTTGAGAACTCAATAG
>NZ_KV789394.1:194802-195009 GCF_001807575.1 Arthrobacter sp. HMSC08H08
TTCCCCGCGCCTGCGGGGATGATCCGTCCACGAGATCGTCCAGCGCAGCTCCGGAGGTGAGTTCCCCGCGCCTGCGGGGATGATCCGAAGGCCCGCCTGCCGGGCTGGCCTAAGCTTCGGAGTTCCCCGCGCCTGCGGGGATGATCCGTCGCGAATCTTGCTCTTTCGTACATTAGATCGGAGTTCCCCGCGCCTGCGGGGATGATC
>NZ_KV789394.1:195029-195238 GCF_001807575.1 Arthrobacter sp. HMSC08H08
GAGTTCCCCGCGCCTGCGGGGATGATCCGGGTGGCATGGGCGGGCTTGGTCCTTTAAGGACGAGTTCCCCGCGCCTGCGGGGATGATCCGCAATCCTGACAACTCTAGAAAACGAGAACCACGAGTTCCCCGCGCCTGCGGGGATGATCCGGATTGGCGGCGGCGTTCCGGATAGATGCCGACGAGTTCCCCGCGCCTGCGGGGATGAT
>NZ_KV789394.1:195258-195532 GCF_001807575.1 Arthrobacter sp. HMSC08H08
GCGAGTTCCCCGCGCCTGCGGGGATGATCCTGCCTGGTGAGGTACGCGACGACCTGGTCAGTGGAGTTCCCCGCGCCTGCGGGGATGATCCGACCGCTCCGAGGCAGACTCACCCACCTACCGTGAGTTCCCCGCGCCTGCGGGGATGATCCGCCAGCGCCCGATCTTGCGAAGCTCAGCCGAGTGAGTTCCCCGCGCCTGCGGGGATGATCCGTCTCCGCAGGCGAAGCGGGCGGCCCGTATCAAGGAGTTCCCCGCGCCTGCGGGGATGATC
>NZ_KV789394.1:195552-195823 GCF_001807575.1 Arthrobacter sp. HMSC08H08
AGTTCCCCGCGCCTGCGGGGATGATCCGTTCAACCGCTGGACGATGACTGAACTCGCGAAGAGTTCCCCGCGCCTGCGGGGATGATCCGCGATCAGCGCATGGACCAACTATCTGACCGCAGAGTTCCCCGCGCCTGCGGGGATGATCCGCTATTCCCGCGCGTGTCCGCGCTGTCCTGTATGAGTTCCCCGCGCCTGCGGGGATGATCCTACGCGGCGACCCGCTTCACTGTCCGCGGCGCGGAGTTCCCCGCGCCTGCGGGGATGATCC
>NZ_KV789394.1:195843-196115 GCF_001807575.1 Arthrobacter sp. HMSC08H08
GATCATCCCCGCAGGCGCGGGGAACTCATCCGGGCCACGAGCTGCGCCTTATCGCCAGACGGATCATCCCCGCAGGCGCGGGGAACTCAAGCTCATCTTTGAGGGCTTCGAGGTCATAGTCGGATCATCCCCGCAGGCGCGGGGAACTCTTTTCTTTGTGGCGGGAACGTTCACAGGTAGCCGGATCATCCCCGCAGGCGCGGGGAACTCGTCCATCGGGCCTGCTCGCCCGGGCTATTCAGGGATCATCCCCGCAGGCGCGGGGAACTCAT
>NZ_KV789394.1:196135-196343 GCF_001807575.1 Arthrobacter sp. HMSC08H08
GTTCCCCGCGCCTGCGGGGATGATCCGCAACCTGCCCAATACCCTGTTGCCACTCATCAGAGTTCCCCGCGCCTGCGGGGATGATCCGCCCAGTCTAGTTCGTGAGCACCCGGTTTTAAAGAGTTCCCCGCGCCTGCGGGGATGATCCGGCAAGGGAAAAGTTCCAGCCACAACCCAGAAGGAGTTCCCCGCGCCTGCGGGGATGATC
>NZ_KV789395.1:0-14143 GCF_001807575.1 Arthrobacter sp. HMSC08H08
ACAGGACGGTTCGCAAAAGACTTAGGAGCAACCGCGGGAGTGTAGTCGGATGCCCCTGGCTTCTTCGTAGTGGTCTCATATTTGCGTTCCACACTTTTATCGACATCAAGTCCATCTCCGCCATAGGAAACGTTAGCGGCATATGCGCTAGTTCCGGTGAAGAACAGGAGAAGAGCGGCAGCGAGTGTAGTAGCAGCATTGGTCTTCTTGTGTCTGCTAGCGATCGGCACCGTAGAACCCCCTAACCTTCCAGCCGTTATCTTTGCGCTCTAGGACGAGCATTCCGTTGTCAGCTGAGCCGGCCGAGGTTGATTCGACAGGTTTAGTTTTCCCCGGCCTATAGAAGGAGCGCTTGTCTTCGTGGACAGTGAATGTCACGTAGAAGTTTCCGTCGTCTAGTTCCTCATTTGGTGCTTTGATGTCCTCGTAACGTAACTGTCCGCCAACAATCCAAGCCTTGTCTTGCTTCATAAGTGAGAAAGCTTTGTCAATGTCTTTGCAGTATTCACACTTGCGCGATGTGATATCCCAGAACTCTTTGCGGAAGGAGCCGACTTCCCAGGCATAGTTGAGCTCTTTCAGCCAATGCTCAACGAAAGCGATCTGTCCTGCTTTGCTTTCTTCTTTCGCTACCTCAGGCAAGGGGCCGGGGACCGGCACGTTCTGTGCTGGGCGTTTCGGGGTGGCCGGTTTATATGGGCCCTTCGGTGACGGGCTCGCGGAAGGTTTCGAATTCCCAGAGCCCTTGCCACTACCGGAAGTGCCTTTACCCCTCGCTTCTTTGTCTTCCGCTTCGTTGCCACCTGGGCTAGTTGACGTTGATTCTGCAACTGAAGTAGCCGCTTCGCCGGGCTTCGCATCGTCATTGGTGCCGCAGGCAGCCAGACCGGAAGCGAGGCTGAGCGCTAAGACTGTGGCGATAGCGTTGCGTTTTAGGTTTGTCATGATGGCGCCCCTTAGGCATGTGTTTCTGTTTGAGATCTAAGGTAGCCAAGCGCATCTAAAAGCACCATAGAAGAACAAAATGAAATTTTTCTTTCACACTTCAGTTGCAGCCGGATTAGTCCAACTTCCGCATGAACGCGGGGAGGGCGAGTAGTGAAGAACGGTTCGAGCCCTGGGAATCTCTGTCCGGTACTCCGGACAGGATCAGGCGTGACTGCTAACCGGGAACAGAATCCAAAATGAAAAGACTGATGTAGACCAACACTCGGTAGCGATAGGAGGGGGACGCGGGTTAGCTCAGGTCGAGTCCTTCAACCAACAAGCACACCACCAGCCGGTACCTCCGCAACAACACCACACCGAGGAATGAACGCTCATACCGAGCGATACCCCGCCGGCTCTCGCTTCGCCCACGCTCTGCTCGTCACCGGATTAACCTGCGAACTGGAATAGGCTGCACGCGTTACTCCTCAGACAAACGAGACGGGCAACCAGGGACAACATCAGCTCCACCCTTCCCTCATCGTTGCCGTTCCGGCTTTAGTGCGCCCAGAAGTCAAGGTCAATTTCATCCCAACATAGCAACAAGAATATAGAACGGTAGCTCTCGCAGGCTCTGCGAATTACCTATACCTTCAGTGAGCGATTCAAAGAAGGCGCCCCAAGGCTCTAGGTCCTTTAACGGTTCTGAGAGCCAGCACGAGTTAGGTCCCAAGCAGTCCAGACCCCAGGCAGTGAAAGCGTCTTCTACTCGCTGAGCGTTCAGATCTACTCCGCCTTAAGGACGGGCATGGCTCGGCCAGTTCTGTTGCTGTCGGTGCAGCTCTGCCAGTAAGTAGCAGCAGCTAAGGACATGTCCTGGGGTTGGTCAGCTTAGTCGCTGGTGGAGACCCTTGCATATCGGATTTTGGTGGCATTCACGGTGTTGACCTTATCGAAAAGGCACCCTCACGTTTCAGTGGAGAAGGTGCCTTCACGGTGGAGCTTCCTGGTACATGGCTCATGGGCATGTCGGTGGTTCATTATTCGCGTAGCGCAAACGAGCGTCGCATCAGAATCATCATTATAAAACCGCTAAATAGGATTGGAGTGGATAGTACGAGAAACATCTTCTCTAGTCCTATGCGCTCTAAACCAAAACCAGCCAAAGCTGCTCCCAGAGGAACAAGCGCGAGCGACGCAAACCAATCTATACTTAGCATTCTAGGCAATAATGCCCGAGGGATACTCTTTTGCATGAATGTCGACCAGTATATATTGCCAATAGTTAGAAATATACTTGACATAATAAATGTAACCGCAAATGCAGTTGCACTTTTGTTAAATAATAAGATTATTACCGACGAGGACCCAATAGACCAGCATAGAATCATGCATAGGACGTAATTTTTAGGTAGGCGTGCATTGCCGACAATCACACTTGTTGCTAGCGAAGCTACAGCGCCAATAGCCAATGCAGATCCATAAACCATAGATCCACCCTGATAGCCATCTGCCCAGGTTGTATTTACTACAGGCTTCGCTCCCATCTGCAGCATCACCGCGACGCTGACCCACACGAGAAGCAGCGTAAACGAAGGCCATTTCCTAAGAAATCTTAAGGCGCTTGACCAGGATGGCCCCTGGCTATCTTCATCCCTAGTATTAAGTGTCGGAATATTTATCCTTCTAATGCTTACTGCCGCAAGAAGGAGCGACATGCTAGCAATCGCGTAAGAGATAGTGCCCATATCTAGAGCTATCAGAATGCCACCAGCTACTGGACCTGCCATACCTTGCCCAACGCGCTGACTAAATGACTCGACAGAATTAGCTCTATGTAAGTTGCTTTCATCTACTAAATCTGGCGTCAACGAATCACTTATAGGCCCATATATTGCAGTAGACACGCCAAATATAAATAAGCATAACGCTAATAAGACAATATTATTCTGGACGCTATTCAATAGGAATACTGGCAGCAAAGATAGTGCACCTAATATATAAGATAGAGAAATTATCTTTATCTTCGAGAACCTATCCGCCAAGGTGCCCCCTGGGAGAAGCGCGCATAGCACTCCTATGGTTTGCGCCGCTAACCCTATGCCCACGTCGGCGGGTCTGCCGGTGGTTCGGAGGATAAGGAATGGCGTAGTCACTACCAGGAGACCTTCTGCAAAAATCCCCAGCGTAAAGCTGTAGAAGAAAATTCTGTAAAGCCTATTTCTTAGAACCTCAAGCATATTCTCAGGTGCTAACTGTCAAATTTCTACGGAGAGCCACCCGAGTCTCCCTTCCGTCGGGACCATCTGTCAGAATTTTCAGCAGTTCCAAACTTACTGAAAGTAAGGGTTGCTATGGGACACCGCACATTCGTAACGCCCGATTCACCTTTGGTCCGGAATCGCTGAAGAACAGAGTCGTCTATATGACTCCAATCCGCGTCGTTCTCCGCGCCTCCATAATGCAGTGATCAAGTAAGCAGCTTAGCTTCAGCCGAAGTAGTAGGCATGGCTTTCATTCCAGTGGGGACTTCTCCATATAGATAGGCCCTGAAAGTACTGCCCCGACAAGCACCAGCGTTGCTTGAGAAGAACTATACACAAGAATGCAAAGTGGCTCAGGGGAATTGTTCGACTCGTTTGTGGTTCCCAGGGTGGCGGTTTTGTGGCTTCTGAATGACAGTGAGTCGTATTTGGTCGACGCCGCGCTCCAGCCTCTCCAGGGCTAGCTGAATCTTCCCTGGGACCAACTTTACTTTCCTGTTTAGCTACCTCGGGCAAGGTTCCCGGGACAGACGGGTTCTAGGCCGGGCGTTTCGGCAGGCTTAGCATTGTCATTGGTTCCACAAGCCGCTAGCCCGGAGGTAAGGGCCAAGGCTGGTACTCGGCGATAGCGCTACGTTTTTCATGTGTCATGATTGCGCCCTTTGGAATGATTCCCTGATCGGATTCCAAGCCAGCCAAGCGCTTCCGAAGCACTAGGCGTGACCGCTAGCCGGGGACCGAATCCAAAACCAACTAGGCTGATACAAGCCAGCTCACAGCATCGCTAACGGGGGGCAGAACACCCGGCCTGCACCGCATCGTAGGCAGGAGCCTAGGCCGGTAAGGCAGCAGACAAAAAGAAACCCCCACGCGAAGTGGGGGTTTCGAACGTGGCTCCGACCGGCGTCGATCCGGTGACCTTTCGATTTTCAGTCGAACGCTCTACCAACTGAGCTACAGAGCCGAACGGCCATCTTGCGATGGCCGTTCAGATACTTCTTTCGAAGATCTTGCGACCCTGACGGGACTTGAACCCGCGACCTCCGCCGTGACAGGGCGGCGCGCTAACCAACTGCGCTACAGGGCCGTGAAGCGAATACGCTCACAAGGTCAAAACTCTATCAGGACTTATCCTGCAGTCCAAATCCAAAGTTTTGAACGTACCCCCAACGGGATTCGAACCCGTGCCGCCGCCGTGAAAGGGCGGTGTCCTAGGCCGCTAGACGATGGGGGCCTAGTGCGTTGTGCACCGAGATACCAGTGTAGTGCATAAACGCCACGTAGACTAATCGAGCACAAGATTTAGCCTAGAACCGCGGAAATCCGGGGTTTAATCGGCCAGCCAGCCTTCGTTGCTTATGGTGGAAACATGGCTTTCCGTGTCACCAACGAAGCTTTCGAGTACGCCGCGCACTCCGTCTACGAGCAGCTCCCGGAGGAGTTGACGCGCGCGATGAACAACATCCAGATCTTCATCGAAGACACCCCCGAACCGGAACTGAGTGAGGATCCCCACGGCCTCACCTTCGGTTACTACGACGGCACCCCGCTCACCGAACGCGGCGAAAACGAAATAGGGCAACTCCCGGACCGCATCGTCCTATTCAAGAACACGTTCGAAGAGACATGCTCAAACTGGACGGACATCGTCCGGGAACTCCACATCACGTTCGTTCACGAGATCGGACACCACCTCGGGTTCGGCGAAGACGAACTCCACGAACTCGGGTGGGGCTAAAGCCCCAGCAACACAGGCGGCCCCGCCCGCTTAAACATCCCTCATTAAAACCTTCGGCATCGTGTGTGCTGTTATTCCACGATCGAAATAGCAGCACACACGATGCCGAAGATGAAAAAGGAAGTAGCGGATTATGTAGATTCAGCGGCGCGGGCTCGGAATCGCGTCCTCATTCTCGGAAACGAAATCATAGTAATCACGCGCCTTCAACGCAGCGCCAGCCACCGCATCGACATAAACATCACAGCGGCGATGGAACTGAAGAGCCGACGCCGGGACCATCGCAGCCACAGGCCCCTCAACCATGCCCGCAACCGCAACAGCCTTAGCCGCACCCGTCGCGATCATGAGCACGCGGTCCGCGTCCATAACAGTGCCGATACCCTGCGTGATGCAGTGGACCGGTACCGCGTCAATATCGTTATCGAAGAACCGGGAATTATCCTGTCGCGTCTGCGGATGCAACGTCTTGACACGAGTACGCGAACCCAGCGCCGAACCCGGCTCATTGAAACCAATATGGCCGTTGCTGCCAATGCCGACAATCTGAAGGTCAGCGAAACCACGCTTAGCCATCTCGGCCTCGTAATTATCGGCCTCAGCGCGCGGATCTTCAGCCATACCGTTCGGCACAAAAACCTGCTCTGGCCGCAAACCCCACTGATCAATCACGTACTTCTTCAAAACAGCGTGATACGACTCCGGGTGGGTCGGCTCTAGCCCGATGTACTCGTCCAAAGCGAAACACGTGATCTTCGAAACATCCAACCCGTGGTCGCGAATATGTTCCGCGACGTAGTTGTAAATACCGATCGGCGAAGAGCCGGTGGCCAAACCCAGAACCAAATCTGGCTTACGGCGGATGGCGTAAACAACGGCTGCGCCAGCCTTTTTCTCAGCGTCTGTTCTTGTCTTAGAGATGATCACGTCCATACGTCTACTCTAAGCGCCCACTGCACCACCGTTGCACACATTCCTTTTCGTTACTCGAAGGAACTCCCCAGATTGCACCCGCCCCTCCCCTATCTAAACCTTCGGCATCAACAGTGCTGCTATTGGCCACGCTGCCGCGTGATCCGCGGCGGAGAAGCACCAGCCTCGCAACGAGGTTACGGAAACGTTACGGCGGCAACACGGGCACGAAAGTCACCCACCCGCTGCCTCGACGAATAACAGCAATTACGTTGCCAAAGATGAAAACATGGGGCGGATGTTACTCGTGTGACTCATGTGAATAGTGGGGATTATGTTCTTAGTGTTGCCAACGTGATGGAAGTTTCGTAAAGTGTCTTGGAGACCTTTGCTGAATTGTGATTTTCCTGTGACAAACGAGCTTCACTATTCAGTCCATTTAGAGCTTTCCCGGACAAAAGGACTTCTTACATGGCACAGCGATTCCGCCTTGCCGCAGCGGTCACCGCCGTAGCGATCACCGCAACCACCTTCGTCGGCACCGCATCCGCGTTCCCTGGCGCCCCCACCACAAAGCCTGTGCAAAAACAGCGCGCCAGCGTACCGTCCGCGCACGAAGTCAAAACCGCAAAACTCAACCCCACTGCCGCCAAGGACATGCGGCACACCCTCGAGACGCAACTGACACAGACGTCGCTGAATCTCAACACCGCCCAGGCCAACGCACAACTCGCCTGGGACGCTCTCAGCGCCGCACAGCAACGCGCAGTACGCAAGAGCGAAGAAGCCGCTGAGGCCAAGCGCGAACTCGAAGCCGCACGCGAAGCCGAACAGCGTGCAGGTAAAGACCTCGGCCGCATCGCCTCTGAGACCTACCGCAACGGCGGCCTCAACGTAGACCCAGGGGAGCTGCTGGCCGCAGAGAACCCGCAGGAGATCCTGAACCGCTCCGACGTGCTACGTCACCTCTCCGACGCCCGCGCCCGCGACCTCGCTACCGCCCGCAACGCGACCGAGCTAGCCAAGCAATGGGACGCCTACGCGCAAGCCACCGCTCGCGCCGCCGAGAAGGCGCTCGGCGAACAGACCGAAGCCGAAACGAAGGCGCAGAAGGTCGCAGCGGAAACCCGCGTCACCGTCCTAGAAACCACCGCGGACCAGAACGAACTACTTGACCGCCTCGCAGACCTCAACGGGACCTCGCGTGCGAAAGAAGCCAAAGCGTTCCAGAAGCGGGAAGACGAACGCCTCCAGCGCGAATTCGAAGCCGCCCAGGCAACACAGCGTGAAGAAGAAGCTCGCGCCCAAGCCGAAGCCGCCCGCGCTGAAGCTGAACGCGAGGCCGCTGAACAGGCAAACACCACCGTTGACGGCATCGAACGCCCCGCCAGCGTCCGGGACACCGGCGATACTGGCACCCAAGCCGCCGATGCCGGCGCTAGCGATGATGGCGCTGCCTCCGATGCTGACAGTGACGGTACAGAAGAAGCCGCTACCCCGTCGGAATCTGAAGCTCCTGCCGGGCCAAGCGATGAAGAACTAGCAGAATCCCAACGCAAGGCCGAAGAAGAAGCCGCCCGCGCCGCTGCCGAACGCGAAGCTGCCGAACAGGCCGAGAAGCAACGCCAGGCAGAAGAGAAGCGTAAGCAGCTTGAAGCTGAGCAAGCCGAAGCCGCCAAGAAGGCTGAAGAGGCCCGCAAGGCGCAGGAAGAAGCCCAGCGCAAGGCTGAAGAAGCGAAGAAGGCAGAGCATGAACGCCTCGAGCGTGAAGCCGCTGAGCGTGAGGCTGCCGCGAAGAAGGCCGAAGAGGCCCGCAAGGCCGCTGAACAGAAGGCCAAGCAAGAAGCAGCTCGTGCCGAAGCTGACCGGAAGGCTGCAGAAAAGCGCGCAGCCGAGCAGCGTGCCGCAGCCAAAAAAGCTGAAGAAGCCCGCAAGGCCGCCGCAAAGCAAGCTGCCGCAAAGAAAGCCAAGGAACAAGCCGCCAAGAAGGCAGCTCAGCAGCGAGCAGCCCAGCAGAAAGCTGCGGCCAAGAAGGCTGCCGCTCAGAAGGCACAAGCCAAGAAAGCCGCTACGAAGAAGAAGCAAGCTGCGCGTGCAGGCGCCGGTAAGCAGGCCGCCCTCAACTGGGCACTCAACATCGCAGGCTCGCAGGGATACGGCTACGTGTTCGGGGCGAACGGCCCACGCTACTTCGACTGCTCGTCCTTCGTGCAGAACGCATTCCGCCAGTCCGGGATCTCCACCCAGCGCGTAGCGAGCGCACAGTTCACCGGGGCGCCGCAGCAAGTCAGCCTCAAGAACCTGCAGGTCGGAGACCTCGTGTTCTCCTCCAACAACGGCGCACCGTCCGGCATCTACCACGTAGCGATCTACGTCGGCAACGGACAAGTAGTCCACGCACGCAACCCGCGCGCCGGCATCGGCGTAACCCCAATCAGCTACGTCAACAACATCTACCCGCTAGCGGCCCGCTACTAAGCCCCGCTAACTCACCTTTGGCATCGTGAGTGCTGAAATCATTTCAGCACTCACGATGCCAAAGGTTTTAAAAAGCAGCGGGGCCTGGTCACGCCATCAGCATGACCAGGCCCCGCTACTGTTATAGAAGACCGCTACAGAACCGCGGCTTCAGAAGCCACGCAACCGCCCGCGAACGCGCGGCTACTTCTTTTCGCCTTCGGCTTCTTCCTGCGGCATCGGGCCGAATTCGCCACGGTTCTCGATACGCTCATCCTTACGCGCAGGAACCACAAGAACCGGGCACTTCGCATGGTTCAAAACCGACTGCGATGTGGAACCCAACAGCATGCCCGCGAAACCGCCACGACCACGCGTACCCGTAATCAGCAAGCGTGCCCGCTTCGATTCCTCAATCAAAACCTGCGCAGGCACACCCTCAACAACAGCAGTCGAAACACGCAAACCATCAAAGTGGTGACGCAACCAATCAGCCGCTGCAGAAAGCTGCGTGTTCATCTCGCGGACCACCGACTGCTGGTCCATCGCAGATGCCGCCCACATCTGGGTGCCCGAAAGCGGCGGCAAAGCCCACACAACCTTCAACTCACACCCGCGAGCCACAGCCTCCTGAGCCGCATCCAACATCGCCAAGCGAGCCGCCGTCGAACCATCGACACCAACCACCACCGTGTCCGATGCCTCCTTACGAGCCAACGAACCCTTCGGAACCACAACGGTCGCGCAATGCGCGTGCGGTGGAACAGCCGAAGCAACCGAACCCAAAATACGGCCAAAGAAACCGCCACGGCCGCGGGCGCCCATCACAACCATCTCAGCGTGCTGCGAATACTCCAGCAAAGTGCCCGCCGCGTCGCCCGTCTCAACATACGCACGCACACGGTCAGCCGGAGCGAATGGGATCTCCGGGTTCTCACGACGGCGCCGATCCAGATCCGCAAGCGCCTCACGCAAAACCGTCTCCGCGCCGGAACGCAACGTCTCATCATCCAAAGCCGAATAGCCGGCATCCATCGCGGTAGCAACGAACGTTGGGATCGTGTAGGACATCACGGCCTCAACAGGCAGATCACGACGCCCACCTTCAGCCGCCGCCCACGCAAGGGCCTCCAGCGACTGCTCGGAACCATCGACACCCACCACTACAGCTCCAGCGCCAGGCGTGTTTTTCTTCTGCGCCTCCTCACGGTTGCGGCTGTCCTCCTGCTTCCGGGCCTCCAGACGGATCGCAGCCAAATCCAAGGCCGACGTATCAACGTTCGGTTCACCGGTGTTCGGGGTTGGGGTGTTCTCTGGGGTATCGGTCATGGTGAAACTCCTACAGATTCATTGCGCTTTGCACGCTTTACCTCCACCGTACAGGCCAAATGCACCTCACGGGGAGAATCCATTGAATAAAAATCCGAGATTAATAACAGCACTCACGATGCTAAAGATTAAGTTGGGGCGGGTGCTGTGAGGGATGCGCGCGATGCTGGTCACGGCTTACGCGCGATGCTGTTAAAGACTTGCTGTTAACGACACAGTGCCGGGGAACAACTGATGCTCCCCGACACTGACGATGCGCTGGCCACTATATCCGCGGCCGCCGGCAACTGCCACCTAAAGTCCGCGGCCGGCGACAACGGCGCCGGCAACAGCGAGGCAGATGAAGCACGTCAGCCTCACTGCGGCACAGGCCTAGACGCCTTATATTCCGATGGCTTTATACTTCGTCCATGCGCTTCGGGGCATGCCAGAGGTCCGCGCCGCGGCCCTGATCCAAGCTGTCGAAGCCGCCGTCCACGTAAATGATCTGGCCGGCCATCGAACGGTTACCTTCAGATACGAGGAACGCGAGCACTTCAGCAACCGCTTCCGGCTTGACAGCACCGTTCAGCGGAGCCGGCATGACGCCCAGCACAGCCTTGCGGCCTTCCTCGGTTGCCAGAAGGTCCTTGGTCATCGGGGTTTCCACAACACCTGGGCCTACCGCGTTGATTGCAATGCCTTTGCCGGCATATTCTTCGGTCGGTGCGACCTTACGGACCCAGGTCGCGATGGCACGCTTCGATGCCGAATAGTTTGCGTAACCGATCTCCTGGCTCTTCTCAGCGAGCGCAGCGCCGTACTCGACGGCTTCTTCACGCTTGCCCTCCAGCAGCAGGTTCACAAGGTTGGTATCAGTTGGCTGGAGGGAAGCAGCCGACGCGGTAACAGCTACGCGTGGGTTCTCCGACTTCTCAAGCAGAGGCTTGAGCGATTCAATCGTGTCAATAGCCCCAAAGAAGTTCACTTTGACGTCGAGCGGAGTCTGCGATGCGGTACCTGCGTTGGCGACAATCGCATCAATATGGCCGTGTTCCTCGCTGATCTTGTCGACCATGGCCTGCAGCGACTCTGCGTTGCTTAGGTCAACTTCGAGGTCAGCACCCTTCAAATCGACACCGATCACGGTTTCGCCACGCTGTTTCAGAAGATCCGCAGTGGCTTTACCGATCCCAGACCCAGCACCTGTTACGACAATAACTCGAGCCATTGAACTCCACCCTTTTCTTGCGATTCGTGGATTGATGTAACGCTTTAATGATACCAGCCGGGTATAGAGAATATAGAGAAAACAAAGTGACGAAATAGCGTCCATCAGGCCACGAGTCTGTAGCAGGTCATGTACCGCAATGCAAGCCATAAAGAAGCCTATGGCACCGCGCCTGCTCAGCGAAGATCTCACTCCCCAAGGAGCCGAAATATACACAGACAAATCATTGAAGAAATCACTACATAATCAACACTAAATTGAATAATGAGCGAGACTAATTCCATTCACCTGAGTGGCCCTGCATCCATACCAAGCCCGCCCCGCATCGGACGCAACCAACCCAAAGGAACCACCAACACCACGCAAACCCGCGACATCAAGCCCCACACGCGCCCGCGCAAACAGTAGAATTCACAACATGTCATCAGCACGCACCAATCAAGCCACCAGTGGGCTCAGCACATACTTCAAGCTCACCGAACGGGGCTCAACACTCGGCCGCGAAATCCGCGGCGGTTTCGCAACATTCTTCGCGATGAGCTACATCGTCGTCCTCAACCCGCTCATCCTCCAAGGCGCCGACACCAACGGCTACGAACTCGGCATCGCCCGAGTCGCAGCCGCAACCGCATTCGTAGGCGGCCTCCTCTCAATCGTCATGGGCCTCTGGGCGAAACAACCCTTCGCCCTCGCAACAGGCCTCGGCGTCAACGCGCTCGTAGCCGTCACCGTCGCAACCAACCCCGGACTCTCATGGCAAGCAATGATGGGCCTGGTCGTCATCGCCGGTACCATCATGTTCATCCTCGTCCTCACAGGGTTCCGAACAGCGGTCTTCAACGCCGTCCCCGCAGGGCTTAAAACCGCCATCGTGGTAGGTATCGGCGCCTTCATCACGCTGATCGGCCTCGTCAACGCAGGCTTCGTACGCGCCGGCCCAGGCACCGTCGTAACGCTTGGCATCAACGGCCGACTCGTCGGCTGGCCAACCCTCGTCTTCCTCTTCGGGCTGTTCCTCACCATCGCCCTCATGGTCCGCAAAGTCCGCGGCGCCATCCTCATCGGCATCATCGCCTCCGCGATCCTCGCGAACATCCTGCAAGCAACCCTCAAAATCGGCGCCGGCGGCGAAGACAACCCAACAGGGTGGGCGCTCGTCGTCCCAGGCCAGAACTTCACGTGGCAGCTACCTGACCTCTCCCTCATCGGCCAAGCAAACGTCGTAGAAGCGTTCACCCCATCGTCCATCGGCGCGGTCGCCGCGATCCTGCTGGTGTTCGTGATCCTGCTCTCCATCTTCTTCGACGCGATGGGCACCATGGTCGGCCTCGCGACCGCCGCCGGCACCATCGACAAAGACGGGCACATCGAGAACGTGGACCGCGTGCTGCTCGTCGACGCGGCAGGCGCCGTCGCCGGTGGTGGCGCGGGTGTTTCCTCCAACCAGATCTTCGTCGAATCCTCCGCCGGTATTGCTGAAGGTGCGCGCACAGGTATCGCGGCCATCGTCACCGGTGTGCTGTTCCTGTTCGCGATGTTCCTGACCCCGCTCGTGCAATTCGTGCCATTCGAAGCCGTAGCTCCGGCCCTCGTGACCGTCGGGTTCCTCATGATGAGCCAAGTAACCAACATCGACTGGGACGACATCGGCATCGCACTACCAGCGTTCCTCACGATCCTGATGATGCCGTTCACCTACTCCATCGCAGACGGCATCGGCGCAGGCTTCATCGCTTACGTGTTCGTGCGCCTCGTCCAAGGCCGCATCAAAGACATCCACCCACTCATGTGGGTCGTCGCCGGGTTCTTCCTCGTGTTCTTCGGCATGGGGCTGGTAGACGGCTGGACGGGCGCCTCCGCCTAACCAAACCCAACCTTCGGCACAAAAATTGTAGAAATAATACCGACGGGCCCGGGGCTGGCTAGGCCCGGCTGGTTTGGCCGGCAGGGACTTGGCCGGGCACGGGCGAGACCGGTCAGGGACGATGCCGGTCAGGAAGTTAGCCTGAATAAGTGGGCGGGGCTGTTGCAGCCAGTGTGAACTGGTCGCAACGGCCCCGCTTTCGCGTTGCCGTACGGTGGCGACCTCGATCTTGCACTGCTATGAGCTGGCTTACACCTGTGTTGATGGCCTTGTTTTGTGTTTGTGGCTAGCGGTGACGCTCGATGGTTTCCGGGATACCGGACAGAAGGTTGGGTGCGAACTCGATTTCTGAAGATTCAATTGCCCTGTGTTTATGCGGGACTTTGAGGAATCTGCTCGCATCCGAAACGTGAAAGATAAATTTCATTTCGTTTGTCTATGGTGCTTTTTGATGCGCTTCGCTACCTTAGGTTCTAAACAGAAACACATGCCTAAGGGGCGACACCATGACAGATCTAAAACGCAGCGCTATCGCCGCAGCCCTGACGTTCACGCTTGTTTCCGGTCTGGCTGCCTGCGACACCAATGACGATGCGAAGCCCGCCGAAGCTGCTACTTCAGTCTCGCCGTCTGCAAGGCCGAGTGATAAGGAAGCCAAGAATAAGAACACGTCCGAAAGCGACACGGACAAGAGCCCCGCGAAATCTAAACCTTCCGCGAGTCCGTCGCCGAAGGGCCCCTATAAGCCAGCAACCCCGAAACGCCCAGCACAGAACGTGCCTGTCCCTGGACCACTACCGGAGGTAGCGAAGGAAGAAAGCAAAGCTGGGCAAGTCGCGTTCATCGAGCACTGGTTCAAAGAATTCAACTACGGACTGGAAACCAACAAGCTACGGCTCGAGTTCTGGGAAATGACCAATAAATCTTGCATCTACTGCAAGATGGTTCAAAGGGTCAGGAAAATGATGGAGAAAGACGGGTCCTGGAACATCGGCGGAGACTTGATACCAAAGAAGGTTCGCCCAAACCTGAAAGAACTCGACAACGGCATCTACGAAGTCCACCTATCCATTAGTGAGAAGCCACGTAAACGGTACTTTCCTGGAAGCCCCAAGCCAGTCGAGCAATTTCCCGGAGGAACGATGCACGATGCTTTCCTAGAACTACGCAGAATCGACGGGCAATGGCGTCTGGAAGGGATCTATCGGAATGCGAAATAGACGGAATATCGCCTTGTTTTGCGTCCTCCCGCTACTACTAGCGCCAGGATATGCCTCTGCCACGCCTAATGTGGGCTTCGACCAAGACTCACATTCTGTCGAGTCCACATTAATGACTCGCGAAATGCAAAGAAAAGTAACCAAAACGTCCTCGGATTCCAAGGCGGGGGCGCCCTCTCATGCGCCGGCGGCTGCTCCTAAGTCTTTTGCGAACCGTCCTGT
>NZ_KV789396.1:0-68097 GCF_001807575.1 Arthrobacter sp. HMSC08H08
TGAGGTAGGAACTAAACCCAGGACGCTTCGCGCGAAGATGCCAAACGATATTCCCGGACCGCTTGAACTCGTTCCATAGCGCGCGGCATAGCAGTGAGTTCCTCTGGTGTGGCTTCACCTAGCCACATGACCCAACGTTCGATACCTTTAATGAACTCTTGGGAACCGAACCATCGGTGGAAGAAACGCTCGGCTTTCGGCTCTGCTGCCAGGAACGCTTTTTTCTCGCCTGCGGTGAAGAGATAGTTTCCGTTATCGATCGGTTGCGAACCGATACCCGCCACCGGTACGTCCGAGAGCGGTTTGTTACGGCTCCATACAAAGACATCCGGGGCATCTTTGAGGTAGGCGTTCAGCTGGTCCGGATGTTCCAGCACGGGCTCCGCATCCACCGTCGAATAGTGGTAAAGACGCTTTGCGCCACCGCGTTTGGAGAAACCCACGATGACGACGAACACCGCCGCAGCACCGGAGGATTCGGTCGTCCAACGGAGCGTGTCGTGGGCGAAGTCGATACGTACACCCAGGTCATAGATCGGCGACCACACATTCGCTACCTGCTCGCCTTGGCAGATCGAATCCGTCGATACGAACGCTGCCCGCACAGGATGATCTCCCATGTAGCGGGCAGCGAGCATAAACCAGGCCGCCACGAAGTGAACGTTTCCCGCGTTGCGGGCTCCCCCGAATACACGGAGCACATCAGCTTTCTGCTCTTTGGACTGATAGCGCGCACCAACAAACGGCGGGTTGCCGATGATGCAGCTGCACTCGCACGGGTCGAGCACCTCAGCCCAGTCGATCTGCAACGCATTGCCGTGCACCACGTGCGCCGAGTCTTGTAGCGGTAGGTCCTCGATCTGGCTATAAACCACCGTCTCGGCCTCAGCATTAGCCTGCAGCTCAGCGATCCACATCGCAGTCTTAGCCACGTTCACTGCGAAATCATTAATTTCAATCCCGTGAAACTGCTTCAGGGAAACCTTCAACGGCGAATGCTGTTCAGATAACCCGAGCAACGTTTGATCGTTATGCAGCTCGGAAAGAATCTTGTTCTCCATCTTCCGCAGCTGAATATAGGTTTCCGCTCACGAATCCCGGTGTGAACGGACCGAATCCATCCCGCACGTTTTCGTCATCGCTGAACGACATGATGGTCGTGGTACGGCCGTGGAAGTTGCCGTGCATCACAATGATTTTGGCCTGGTCGGCGGCCACGCCTTTCACCTTGTAGCCCCACTTGCGGGCGGCTTTGATCGCGGTTTCGTTGGCTTCGGCGCCGGTGTTCATCATTAGCACGCGGTCGAGGCCTGACAGCTTCGTGATCGCCTCGGCGAACTCGCCAAAGCCGGTGGCGTAGAACGCTCGCGACGTGACGTCGAGCTTGCGCATCTGGGCGCAGGCGATATCGATGAACTTGTCGTTCGAGTGGCCGAAGTTTGCGGCCGAGTATGCCATGACGGCGTCGAGGTGGCGCTTACCGTCTACATCGGTGACCCAGGCCCCTTGCCTTCAGCGAGCACCACCGGCAGCGGGCCGTAGTTATTGGTGCCGTGTTCGTTTACGAGTTAAATTTCTGCGGATGCGCGCGAAGACAGTTCAGACATGCTCCAAGCCTAGTGTCACAAAACAGCCCCAGCAGCCCACCCGGACCCAAAGCGAACGCCCCGCAGCAGCAAAACTGCGGGGCGTTCAGCGTGCGCATCAGGATGCACGCACTTCGTTGGGACTATTCGAGACCCTCACCCGAGGGCGACACCAAAATTTTTACCGCGGTTTCGTTGCGGTTGATGAGGGTGTCGAAGCCCTTGTCGATGAGGTCGTCGAGGCCGATCTTGCCGGTGATAAATGGCTTCAGGTCGACCTTGCCTTCCTCAACCATCTTGATGGTCTTGGGATGCGTGTTGACGTACGCGATCGAACCGCGCATGTCGATCTCCTTCATGACCAGCTTGTGCATGTCGAAGTCGGCCTTGTGGCCCCAGATCGAGACGATCAGCAGCACACCGGTGGGACGCAGTGCATCCATCAGAGTGTCAAGCACGACCTGCACGCTGGTGGCCTCGATGGCGACATTCGCGCCCTTACCGTCGGTGAGTTCGCGCACCTTCTCGACCACGTCGACCTCGCGCGGGTCGAAGGCGTAGTCGGCGGCACCCGAGTCGAGTGCCTTTTGGCGGCGCAGTTCGCTCAGCTCAGACACCACGACGGTGGCTCCGATGGCCTTGAGCGCAGCACCGCAGAGCACACCGATCGGCCCGGCACCGCCGACGATAGCGACGTCGCCGGCTTTGGCACCCGAGCGCTCAACCGCGTGCACGGCTACCGAGAACGGCTCGATGAGCGCGGCCTGGTCGAGGGGAATATCCTTCGAAATCTTGTGCACCCAACGGCGCTCGACCGCGATTTTTTCTGACAGGCCACCGCCGCGACCGGCCAGGCCAATGAAGTTCATGTCTTTTGACAGGTGGTAGTCGTTGCTGTCGGGGCCAGTGTCGACGCCGTCAGCGATGATGTAGGGTTCCACGACAACGTGGTCACCAACTTCGAGTCCTTCAACGCCCTCGCCCACCTCGTAGACAACGCCCGACATTTCGTGCCCGAGCGTGATGGGCGACTCTTCACCCGAGATGGGGTGTGGGTGCCCCGCGGGCGGGCAGAAAATGGGGCCGTCGAGGTATTCGTGCAGGTCGGTGCCGCAGATACCGCACCAGGCAACGTCAATACCGACTGTGCCAGGGGTGACCTTCGGCTCGGGAATGTCTTCGATGCGAATGTCGTGATTTCCGTAGTAGCGTGCGGCCTTCATTACGACCTCCTAATTGGAAGATGGGTCGGCACGGATCACGCGCCGATCGGCGACGATAACGCCCAAGCTCAGTGTACTCCCGCAGCTACCTCGCTATCTTCAGGTTCGATGAGAAATTAACGAGTCGGCACCATCAACAATTCACAAATGCACTCAATAGTCACTATTCAGCAAATACCTTGCCCCCTATTGAGAATGTTTTTCGGATCAAAGACGCGCTTGATCTGCCGCTGCAACTCATATTGCCGATCGCCCAGCTCGTCGCCGAGCCAGCGGCGTTTGAGCAGGCCGATGCCGTGCTCGCCCGAGAGCGTGCCGCCGAGTGCAAGTGCCGCCTGAAACATTTCACTTGCCGCCTCCCAAACATATTCGGGAACTTCATCCACTGTTCCCTCAAATACGAAGGTGGGATGCAGATTCCCATCTCCCACATGAGACGGGCAAGCAATAAACACATTATATTTCGCGGCGATGCGATCAATTTCGGCGAACATCGCCACCATTTTTGAGCGCGGCACGGCAACATCTTCAACGAGCACCGCACCCATTGCATCCAGCGCCGGGAAACCCTGCCCGCGCACATCCACCAGTGATGCGGCTACCTCGGGGTCGGTGGTGAGCACGGCCCGCCCACCGGCCCGCTCGACCACTTCGAGCACCAGTTGCGCCTCACGCTCGGCATCGCTGCCATCGGTTTGGCTGCCATCGGTTTGAATGAGCAGATACACATTCCCCTGGCTGGCGGGGCTTCCTGCGGAGGCCGCTCAGGCCGACTAGCCGAAACAGGTACGGCGCGTGCTTAGTTTTTCTGGACTTCGGGGGTTTCCAGGAGGAGGGTGATCTTGTGTAGGCCCTCTTCACCAAAATCGAAGTGGATGAAGTGGTCGCCGATCTCGTAGCGCCGCCACGTAGGACTCCCGCAACCGATAGCTTCAGGTTCCCCGAAGGTGGCATCGGCTTGTTCTGGGGTGATATCTGGTGCCACAAATCCGTCAATGAGCGACCCCGACCAGGAGCCCACATTCCAGACATCTTCCGCGATGAATTGGAAGAAGATGGCTGTAAGGATCTCATCATCGAAGCAAAATTCCAGGCCCTCGCCCTCGAAAATCCAGTGGATGTCGGGGAGTTCTTCGTCTTCCCAGACTGTGTAAGGCGCGCCGACATCACTTGCTATCTGAGAGACCTTTGGGTCGTCGATGGTGCATCCGATGATCTCGTTGAAGGCCGCGATTGGACCGGTGAGCGCATTTGTATCCGTCGTGGAATGAAAGTTTCAAAAAACGACAAAGACGCGATCTTGTCGTGGAACCGGTTTAGATCGTTACGTCGCTTACGGTCCCCCACACCCTGTGCCGTGAGAATCCCGTCCAGCTCGGCCTTGAGCTCATCCAAAACAACGGGCCGATCAACTTATGGATGTTCTGCGGCGACGTGTAATGCATCCCACCGGAACGTCGGGTTTCCGGTTCAGCGTGGACTCGAAAACACCGCCGAAAACAGTCGGGCTGATCTGCGACCAGTCCGTGCCATCACTGACTTCCTCCAGAAGCACATCGACGATCTGCTGAGTGAACTGCGGAACCTCGACATCCGCCTCGAACAGCCCGCCATTCACGTACGGGAAAGCCTTCAACGCGTCAGAAGCGTAAGGATCCCGCTCCTCCGGCTTAGTTCTCAGGTAAGCAATAAGCTCTGCTCTTTCAACGCCGGCCGAATACGGTCCGCAGGAATCGGTTTGAGGTAGTTATAGAAAGCATCCTTCGCGAAAAGCCCTGCGTCTTCAGCGAAAAGCAAGAAAACCAGACGAACACACAACACGTTGAGCGAATGCTTGGAATCTTCCGAATCCGGATCAATGTATTGGGCCCGCAAAAGGTCATAGACCCTGCCGATCAGCTCGCCAGCATCAAGAGATACCTTCTCTTCACGCCGGCGACGCTCCAGCTCTGGATCCACCAGAAAATCGAGCAGATACAACTGCTCCGGCAGTTCCTCCAAACGGAACTCTTCGTAGCCGCTCTCCGGATCATCGGAGTCTAGATCGTGAATACGGAAACGGTCAAAGTCACACACGATGATCGTGTCTGGCCGTTCCGAATTGCGCAGAGAATCAGCGTAATTCTTAGCCCTCTGTACCCGTTGCATCCGCTCGCGCTGCTCAGCGGCGTAATTCACGTCCCCAACCATGGCCTGCACTCTCTGCCGGCCTCTAGTCAGCCTTCACATACACAACAGGCAGATGAGGCACCCGGTAGCGAGCCATCGGACGCGTCGTGGACATCCTGCCTAGAGCTTGATCGTATCGAACAACCACACCGCCACCGGTGACATTTGTCATCCCCTACCCCACACATCTTCATATTTTCTCGTGTGCGCATGCCCTACCGGCGGGCCAGCATGCCTCCATAGGGTTGAAACATGAGTTCAATCATCGAAGTAAGAAACCTCGTCCGGCGCTACGGAGACTTCACCGCCGTGGACGGCATTGACCTCGATGTTGTCCCTGGTGAAGTCTTCGGGCTCCTCGGCACCAACGGTGCGGGGAAGACCTCGACCCTCGAAATCCTCGAAGGGCTAGCCAAACCCACCCAAGGCCAGGTGCGGGTCTACGGTAAAGACCCCATCAAGGACCGCAAGAAGATCCGCCCCTACCAGGCCGTGATGCTTCAAGAAGGCGGATTCCCGCCGGACCTCACCACCAAAGAGACACTGACAATGTGGGCCGGGACGCTGTCCACTCCCCTCCCCGTGGACGATGTGCTCGCGATGGTGGACATGACCGACCGCGCCGGCGTCCGCGTCTCGGCGCTCTCCGGCGGCGAACGGCGCCGCCTCGACCTTGCTTGCGCGCTCGTCGGCCAGCCGCACCTACTCTTCCTCGACGAACCAACCACCGGCCTCGACCCGGAGTCCCGCCGGCTCGCCTGGAACCTGCTACGTAAGGTCAACGAGAACGGCACCACCATCGTCATCACGACCCACTACCTAGAAGAAGCAGAGCAGCTATGCGATCGGCTCGCGATCATGCACCGCGGACGCATCGCAACCTCCGGCACACTCTCGGACGTGGTTGCCGGCCACCATTCAACCATCCGGGTAGGCGCCCGCCCTGACCTGCCCCGGTTCGAAGACATGTCCACCCACGATGGCGTCACCGAGATCCGCACCATGAACCTGCAACACGATCTGACCGAGCTGCTCGTGTGGGCCCGCCACAACGACGTCACCCTCACCGACATCGACGTACGTCACGCCTCGCTGGAATCCGTATTCCTCAGCATTGCCGACGACCCAGCGAGCTACTCAGCCGCACAAGCTGATTCAGCTGCTACACAGACCAACCCAACCGCCCCACGGGGCGCCTAACAGAAACGGAGACCACGATGACTACGACCGAAACCCGTACCGTATCCGCGTTCTCCCAATGGACCAGCCTCACTAAGGCAGAGTTCACCCTGTTACGACGCAACACCATGCAAGTCATGTACGCGATCGCGCTGCCGCTCGCCGTGCCTCTCATGTTCACGCAAATGGCTAAGCGTGAGGGCATGGGCGAGTTCCTCGGGATGTTCGTCGCCCTGATCCTCGCCATCGGGCTCACATTCGTGTCCTACTACAACACGCTTTCAGCCGCCGTGAACCGACGCGAAGAACAAGTGCTGACCCGGTTGAGGGCCGGTGAAGTCGGGGACGGCACCATCCTCGCTTCCCTTGTCAGCCCAGGTTTCTTCCTCGGCCTCATCATGTCAGTGGGCATGTTCGCCGTCTCTATCGCGGTGCTCGATCTACCCATCCCCACCAACATCCCTCTGCTTGCCGCGTGCGTCACCGCAACCGTGGTGCTGTTCCTGCTAGCGGGGCTAGCAACAACGATCTTCACCCGAACCGCAGAGTCCGCACAGATCACCTCCATGCCCGTCATTATGCTGCTCACCCTCGGGCCCGGCCTCATCCCGATGCGCAACATCTTGAATGACACCCTGACCACGGTCACCGAGTTCATCCCGACCACCGCGATGGCCGACGTCATGTCTATCGCTTGGTTCGGCGGCGACCTCGCAGATGCCGGCAAACCGATGGCTATCCTTGTCGGTTGGATAGTATTAACCGCTATGATCGTGGCCACAAAGTTCCGTTGGTCCAGGAGAGGGTAAATCAGGAGAGGGCAAATGTGGCGATTTCGACCAGTTGAGTCCTTCGAGGTTAGCCGGAGCCGGCGCGCCTACCGGTCATTCCAGTGGACTCTCGTCATCTCGGCACCCATCCTCACCGTCTTGTCCTGGTGGGTGTTTGTTTATCCGCAACACCCCGAAGCAGTCACGAAAGCCCCGGCCTATGCAGCCATCGGCATCCAAACCACGATTACGGGCATCATCTACTGCGCCTGGATCATGAAGGGCATCGACCTGCGCTCCTCATGGAGCCAGGCCGTTGCCCTTCTGGCACCCATAGCGCTCGCGCCGATCGCCTTCACATGGACGAACACTCCCGAAGCGATCCCTGCCGGACTGTTAGCCTCATTCCTCACCGCGGCGTCGCTCATCACCTCAATCGGCCCACTGTGGGCGGGAATCGTCCCCGTAGGCACCGCGATCGCCTACACCGTCATCACCGATGTCCCCAACCCGTTGTACTTCAGCTACATCATCTACGCGTTAGCCCTGTGGGTCACTTTCAAATCCTCCGTCTGGTACCTAGACATCCTGCGCACCATGGAGGAATCAGCCCGGGCCCAAACCACGATGCGGCTGGCCGAGGAACGCCTCCGGTTCGCCGCCGATCTGCACGACGTCATGGGCCAGCGCCTCGCAGCGATCTCGTTGCAAGCCCAAACGGCCAAGCAGTTGGTTCAACGAGGCTCCGACCCCTCAGCTCCGCTGGATGCCATCGTGGACCTGACCAACAGATCTACGACCGACATGAGGGCGATGGTTTCCACCTACCAGAAACCCGAATGGCCTAGCGAACTACCCGGCGCTGTCTCCTTGCTTAAAGCAAGCGGCGCCAGAGTCACCGTGAACGGGAAACCCCCTGCATCCAAGGAGACCGAGGCCGCGTACATCATCCGCGAAGCCACCACCAACATCCTCAAACAATCCAACGCCACTAAGGTCACCGTCGAGGTGGACGGGGCCGGCATGAGGATCACCAATAACGGGATGCCGCACAACAAGTCGCGTCGAGGGAGGCCGGGGCAGGCCTGGACTGGGCAGGGCTGGACTGGGCTTGCTGCCTTGCAACGCCGCCTCTCCCCCACCACGCTCTCAGCTAAAACAGTGGACGATACGTTCATTCTCTCGGCACAGTGGAAATAGGCATATGCGTCAGAAAGAGGCATGGCCACTCAAATAAGCCCGGGTAAGTAGGCCTAGGCAAGTAGGCCAGGGCACTGACCGATGCTTAATGCGAACCACGATGAGGCGGAGACAGAGGCGAGAAGACCATGTTGCGTATTGCGCTCGTTGATGACGAAGACCTCGTCCGCTCGGCTTTGGCCTCGCTACTTTCCCTCAATGAGGAGCTCACCGTTGTAGCCGAGTATTCCTCCGGGGAGGAAGCCATCGAGGCCATGGACGGGGTCGATGTGGCGATCCTCGACCTCCAGCTGGGTGGGATCAACGGCATCGAGACCGCCAAAGAGCTCATAGCTCGTGGGGCTGCTGGCGCGACGATGATCCTCACTTCACATGCCCGCCCCGGTTACCTCAAGAAAGCGCTCGAAGCAGGCGTGCGTGGATTCCTACCGAAGAACGCGCAGGCTGACGATCTGGTCCGCGCTATTACCGACATCCACGCAGGTAAGCGCGCGATCGACCCTACCCTTGCCGCGGACACGATCGCCGCAGGCGATTCACCGTTAACTGCCCGCGAATCAGACGTTCTGGAACTCGCCGCGCTCGGATTACCCGTCCACGACATCGCCGTGCGTGCCAACCTCGCAGACGGGACCGTGCGCAACTATCTGTCCAACATTCAAATCAAGCTAGGCGCCAGATCCAAGCACGAAGCAGCTGAGATCGCTCGCCGCCACGGATGGATCGGCTAACGGCTCACCCTGCCCGTCTAGGAAAGCCCGTCAGCATCACACGAGAGGAACCCAACCATGAGTGAATCCACACCTTCACAGACCGCTGCACTCGGGTACATCGACAACCTTGCACAGCACATTGAGTATTCTCCGAACTCAACTGCCTCGGCGAAGCTCATGCGCTCCGAAGGAGTGAACGTGGTGTTGTTCGCGTTCGATGAAGGAGAAGAACTATCCGAACACACAGCCGCGATGCCTGTGATTGTGCAGGCCCTCGAAGGTGAACTAGAAATCACTGCAGACAACCAAACGGTAACCCTGCACCCGGGCGGCATGGTGCATTTCACCACACGCCTACCGCACGCCGTTAAAGCGCTAACCAAAGCGAAAATGGTGCTTTACATGTTGAACCGCCCACCAGCAGAATAGAACAAGGCACCAACGAAACGACACAGCGCCCCTCACAAGACACACCACAAGACAAGCGAGAGAACACAGTATGAGTGAACAGCCAGAAATCAGTAGGGAGTACATCCTCAACACAGCCGCCGGGTTCCTGATCCAGCAGCTCGGAACGCGCGGTATCACCGCTACACCACTTACTACCGAAGAAGGCCACATCCTCGAATTCGAGACTGGCGGCTCAGTATCGATGGACAACTTGGCTGACGAGATGCAACGCCTCCCGCAGCAGGACTGGCAAGAAACCCTGCACCGGTGGCTCGAATTCTCCACGGCAGTCGCGAACACCAACAGTGAGCCTGAACCGAGCTCCTGAACCGGGCACGGTCTTCGTGAACCCGGGGCCTAGGTTCGCCGAACGTTTCCTAACGGAGGACTGATAGAGAGGTCTCATAGCCGCTTCTGCCCGGGGCACCGCCCCGGGCAGAGGTTTATCATCTCAAATCATCACCCTCAAGCCACGCCCAAAGTACATTCAAAGTTTTCTAACAGACAATTCATAGCTATTCTGAGACTGTCCGAATGCAGTACACAGGATAGGAAAACATGTTTAACAGAAAACCCTTTGTACGGGTAGGCATTTACGCGTTATGTACCGCCGTTTTCTCAACGTCGCTAACAGCCACCGCTCAAGCGGCACCACGGCAGCTAGATAACGAGAACGACCAAGCTGTATCCATCACAGCACCGGATCACCGCAACGCCAACGCTGAGTCATCCCTCCGCACTCAGTCGTCTGCCAACACTCAGTCATCTGCCAGCACTCAGTCATCGGCTACCACGACTGACCCGGCTGGGTACTGGACTGAAGAAAAGATGCGGTCTGCGATTCCAGCTGACCGTTTTTCCTCCGCTAACGCAGCCCTTGCCCCTCAAAGCAGTGTGCCGTTGAGGGCGCCAGCTAGCGACGACCTGCAGGCTTCCGGAAACAATAAAGAGGAGCACTATTCCCACCCGGTATCGCCTAGCAACTCTAGCTCGACAGAGATGAATTCCGCGCGAGCTTCTTCAGCGCCAGTGCCTTCTACCGCAGGCAAAGTATTTTTCACATATAAGGGAAAAGACTACGCCTGCTCAGGATCAGTTATTAACACTGCCAACAAGAGTGTTGTCTCTACAGCAGGGCACTGCGTACACGGCGGTAAAGGAAAGGGATGGCATTCCAACATCGCGTTCGCTCCGGCCTACAGGAACGGCAAGGCACCGCGTGGCTTGTGGAACTGGAAACGAGCCACCACTTTCCAGGGCTGGAGGCAACACTCTGACCCGTCACGTGACCAGGCTTTCTTCACCGTCCACAAACTGAGGGGTAAAACCCTAGTGCAGGCCGTCGGCGGAAACGGCATCTCCTACAACTTGGGCCACCGGCGGAACGGGGTCCGCATCTGGGGCTGGCCAGGTGAGAAGCCGTTCTACGGGGAACGCGCCCACTACTGCGATGGAAACACCTTCAAACGCCACCGGCTTCTCAACGATATGAGAATGTCCTCGTGCGCGATGAGCGGTGGCGCTAGCGGCGGGCCATGGCTTAGCAAGCGCACCTCCAAAGACCTCGGATACGTTTTCGGGGTGACCTCACGCGCAAGTATTTCTGGGCCACGCTACGTTTTGTCAACACCGTTCAACAACTCGGTACGAAACCTGCTCAACGACATTGGCAAATAGGCTAAGCCGCAGGAATACCTGACAGGAAAGCTGAAGGCCCTGGACCTAAGTATTAGGTCCAGGGCCTTCTTTCTCGTTGCGGGGAGAGGATTTGAACCTCTGACCTCCGGGTTATGAGCCCGGCGAGCTACCGAACTGCTCCACCCCGCGGCGTGCTTTCCACTATAGGGGAGCCACCATGTGTAAGCAAATCAGAAGTGAACAATCCACGAGTGCCGTTCATCACTCCTAACGAGCGGTGGGTGGGAACTCAACACGAGTTCCCACCCACGCATCAGATCAACGACGCCTCAGCATCGTGCACCCAGGCAGCCAGCTGAGCCTTCACAAGACTACTGATCGCCCTGCTGTTGATCCTGCTACTCATCTCCTTGCTGACCATCGCCCTGCTCCTCACCTTCCGGCTCAGCATCAGCGGCATCGTTGGCAGTCCCATTCAGCTCCTCATCAGCCGCGGTCGCGTCTTCAAGAGCCTTCTGCAGCTCATCCTGGGCCTTACCGTAAGCCGCGAAGTCCTGCTTACCGAGCGCATCCTCGCCATCCTTGATGGCCTTATTCGCGCGCTTCAAAGCATCCGAAAGTTTCGCGTTGGCATCAACCGGTGCAGAGCCGGACCCTTCACCGTCCTTGCCACCTTCGGAGTCTTCACCCTTGATCGGGCCGGACTCCCCGGTTTGGGCACCAGAATCGCCACCGAACACCTGATCCAAGGCTTCAGACAACGAATCTGCGTAACCCACCGAATTACCGTAAGAAACCAGAACCTTACGCAGCGACGGATACGACGTCTCACCCGTGGACTGAACATACACAGGCTGGACGTAGAGAATACCGCCACCAACAGGCAGGGACAGCAAGTTACCCTTGATAACCTTCGTCGAGCCACCCGTCCCCGAAAGCAAGTTCAGATCCTTAGAGATCAACGGGTTCGAGTTGAAGTTCTGCTGAGCCTGACCAGGGCCAGGAACAGTAGTCTGGGTCGGCAACTTCAACAACGTGATCTTGCCGTAATCAGCATTGACCTTACCCGGCGTAGAACCAGCATCACCGTTCGCAGCCAAGAAGCCATACATCACGTTGCGTTGGTTCCTCGAACCAGCCGACTGCTCCGGAATGAAGCTCGAAGTCAACGAGAACGAATCCTCTTTCTCCCCCGGCAGACGCAACGACATGTAGTACGGCGGCTGCTTAGGTGGGTTCTCCGCTCCAGCAGTCGGATCATTCGGGACCTGCCAAGCATCGTTACCCTCATAGAAGTCATCAGCCTTCTGGACGTGGTACTTACCCAGCAGCTCACGCTGAACCTTGAACATGTCCTCCGGATAACGCACATGCTCCATGAGCTTCGGAGACATCTCGCTCATCGGCTTAATCGCGTTCGGGAACACACCCGACCAAGCCTTCAACAACGGCTCATCCGGCTCCCACGCATACAACTCAACCGAGCCGTCATACGCATCGACCGTGGCCTTGACCGAGTTACGGATGTAGTTCACGTTGTCAGCGAACTGGTCCGCGCCAGCACCCTGGCCACGCGTGAGAGTGTCCCGCACCGCATCACCCAACTGTTGCGAGGTCGAATACGGGTAGTTATTCGTGGTCGTGTACGCATCCACGATCCACTTCACCCGGCCATCGATGATCGCCGGGTAGGCGGAGGTATCAACCGTGAGGAACGGAGCGACCTTCTTCACACGCTCCTGCGGATGACGATCATAAAGAATCTGCGACTCCGAGTTCACATCCCCCGAAAGCATGATGTCCATCGACCCGAACTTGATCGCATACGACAACTTATTCAAGAACGAACCAACGTTCGGGCCACCATCACCCGAGAAGGTGTTACGACGCTCGCCCTGACCATCCGAGCCCGCCGGACGGTCCAGCTCACGAGGCTCCCAATCCTCAGGGCCACCCACAATCGAATACTTCGGCGAAGACTTACCGAAGTAAATACGAGGCTCATACGTCGAGTCATCACCCAAAACACCCTCAGACGGGATGTTCTCCAACATGAACTGCGGGTCACCAGTCTGCGACACCTTATTGCCATAAGCCGCAACCACACCATAACCGTGCGTGTACGTGATGTGCTGGTTGACCCACGAGTTCGTCACCGTCTGCGAATTCACAGCCAACTCACGCGCCGCAATCACAGTGTCCTGACGCTCACCATCGATCTCATAACGATCCACCGCAAGAGTGTTAGGGAACGTGTAATAGCCACGCTGCTGCTGCAACTGCGCGAACGTAGGAGAGACAATATTCGGATCCAACAAACGAATATTCGTAGTCGTCGCCACATCGCGAGTCAACGCGTTCTTCTCCGGCTGAGTCTTCGCGTCATAGCTCTCAAGCTTGACGTCCTCCAAGCCATAGGCTGCACGTGTGGCATCAATATTGCGCTGAATATAAGGACGCTCCATCGACTTCTGCGAAGGCTTGACCTTGAACTGCTCGAGTGCGGCAGGGAAAGCGAAACCCGCAACGAGCGCCACAACAGCCAACATCGCAGTCGCGATCAACGGCAGACGCCACTTACCGCGCAAACCAGCCACAACGAACAACGCCGCAGCAATCAACGCGGCCCCAGCAAGAATGAACTTAGTGGGGATCACTGCGTGGACATCCGAATACAACGCGCCCGGGACACGGCCCAACTGGTTCAAAACCGTGCTGTAAGACTCAAGCCAGAAACGCAGACCAAATGCGACCAGCACCAGCGCACCCGCAATACCCAACTGCAGGCCCGCCGCACGGGTCACCGAAATCTTCCCCGAATCCGAGAACGAAATCCCACCTGTCAAATAATGCGCCACCACGCCAGCGATACCGCTGATCAGCGTCACCGAAATCAGGAACGCAACCACCATCTCAAAGAACGGCAAAGACATCACAAAGAAAGAGATATCCAAGCCGAACTCAGGGTCCTTGGCGCCAAACGGAGTCCGGTTCAGCCACAACTGAACAATCTGCCAACCCGAGGTCAACGTGATGCCCGAGAAAACACCTAACAGAGCCGGAACCAAGATCAGCCCCAAACGGCGGAACATCGGGGTCTCTTCCAGCATCTTCACCGTCTGGCCAGCAGCCGAACCCGACTGTTTAGGACGCTTACGCCACGCATTATTCAAGTGAAGCCACACAGCCCCACCCGTAATCAACGCACCAATCACGAACAACGCGGCCTGCGTCAGAGTCCGTGTCCAAAACACGTCCGCGAAACCGAGCTGGTTAAACCACAGCACGTCCGTATAGAAATGGGCGAAAAGAATAAACAACCCCACCAGCGCTGCAACAATAATCAGTGCAGGCAACAACGCAGGGATCTTAGGGCTCTCATTCTGGTTCCGTGAACCGGAATCATTCTTACCATCCCCGCCAGAATCACGGGATGGGAAAGGGAACGCGGGGCCTGAGGTCACGACAATCCTTCAATCGAATACGAACAGCTGATCAGATGCCCAAACCAAACTCGGGATCAGACACATCCATTACCATTCTGCCAAACAGTGCCAGGGCCCACACGCCGCAGGGTAGATGACGGGGCAGCTAAGCCCCGCAACGTGGCGCCTCGGGCTCCTTCCCCTGCGCCACCGATTCAAGGATTTTCACGGCGTCATCCAACGTCTTCATCGAATACGCCTTGATCCCCTCCGGAACCCTGCCCTTCAGCTGCGCGCAATTCTGTTCCGGAGTCAAAAACACCTCCGCTCCCGCCTTCCGGGCGCCCACAATCTTCTGAGCGACACCTGCGATCGGGCCGACCTTGCCATCGATATCGATTGTCCCGGTGCCAGCAACCTTCGTATCCCCCGCCAACGAACCAGGCGTCATCTTGTCGATAATGCCCAGCGCCATCATCGTGCCCGCAGATGAACCGCCGATGTTCTCAATCGCATAAGAAACCTCGAACGGGAAACGCGGATGCGGAGAAATAAACACACCCAACGAAGGCTTACCCGTCTCCGCAGAAACCTTGGTCTGCGCTTGAACCGTCATCTTCTTGCCCTCACGGATGATGCCCAACTCAACCGAACCGCCATCAGCCCCAACTTTCGAAGCCTGGATCGCTTTCTGAACCTGTGTGACGCTCGAAACCGACTTCCCGTTCACCGCAACCACCGCATCGTTGGCCATCAACGTGCCCTCATTAAAGGGTTCAGCGAAACCAACAATCCGAGTCTCCATCGAAAAATCGATACCCAGATGCTTAACAGCGGCAACCTCAGCGGTGACCTGCGAGCTCGTCATCTGCAACTCGCTCTGCTGGCTGCGCTGCTCAAACGTGACACCCAAAGGGTAATAGAACTCCTGCGGCTGCATATCCGTCACCGGATCAAACCACGCGGCAACAGCCTCAAAGCCGGTAGGTTGCCGGCCCGGACCACCCGCGACAGACACCGTGGTCAATGCAAGCGAAGAATCCGTCGAATACGTCTTACGCCCATCGATCGAAATGATGTCGACACCCTCGATCTCACCTACCGTGTCCACCACCGGGCCTGGCTTCTCAATCATGAACGCCGTAGGCAAAGACAAAGGCACCGTCAACAAAACCATCGCAGCCAACCCGGCAAGCCACTGAACACGCGAACCATACCGTTCCTTACGCTGCCGGCGCATCGGAGGCCGCGGCTGGCCCGAACCAGCGCCGTGCAGGAGCCCCTGTGTTTCCTGCGTACGCTGTGTCTCCTGCGCGCCCTGTGTTTTCTGCTCACGCGGGGAGTCTATTCCCTGCAAGCCCGGGCGGCCTGTGCCCTTCTCGCCCGGGAAATCTTCAGCCATGCCACTGCTCATAACTGAAAGACTACACAGCAAGGATTGACACGACCGCCAACGCGGGCCTACACGAGTCTGTGGCGCGCTGAGCCACAAGCGAAACCACCCGGTGCTCACGCCCATAGCCAGGTAGCGTAGGAGTATGGCTGACGATCCACGCTCACACGACGACCGCGAGAACAACGAGGACCGCGAACGCCGCGATGACCGCGACAACAACCGCGAGCACCCAGACCGTACCGGTCAAAACGGCGCTGACGGTTCTCAGTCTGGCACGGGCGGCGCTGGTAGCTCTGGTGGCGCGGGCGGCGCAGGTAGCTCTGGTGGCGCGGGCGGCGCAGGTGCTAACGATGCGGGTAGCAACGGCAACAGTGATGCCAACGGCCCGAGCGATCCGCTGAGCCAGATGTTCAACCAGCTCTTCGGTGGGGCCACACCGCTGGGCTTCTCGATGCATATGGGTCCCGGAATGGGGGCAGGCATGGGTAGCGGCTCAGGTGACGATGACCCCCGTCAGCAACCCGATTTCAATGCGATCTTCGGGCAGCTCCAGCACATCTTCGGGGCCCTAGCCCAAGGCAATTCGGGTGGGCCCGTCAACTGGAATATCGCGACGGAATCCGCTGAGCAGGTCCTCGGTAGCGATGACCCGAAGGTCACGGACGAGGAACGCCACGATGTTGAAGAGGCCGCCCACTTGGCTGGCATGTGGCTCAACGAAGTCACTTCTTTCGAGGCACCAGCTGCTCAACCCCAGATTCTGCGCCGTTCCGAATGGATCAAAAAGACACTGCCTGGTTGGCAGCGCCTCACCGAACCTGTAGCTCGCCGCGCATCCGAAGCCGTAAGCCACTCACTCAACGATCAGATGCCGGAGGAAGCCCGCGCGCTACTCGGGCAAGCGGGATCGTTCCTGACCTCGCTCGGCTCAACCATGTTCGGCGCCCAGCTGGGCCAAGCCGTGGGTTCGATGGCGTCTGAAACTTTCGGTGGAACGGACGTTGGTCTTCCGATGGCCGGCCGCGGTTTCGCCCTCGTCCCGGCGAACGCGAAAGCCTTCGGTGAAGGGCTCGCCGAGCCTTATCTTGAAGTCCTGTTGTATCTAGCGATGCGTGAAGCCGCTACCGTGCGCCTGTTCAATTCGGTCGAGTGGCTCGAAGACCACGTGGTGGCACTCGTTACCGACTTCGCTGAAGGCATCAGCATGAATACCTCAGCGATCCACGAACAACTCGACGAGATCGACCCGTTCAACCCGTCCGCGTTCCAAGAAGTCCTGCAGTCCGGGATGCTGGAGCCAACCAAGACCCCTCAGCAAGAAGCAGCGCTGGCACGGCTAGAGACCACGCTGGCCCTGATTGAAGGTTGGGTTGATTCGGTAGTGACGCAAGCGGCTCACCGTTTGCCGTCCGCTCCCGCGCTACGGGAGATGATCCGCCGCCGCAGGGCAACCGGGGGCCCTAAAGAGCTGGCTTTCGCGGGGCTGGTCGGTTTGGAGATGCGCCCCCGCCGCGCCCGCGACGCCTCCGCTGTGTGGGAGTTCATCGCCCAGGAACGCGGTAACGAGGCCCGCGACGAAGCGTGGGCCGATATGGCGAGCCTCCCTACCGCTGAAGACCTCGACGACCCGACCGGCTATTTCGAACGCCGCGCGCTGCTCGATGCCTCAGACGAAGACTTCGACGCCGCCGTGAGCGCTTGGCTCGACGGCACCTCTGCTGGTGGCGGCGATTCCTCCAATGGTGGCGACTCTTCCGATGGTGGCGCTAGCGACAACGACCAGGGCGAGGACGATTCCGAGAAGTAACCGCTAAATAGCGGCTAGGACTCCTCAGCTTTCCCTCCGGCGACATCAGGGGCGCCGCCGTCGCCGAGCCTGCGCGCCCACACGACGCCATCGAGGAAAGCCTTAGCCTCCGCTACTCGCGGAAGCTGATGCTCGAGCGCTTTGAACTGGGCCCCGTGCCCGTCATACGGCACTATCAGGTGCGCCATCTCGTGGCCAATCACGTAGTCGATAACCCACGGCGGCATGTGCTCAAGCATGTGTGAAATCCGGATGGCTCCCGTTGAGAGCGTCGCAGAGCCCCACCGCATCCGCTGATTCGTAACCCACCGGATCGAGGTCGGGATGCCCCGCCCATCGAACACGCTGTGGGCGATCTTTTCAGCGCGCCGCATCAACTCCTCATCCGTGCGAGCGGCCGGTGAGGCACGGGAGCTAAGCCGTTCCCGCATCGTACGCGCCCACGTCTCAACAGCGGTAGGGCTCATCGTTGCAGGGACCGCAAGACACAGGATCCCGTTCTCCCACCGCGCGCTCACGGTTTTGTGGCGGCGCGATGAACGACGCACCAAGACAGGTAGTTCATCCACGGTGATGTGGTGCTCGGTTCTCACTACACAACTCCAAATCCGCAAGGCATCGGGGAAAGTACATCCATTGTCGTTGATCCTCCCCACGTTCGGTTGTGGACATCCGAACCTGTGGATGACTCGCTGGCCTGCTGCGCGAAACTGGCACGATAACCACACCAGCTCCCTCAATGCGAAGGACAGACCCATGACAGCGTTGCCTACAGCGAAAGCCCCCGAGCTAGACCACGCCCCAGCGCCTCATACCCGGGTTTTCGCCTACCCGGACGGCCGGATCACTCTCGGCGACGGACCAGAAACCACACAGATCACCGGCGTCAGCGCCGAGGAACTGGCATCCCTCAAACAGCTGCTTACGGCGCTGCCCAAACCTAAACTTCCTGCCCCAGGGCTACTTGGGGAGCGGCTCATCAACGACGCCCGCTACCTCCACAAAGCACCTGTTCAGCACCGCACAGCAGGCCGCCAAGAAAAAGCTGACGCAGAAGAACTACCGGGCGCCTATCAACGCCAACGCCGCAGCGTGTGGATTGACGGCCTCGACCGATGCGGGATGAGCGTCGCGTTCGGGCTCGCTGCCGCCGGGGTAGGCCGGATCCTCAGCGGCGACACCCAACGCGTGCAATCCTGGGACCTTGGAACCACACCACTACGGCTCACCGAACTCGGGCTCAGCCGCGCAACAGCCCTTCAACGGCAGCTGGCTCGGATACATCCGCACACCACCGTGATCGGTGCACTCGAACTCAGCCACGTAGCCCACTGCCTCGATGCGGTCATCTATATACGCAACGACGGCCTCACAACAGACGAATTGAGCCAGCTAGCAAGCCTCAACATCCCCGTGTTGCCCATCGTCTTGCTGCACGATCACGCACGCATTGGGCCTCTCATCCGCACCCCACACGCCGGTGATAGCGCTTCCCCGCTCTTATGTGCCGAATGCGTAACCAACACGTGGCCGCTACGAGAAGAACGCACCGAACTGAGCAGCCCACACCTCAGCGCCCCAGAAACAGCGCAAACCAACGTCGTGGCGGCCATCGGCGTTCAGCACGCCCTCCACATCCTGGATGAGCGCATACCCCCACCGAGCACCAACCACAGCATCAGCATCGACGCTAAAACCTCCGCGATAAC
Source organism: Arthrobacter sp. HMSC08H08 (assembly GCF_001807575.1). NCBI lineage: Bacteria > Bacillati > Actinomycetota > Actinomycetes > Micrococcales > Micrococcaceae > Arthrobacter > Arthrobacter sp. HMSC08H08. The sequence continues at coordinate 19,266 of NZ_KV789396.1, forward strand.
CTACCAGCCGGCCTCATGCAACTGCCCACGTCAACGGCACGCGCCGTGAAGGTGTCAGCGGCACGCGCCGTGAGGCTATCAGCGGTAGTCCGAGAGCAGCGACAAAATACTTTCGCCATGACGCCGCATCTTTGCAGCCCCAATACCTGGGACCTTCAAAAGCTCCTCAGGCCCGTCCGGCATGATCTCGGCGAGCGCCAGAAGCGATGCGTCAGTGAGCACAACGAAGGCAGGCATCCCGATCTCACGAGCGGTTGCGGTGCGCCATTCACGCAGCGATTCGTAGAGTTCCTGGTTGATTTCTGGCGCGCAGTTATCGCAGCGGCGCAGTTTACGTTCGGTTGCGCTGGTGAGGATGCCGTCGCATTCCCGGCAGCGCAGAACACTCGTGGGTTTGCGATGGGCCTGCCTTGTTGGCCTAGCGGAGGTGCCGCCTTGTGGTGTTGGCGCGATCCCGTCGAGGAAGCGTGTGCGCCGGCGGCGGCCACGGCCACCAGTGGTGCGGGAGCGAGCCCAGGAAATGATAAGCCGGCGCTGGGCACGCGTTACACCCACATACATGAGGCGGCGTTCCTCATCCACGCCCGCTTGGTCTTCAGCGAAAGAGATCGGCATGAGTCCTTCAGTCATGCCCGCGAGGAACACGGTGTCCCATTCAAGACCCTTCGAAGAGTGCAGGGACGCCAACGTGACACCTTCAAGTTGCGGAACGTGTGCTGTCTGGGCGCGTTCCATCAGCTCATCAGCGAACTGCTTCATCGTGATCTGTTCGCCCTCACCCAACGAGGCACCCATGCTCTCAGCCAGCGAGACCAGTGCGGACAACGATTCCCAGCGGTCGCGGACCGCACCTGTAGCCTGCGGGGCCTTAGCCGACCAGCCCATCGACCCCAACAAATCCCGCACCAGTTGCGGCGCCGGGTGATCCGGGGCCTGCCGTGCCGCCGTGCGAATCTGCGCCATCGCCTGCAGAACCTCAGAACGCTTAAAGAAACGCTCAGCGCCGCGCAACTGGAAGCTAATCCCGTGAGCGTTCAACGCACGCTCAAACGCTTCCGATTGCCCATTCGTGCGGAACAAAACAGCGATGTCTTTCAGCGCGACACCATCGGTCTCGTGCAACTGGCTGATCCGCTGGGCAATGAACTCCGCTTCCGCATCGTCATCTGCGGCCTCGTGAAACTCAGGCTGTGGGCCCGCATCACGTTGAGCAATCAACTCAAGCGGTTCAGCCCACACCGCGCCCCGCTGATCCAAGCCGCGCTCAACCCTACGGTGTGCGAGCAGACGGTTAGCGACCGAAACCACCTGCGGAGTCGAACGATAATCCCGCACCAAACGCACCTCACGGGCATCCGGATGCTTAGAACGAAAATCCAGCAAGAACCGCGGTGTAGCTCCCGTGAACGAATAAATCGTCTGCGACGGATCCCCCACAACACACACGTCGTTACGGGTACCCAACCAGGCGTCCAAAAGCCGCTGCTGAAGCGGGGAAACATCCTGATACTCATCCACCGTGAAATGCCGATACTGGCTGCGCACCTGCGCGGCAATCCGCTCATCATCTTCAAGGATGCCCACCGTCAACAACAAAACATCCTCAAAATCGATCATCCCGCGGTCCGTTTTAACCTCCTCATACAAGGCATACAAACGCGCCAAAGCCTGATGATCAACATTCCCAACCGACGGACGGTTCAACGCAGGCGACGCATAAGCCTCCGGCGTCAACATCGAAACCTTCGCCCACTCAAGCTCACCAGCAATATCGCGCACCGCCGCACGATCAGCCGAAACCCGCAACCGGCGGGCCGCTTCCATCACCAACGGAGCCTTATGGTCAATCAACGCCGGAAGCTGCCCGCCCACAGCTTGCGGCCAAAAATACTGCAACTGCCGCAACGCCGCCGCGTGAAACGTATGCGCCTGCACCCCGTGAGCACCCAAAGCACGCAGACGAGCCCGCATCTCCGCAGCCGCGCGCGCCGTGAACGTCACCGCCATCACCTGATTCGGAACATACGCACCCGTTGCCACCCCATACGCAATCCGATGCGTAATAGCACGAGTCTTACCCGTCCCCGCGCCAGCGATCACCGCCATCGGCCCATGAATATTGGAAGCAACCTCGTGCTGCTCGGCATCCAAGCCATCCAAAATCTCTTCAGGGCTCGGACTATGCACGCCCACCAGCCTCCCTCTCAGGCAACGCTTCCCCATACCAGTCCGCCAACAACGCATACGAGATCGAAGACGACCCCGGCAAACGCATCACACCACCAGCCACCGCTTCACGCAACTCATCACGACTGAACCACCGGGCCTCATCAATCTCATCAGGCTGGGTCACAACACCACACGATGCGGCCCGTGCCGTGAACCCAACCATGAGCGAACGAGGAAAAGGCCACGGTTGCGAACCCCTATACGTGATCTCGGTCAGTTCCAGCCCGACCTCCTCACGCATCTCCCGACGCACCGCGTCCTCAAAGGATTCCCCCGGCTCAACGAACCCAGCGAAAATCGAGAACCGTCCAGCCTCCCAGGCCGCGTTATGCCCCAACAAAACCCGGTCAGCATCATCAGTGATCCGCACAATCACCGCAGGGTCAAGCCGCGGGAACTCCTCATGCCCCGCACCACACACCCGGACCCAACCGGCGTCGATTGCACGCATCGACTCACCACACCGGGAACAGAACCGATTCGCGGCACTCCACGCCAGAATCGCCACCGACGTTGCCGCCAACGCCGAATCCTGCCCCGACAACTGAGCCGCAACCCGACGCACATCCGCCCACGCCACACCCGCAGGCACCGTGGTCTCAAGGCCGGATGCGGCCGGAACCGCAACCCAATCCTGGCCTTCCACGTGGCCAAGCCACACGGCTTCAGGCCAGGCAACCGGCGCATCGGCGGCAGATGCAACACCCGCCGTTTGCAGGACATCCGGCGAGTGCAGGTCACCAACCGTCAGCTGAGCAAGACGCACCCCGTCACCCTGCGCGGGACTGTCCGCCAAGACATCGCTGTCCACTAAGACGCTGTTTGCTGCCAAGACACTGTTATCCACTAAGACACTGTTGCGTTCTACCACCACAACCCGGGTCGCAGGATCAGTCACTGCAGCCTCAAGCCAGGCGTGCTCACGGCGGTCCATACCACCGCGATCCCACGCGAACCCCGAGAACGGAACTGACAGAAAAGACATACACATACCGTAGCCGGTACACCCGATGCGCCCAGCAAAAAATAGGTGTCCCTTCAGGGTGTCTCCAGTCAAGCAAAGAGCCTCATAACAACGTAACGTTATGAGGGTGAAACGCAGTACGCTCGACCTCGCCGCCATCGCCACAGCCGCAGTCCCCGGGCTTTCAGCCGTCCAAGCGGGCCGTTTACCGGAAGACTCTGCTGATTTCGATTCTGCGCTCATCGTGGACTCTCAAGGGAAACGGTGGCGCGTGACGAGCCCCCGCCACGCGGACGCGAGCATGAAACTTGAAACGGAGCAAAGCGCGCTCGACACGCTCACCGCGGCCGCGCGAGCAACCCTGCCGTTCTCTGTGCCGACAATCGCAGGCACCGTAGTCCAGGGGCAACTGCGTACCTTCGTTTACCACCACTTACTGGGGCACGTACTGGATTTGCAAGAGCTCGAAGCCGATGGCGGGCGCCAGCTCGCACAAGGCGTCGGCCAGGCGATCGCCGCGATTCACGGGCTCAAACACGAACTGGTTGAGGCTTCCAGGCTTCCGGTGTTTGAAGCTGAAGAATTGCGCCGCGGCTTGCTGTCTCAGCTGGACCACGTCGCAGAATCAGGCAAGGTCCCTCCCGAACTGTTGCGCCGTTGGGAAGAGATGATGGAAAACGTTGCCTGGTGGAGGTTCAACCCCACCGTGATCCACGGCGACCTTCATGAGGAACGTTTGTTCATTCACGAAGGGCGCTTGCAGGCGGTCACCGGCTGGTCTGCGTTACGCGTTGGTGACCCGGCTACTGACTTGGCGTGGGTCTTAGGCATCGATAACCCTGACACGGTGGATGCGATCTTCGAAGCGTATGGGCAAGCCCGTGGACAGCTGGGCGATGACGACCTACGTAACCGTGCAACACTTGCGGCCGAATTCGCGTTAGCTTCCTGGCTTTCCGGGGCACTCACCCACGCTGACCAGGCCCAAATCGACCAGGCCGAAGCCTCGCTGAACCAGCTGAACGAAAACATTCTGGCGGTTCAACGCTATGAAGCTGAGCTTCAACGTGCCGCGGAAGAAGCCGAACGCCGCCGCATCGAAGAAGAAAAACGCCAGGCAGAAGAGCGGCAACGCCAAGAAGAGGAACGGCGCCGCGCAGAAGAACAGCGCCGCCTGGAGGAAGAACAGCTGGCAGCGGCTGAAGATCTGGATACCACCGCGATCCCCGTTGTTGATGCGTCCGCGGACCCTTCCGCGGATGAACGCGACACTCCACCCACGCGCACCGGGGAGACCACGGACACGCACGAGAAGCCTTGATCAACTGACGTGAGGACCGGCCCTCGGCCCCGCCTTGCTAACTTTCAGGCCCCGCGCTTGGCCCTGCTCCCCCGCTCGTTTCCGGGTTCAGGATGCGTTGTAGTGCGGCTTCGAGTTCGGCTTCTGTTGCGAGTTGTTCTTCTTCCGGCCACACGGTGGTGCCGTGCCCCACATAGTAGAACGCGGTCTTGATCTTCTCGATGGGTGTACCGGTGAGACGCGACCAGGCAAGCCGATAGACAGCAAGCTGTCTAGCTTTGGCTGGCAGTTCTTTTTTCGAGGGAACGCGGCCAGTCTTCCAGTCGACCAGCAGCCAGCCGTCGTCCTCTTTATAGACTGCGTCGATGAACCCGCGGACACTGACACCGGCGATCGCGGTTTCCACGGGAGCTTCGACTTGATGCGGGATCCGGCCGGCCCATTCCGAGGCGAGGAAACCTTCTTTGAGGGCATCCAGCGTCGCTGAATCTTCCGCATCGGCATACACGTCCAGATCGGGGATGAGTTGGTCATCAAGCCCGAAACCTGATGCTTTGTTGAAGTGCTCTTCGACCCATTCGTGGAACTCTGTTCCCTGCTGGGCGGCGATGCCAGGCCGATGAGGAACAGGCCGGACGAGGTTGCGGAAAGCGCTGTCTGGGTTCTGTTCCGTTTCGACTAACAGCGAGGCACGCACGTGGCTTGGCTTCCATGTGTGTTGCTGTTCAGACGCGGCGCGCTCCAGCAGCAACAGGTGTGCTTCTTCGGCCCATTCTCTGCCAGCCTCGGTTCTCATGTGTTCAGCGAGTGTTTCACCGTTCACACCGCTGTTTTGAAGACCTCGAGCGGCGCTACGCACGTGATCCGCGGCGGCTTCCACTGCGGCGCGGCGTCCCGCGGCAGGCGCCGCAATAACGCGTTGCACTAGATTGTGGGGCACGGGGCCGCGTGGCTCTGAACTCTGTGCGGCTTGCGCTTGTGATACGAGGTCTTCGTCGAGGGATGCGGGCTGAACGTGGCGGATGGTTGGGCCTTCGAGTGGATCGTAAGGCCACGCAGCCTCCACGATGGTGGCGGCTTCCGGGTTTTCAGCGGCCTGCCCCTCTTCCGCCGTGAGGCCTCGCGCGATCTGGACGTTCGAGCCTGCCCCCTCGCTGTTGGCCATGTTCGTGAGTTCGGTGAAGAATTGCGAGGACTCGCTCGGTTTCTTGTTGGTGCCTTTGAACCGACTTGAGCTGCACAGCACGAGACTGCGGGCACGCGTCACACCAACGTATGCGAGGCGTCGTTCCTCATTGACTGCATGCTCGGCTACGGCGGTCTTGTATTCCGGGGCGCCCTCTTTTTTCTTCTTACTGCTACTAGGTAGGAAGTTCAGGTCTGTGAGGTCGCGTTGATTGTCCACCCATTGTTGAGGGTCTTCTAACGCCGTGAACTGAGACAGCCCATCGCGGTCGCCGCGCAACGGCCACGGGAACTCGCTGACGTCTGTAACCCAGTTTGTTGCCCTGTCGCTTGGGAAGTCTCCTTCGCGCATGCCTGGGAGTGCGACGACGTCCCATTCGAGGCCCTTTGATCCGTGAACCGTGAGGATCTGCACGGTTCCGTCGGTCGCGGGTTCGGGGGCTTGTTCGATGCCGCCTCCGTGATCGCTTGCGATGCTGAGCCATTCGAGGAACGCGGTGAGGTCTGGGGTTTCTTGTGCCGCATCGAATGTCACGACGAGGTCCATGAACGCATCGACGTGGCGCCGCGCACTCGCTTCATGAGCGTATGGCCGGGCAAGCAGTTCGATGTCGAGGCCGAGGACCCGCTCGATTTCTGTGACGACGGTCGGTAGATCTTCGTTGGCGAGCGAACGCAGGTAAGTGAGTTCTTCTTTGAGGCGGGTCAAACGACGATGCGCGGCCTCACTCAGCGTGCGTCCCGCTTTGGAGACCCACCCGGGTTGAGGAAGGTTGTGGAGCGCTTCGATGAGGCTTGCGCTTTCAACGATTTCGCCGGTGTCGGATGCGAATCCGCGGTCGCTTTCTTTGGATCCGTCTTCGGATTCGAAGTCGGCGGGGAGCTGGTGTTGGATTGCGTAGGATCGCCGCTTGGCCCTGTATTCGGCGTAATCGTTGAGCGCCATGAGGTCGGCGGGACCGATCCTCCAGCGGGCGCCTGCGAGCAGACGCATGAGGGAGTCTGAACGGCCCGGGTCATTGATCACGGTGAGGGTCGCGATGATGTCTTGGACCTCGGGGGTTTCCGTGAGCCCCTTGAGCCCTACGACCTCGACCGGTATTCCACGTTCGCGTAGTGCTTCGGCGTAGGTTTCTTGGTTGGAGCGCACACGAGTCAGCATCGCAACACTCGGCCAGGTCCCGTGGCTTGCGTAATGCGTTTCACGTTCCGTCTGGATCGCGTCAGCAAGCCCTTCTGCTTCATCTCGCTCAAGCAGGTAGGACGCTAGTCGCACTTCGGCGGTCTCGGCGTGCGCGTGCGCCCGAAGTGGTGAGACGTGGAGGCTGCCTCGGCTCGGCAACGTGATCTCACGCTCGCGACGGGCAATGGGCCCTGCAGCTCCCCCGCTCGCATCGGCTGTCGTCTCCAGGACAGCTTCAGCCTCGTGATCACTGCCATGGTCTCCGCCGCGTAACGGTTCGGAGATGCGGTTGGCGGCATCGAGGATGCTGTGGCCGTTGCGCCATGCGATGGTCAGTTCCATCTGTGGCGCGGGTGTGTGCGTGCCGTCTTCTTCGGTAGTGCCGAAGCGGTGTTTGAAGGATTCAAGCTGGCCGGCTGATGCGCCTCGGAAGGAGTAGATGGCCTGGTTGGGGTCCCCGACCGCGGTGATGCAGTGTTTACTGTGACCGCGATTGCTGTGCCCGAAAAGCCGATGGAAGAGCTCCATTTGGGCATGCGAGGTGTCTTGGAATTCGTCCAGGAGCACCACGGGGAAGCGTTCCCTGTAAGCTGCACTGATCTCCGGGATCCTGGCAAGGGTTACGGCGTGTTTGATGAGGTCGCCGAAATCGAGCAGGGACCGTTCCCGTTTGAGTGTTTGGTAGCGGCCGGCTAGGTCCGCGATGACGGCTTTGCTACGCAGCTTGCCGATCAGTGGGCTTGGGTTTTTCGTCCGGGCTGTGGCTCCTGGTGGAAGTTCCGCGATACGGTCGGCGTGTTCGTGGAGCCAGTCGACTGTTTCAGCTGGTTCAACGAGGTGTTCGGCGGCCTGGCCGGAATAGTTCAGGGCTGCTTCAATGAGTGTCGCTTTAGCGTAGGCGACGCCATCGAGGTTGCCGTCGTAGCTGTTGGCGATCCGGGTCATCAGCATCCACTGGTGTGCTTCGTCGATGAGTGTGGCGTCGGGTTCGATCCCGATGCGCATCCCGTGGTCGCGTACGAGTGCTTGCGCGAATGAGTGGTAGGTCGAGATTTCGGGGCCTAGCCCGCTCTGGAGGCCTTCGATTTCTTCGCCTGTGCGGCGACGGAGGTCTTCGATGCGTCCTCTCACGCGTTCGGCGAGTTCGCCTGCGGCTTTGCGTGTAAAGGTGAGGCCGAGGATCCCTTCGGGTTGTACTTTTTGGTTTGCGACAAGCCAGAGCACTCGGTCTGTCATAGTGGCGGTTTTCCCGGAACCGGCTCCGGCGACGACGAGCAACGGCTCCATCCCGGCCGAGATGACCGCGGCTTGTTCGCTGGTTGGTTCGTGTGCTCCGAGGGTTTCGGCAAGTTGGCTTGGCGTGTAGTTTTCGGCGCTCATGGGTGTGTTACCTGCCTTCCTGAAGAGCACAGTGGGCATGTTCCGGGGTTTGCGCAGGGGAATCCACCGGGCAGGTGCCGGGCCAAGAAATCTGCGGCAGACATGATCGCTGCGGCTTCGCGCACGCGCTGTTCAGCGTCCTGGACTTGCTTTGTTTCCACGATGCTTTCCTGTTCACGCAGCGCAGGGCCCTTAGCTGCTCCTCCCAAGCCGACGATGCGCCCTCCCGCTGGTCTGTTGCGGTGTTCCTCGGGGATCTGGGTGAGCTCCTTGAGTGCCCCGTGGATGACCGCTAACTGGTAGGTGCGTAACTGGTCGTGGGTTTTGACTGCCTCTTGGGTGGGGAGGTTCTTACCTGTTTTGAGGTCGGTGATGGTGGGGCGGCCGTTGTCGTCTAAGTCGATGCGGTCGATTGAGCCGCTGATGGAGATCGGGTGCTGGTCGCCTTCAGCTGGCGGCAGCGCTACCTTGAATCCGTGTTCCTCTTTCGCTGATTCCCTCGGTGGTGAGCCAACGTAGGCTGCGAATTTCTCGAGGATTTCCCGCGCGTATTCGTATTCTCGTTTGCTCTCCCAGTCGGAGTCGAAAGAGAGCTCTTCCCAGCTGCTGCTGAGTTCTCTCAGCATCGAATCCATGTTGGCTTCTGGGAAGCGTTCCGCGATCCGGTGGATCAGCGTTCCGAGGGATCTCGCGAAGTCTGTGGGTTTCACTCCTCCGGCGGCCCGCATGAACCAGGTTTGCGGGCGTTCGATCGCGTCTTCTACCTTCGAGCCGGAGACTTTGATCTCGTTTCCGGGTGCGATCACCGGATCATGTGAGCTCAGTGGCGCCAAACCCCACCACTCTTCCGGTGCCGCACCCCGCACTGACGCTGTGTTGTCCGCTGGCTCTTCACCCCGCTCTCCTGTTGCGCTGAGGTATCCCAGGACGGTCGCGGCGTCCTCGATCACGTCCGCGCTCTCCCCTGCTTCTGCGGTGCGGCGCAACATCGCAACAAGGGACGCAAGTGTGGCTGGCCGCGGCACTTGGATGGGTGTGAGTTTGCTGGCGTGTGGCCCGCGCATCGTATCGAGGAACGTGGATGGTGTGATGTCCTCGTCCATGACGGCGGTGACGTAGAGCTGTTCTCTGGCTCGGGAAACCGCTGAGGCGAGCTGGCGTAGCTCGTCTGCACGTACGGCTTTGAGCTTGTCTGCCACGGTGGTGCTGTGCAGTGTTTCCGGCCCGTGTTCGAGCACTGCCGCAAGGTCTTGCGAACGCAAGAGTTGCCCGCGTAGCCCGGTGGATGGCCAAACGCCTTCTTGCAGCCCTGCGATGATCACGGTGTTGTATTCGGTTCCGGCGGCTGCCGCTGGGGTGAGGACTTTGACTCGCCCGCTTGAGGAGCCTCGTTGGGCAAGTGAGTCCGTGGGGACGTCATGGTCTTCGAGGCTTTCAATGAAACGGATCACGGACCCTTTCGGGTTTTGTTCCGCGAAACGTTCGGCGGCTTGGAACAGTGCCATCACGGCGTCGAGGTCGCGGTGTGCTCGGCTGGAGCGCAGGCCGTTGTCTTTCAGTGCCGTGCTGCGCCAGGCTTCCCCCATTCGGGCGTTCTCCCACAGTGACCACAGCACGGTTGCCGGCGTTGTGGGTCCGGTGAGGTGTTCTCGTGTTGCCGTGATCATTCCTTTGAGGCGTAGCGCGGCGTGGCCGGCGGCACCCCAGCTTTGATAGTCCTCTTGTGTGTAGTCGGCGTCCAGGAGGTTTCCGAGGAGTTCGTCGCTCGTGGGCGGTTTGATGCCTGGGCCGTCCTCCTCGTTGTAGAGGTGGGCGTTCCTTAGACGGTCGTAGCCGAGTAGGTCTTGCCGAATACGGCGGATGTCGATGCTCGTGACGTCTCCGTAGCGGCCCAGCAGGAGGCGTTCCACCGCCGCGGCGCGCGCCGCGTTGGTCTTGTTGGCTTCGTGGGTTCCGTTCCGTGGCCCGAGTTCCGTTGGCCGCAGCGCGATGCGCGCCATGTCAAGTAGCGGCGCTACCGCGGCTTCTTCTTTCAACGGCCGTGATGCTGGTGGTAGTTCGGTCGCGATTCCGTTTAGTTCCAGGGCGCGGGCGAGCCGGGATACTTGTTCTTGGTTGCGCGCGATAACCGCGATCTCTTCGTATGGAACGGACCTGCGGATATGTGAGTCGATGACGTGCCGGGCCACAAGCCGGTGTTCATCAGCCACGCTGGAAACCAGTGAAACCTCAGCGCTGGCGTCGAACTGTGCTTCATAGGGTCGCCGTAGCGCATCCGCTCCGATGGCGGGCAGCCGGTTCACGATGGCGCGGTACATGCTGTGAATGCCTGGGCTCATCCGGGTGGTGCTCATCTGGGTCGAGGTTTCCAGCACGGTCACCGCGTTCTCCCCGGTGCGTTGTTTCGCTATTGAAATGAGATCATCGACTAGGTCTGCTCGTGCGCCGCGGAAGCCTTGAACTACGGTGTCGGGGCATGCAAGCGCGATGACGTCGCGGGCTCCGGCGCGGCTTGGCGTGTTCATCAGTAGGCTGATGAGCCGGTTTTGTGACGGGGTCGCTTCTTGAGCATCGTCAATGACGACTAGCTCAAGTTCCGCGAGGAACCGTGCCGCGAACTCCGTGTTGGCTTCCAGCGCTACGATCGCTTGCATCATGAGTTCTGCGGGGGCGAAGGCTTCTGGGTGTTGGAGGCTTGCTACGTCACGGAACTCTTGAAGGAACTGGGCTGTCGCTTCCCATTCTGGGATCCCGAGCCGCCTGCCTGCCGCCTGGATTTCTTCGGGACTTGCGCTGAATTCGTCGGAGCGGTCCATGAATTCGCGTAGCTCGCTACGGAAACCGCGAGTGCGTGGGGCGTCGCCGAGGGAATCCGGCCAAGCTGGCCCGCCACCTTTTTCTTGGTGACCGGCCAGAAGCTCCTCGATGAGGGTGTCTTGCTCGGCACCGCTGAGAAGGCGGGGCGCGGTTGGTACCCCGGCGAGCGCCCCGGATTCCCACGCTTGGGATAGAACGTCATATGCGAAGCCTGCGAACGTGCGCACGACGGGGGAAGAGAACGTGATGTTGCTGCGCAGTGCCAGCTGGTCACGCAGACGGTTCGCGGCGGCACGGTCAGGCACCAAGATGATGCCCGCGGTTGTGTCCATCCCGGCACGTATCCGGTGGACCATGAGGCTCAAAGCGAGCTCGGTTTTACCTGTTCCTGGTTCGCCGAGAATCACGCGGGGACCGCAGCCAGGGTTCTTCACGTACTCCGGCAATTCGCACCATTCCGGCACCTCAGGCGGAGCTTCTTTCAGCATCGTGGTTCCTCCGTTGCTTCACTCGCGGCGGTTACGTTGCTGGCGGTTTCGCCCGCGTCTGTTTCATCCGCACCCATTTCGCCCGCGTCGATAGCTTCAAGCTGCGCAATCCGGTCTCTCAACGTGCTCCATTCGAGGCTGTCCGGATGCCAGAACGCCGCCTCACGCACTCCACGCTCGCCATAGGGCGTGCCTTCATCTTCCCAGTGCCGCCGAGCACGCCCCAGAAGTTCAGGGATCAGCCCGCCATCGGTACGCACATGCCGCCACCACGGGATGCCTTCCGGGGCACGGCGCATTGCCGCAGCTGCCCTCCGAGCGTTGGAAAGCCCCAGCCACGCCGCAACGGTTCCGTATGCCACCACCCTGCCGGCGGGGCACGCTTCCAGGACCCGAAACACGGCCTCGTCCACCACCTCGGGGTCGCGCCTGCCCTCCCCAGACAGAAGCGCCCCACCCCGAGCAGCACTTTCTGGCCGTGCCCGGCCGCCAGGAACGTTACTCATCGCAGCCTCCTCTAAACGCCCAGCTTTGGTTCCACTCACACTGCATCACAGGGGTCTGACAGTTTGAAACTCCCGCGCCGCACAGCCTAAGAGAAAACCACAGCACGCAAACCGCCCGCCCTGGCCGCGCAACAGCCCAGGTAGGTTAGATGCATGACCTCATCTTCCGCTCACAGTGCACCACATCCTTGGCATGAGCTTCCGCGTGCCGCGTTCGATCTGGAGACGACGTCTCCGAACCCACACGAGGCCCGCATCGTCTCAGCGAACATCAGCATCATCAACGGCAAGGCTGAACTGATGCAGTCGCACAACTGGCTTGTGAACCCTGGGGTTCCCATCCCGCCAGAAACCACGAAGATCCATGGGATTTCTGACGCCGATGTTCAAGCTGACGGCCGCGATCCGGTTGAGGCTGTACGCGAGATGTCTGAGCTGTTATCGCAACTCTTCCAGACCATGCCGGTCATCGCGTTCAACGCCCCGTATGACTTCACCGTGTTGCGTTCGGAAGCTCAGCGTCATGGCGTTGAAACCATTGATGCGAGCCCGGTCATCGACCCGCTCGTTTTGGACCGTAAATTGGACCGGTTCCGCCGCGGTAAACGCACGTTGAGCGTGATGAGCGAGTTCTATAACGTCCCGTTGAATAAAGCCCACACCGCCGATGCGGATGCCCTAGCCGCTGTTGGTGTGGCCGATGAGATTGCCCGCCGCTACCCTGCCGAAGTTCAGATCGTCCCGTTGCTACTGCATTCGCAGCAGGTTCAGTGGCATCAGGAGTGGGCCGCGAACTTCCAGGACTTCTTGCGCCGCAAGAACCCTTCGGCCCGCGTAGATGGGAGCTGGCCGCTGACCTACGGCGGAGCCGCCTCGGCGCCTGCGTCCAGGAGTGCTTGAGCGGCGCGTTCCCCGAGCTGTTCAGCTTGAGCCAACGTTTCGACGCGGCCTGCGGCTCGTTGCCGCAGTGTGCGGCTTCCGTTGGTCACTACCGCGTTGACTGCAGCTCGCACGGGTCCCGCCCCGGCCGCGGTTGCGCTCACGCGAGCTCCGTTCGTGCCCGCAGTTGCGGTTGCCAGGCATGCGAGCGGTGCGTGGATGTGTCCGTCCAGGTAGTTCGCGACGGCGGCTTCGCATGCCAGCGCAACATCCTGGGTTGTCAGTTGACTGTCTTTCTCGCGTTGGCGTGCCGCATCAAGGCTCCAGCCTTCCGGTGCCGCCTGGAGCGGGGCGGGCATCAACACGCCTACGTCGATCGCTTCAGCGACCCGCTTCTCGGCTCCGGCATCGACTGCGGCCTGCAGGCCCATGACAGCCCACTGCGTTCCCTGCTCGGCACCCACGCGCATCAGCGCTTCACATTCGCTTTCACCGGCCTCCGGCGCGCACAAGACCACGCGGGCATCCGGCCGGGCTATCATCAGCTGGGCTTGCCGCAACCGCGTTGTCGTGAGGATACGGACACCGGTGGCAAGGCCGTCGATGCTCGTCGCTGCTGAACTCGTGAACTCGGCTTCCGCGCCCAGCCAGACGAGCGCCTCGCGCGCATCGAGTCCCGAGCTTGTTTGGCCAGAAGCCGTAGGGTCTGGACTAGCTAGATTCTCCATGCGGCCATGATCCCACGTACACGTTAACCTCATCCGCACGTGCGCAGCACGAGGTTCCGCGAAACCACGTGCTGCGCACCGCAGGCCGATCCCTCCCCCGCAGGCCGAGCCCTCCGCCGCCTCGCCCCCACCGCCCCATCGGCCCCACTGCATCGGCCCCATCGCTCCATTGGTTCCTCCGGTAGATTCGGTACATTGGGTTGCGAACCGTTCGCATCGGTCTGAGGCGGAAGGACACATCGACATGACTCAAGCAGCCAGGCGAATGCCTCGTGATGAACGCCGCGCACAACTGATGGGTGTTGCGCAACGTACTTTCTCTCAGCACGGTTACTTCGCGGCGTCGATGGATCTGATCGCCGAGAACGCTGGGGTTTCTAAACCGGTTTTGTATCAGCATTTCTCCAGCAAGCTGGACCTGTATGTGGCGTTGCTTGAACATGAGCTCGATAGTTTGGTTCTCGCTGTCCGTGAAGCGTTGAACGCGTCTGATGATCCGTTCACTACGGTGCGTTCCACGGTGGAGGCGTATTTCGATTTCGTGGCGCGGGAAGGTTCCGCGCACGAGCTAGTTTTTGAGTCTGATCTTTCGCATGAGGCCACAATTGCTCGTCGTTTGCGTCAGTTCCGCGACACGATCGGGCTTGAGATTGGCCAGAAGCTCGCTACATTCACGTCTTTGGATCAGTTTGAGGCCACATATTTAGGGCTTGCTGTCACGGCGGCTGCGGAGCGTGCCGCTGGTTTGTGGCAGCAGACTTCGGATGAGATGACCCGGGAGTGCGCAAGCGAGCTTGTGTGGCGCTTAGCTTGGCGCGGAATTGATGGCTACCTCGAACACTCAACCACGCAGATGCCGTAACGTAGGGAATAAGCACGGTGCCTCCTACCACACGCGTGGTGGACATCGATGATAATGACAGTCGCTTTCGCGGCTGTGAGTCAGAGGCGAAAGGTTCTTCACATGGAAATTCGTATCGGCGTGAAACACGTGGCCCGCGAGGTTGGTATTGAAACTGATGCCAGCTATGACGATGTGGTTGCTCAGATTGAAGAGGCCGTCAAGAACGGTTCGCTGCTGCAGTTGAGCGGTGTCAAGGGCCGTAAGATCGCTGTGCCTGGCGATTCGATCGCTTATGTTGATTTCGATGGCCGCCGTCCCGGCCCGGTCGGTTTCGCCCATCAGGCGTAATAGAGAGTATTGAATGACTGAAACCACTCAGCAGACTTTCGCTGATTTCGATGTGGATGCTCGCATTGTTGAGGCTTTAGCTTCCAAGGGGATTGAGCACCCGTTCCCTATTCAGGCGATGACGTTGCCGGTTGCTTTGGGCGGCCACGACATCATTGGCCAGGCTCAGACCGGTACGGGTAAGACCCTCGGTTTTGGTATCCCTGCTCTGCAGCGTGTTGTTGCTCCGGGTGAGGATGGTTATGAGGATTTGCCGCATCCGGGGGCTCCGCAGGCTTTGATTGTGGCGCCGACTCGTGAGTTGGCGGTTCAGGTTGCGGATGACTTGACGTTGGCAGCGTCGAAACGTTCGGTGCGGATCGCCACGATTTATGGTGGGCGTGCGTATTCGCCGCAGATTGAGCAGTTGGCTAAGGGTGTCGATGTGGTGGTCGGTACGCCTGGGCGTTTGATTGATTTGAACCGGCAGCGTCACCTGAATTTGTCTGCTGTGCGGATTGTTGTTTTGGATGAGGCTGACGAGATGCTGGATCTGGGGTTCCTCCCGGATGTTGAGCGTCTGATTGCTGCTGTGCCTGAAGTTCGGCAGACGATGTTGTTCTCTGCGACGATGCCTGGGCCTGTTATTTCGATGGCGCGCCGCTACATGTCGAAGCCGACGCATATCCGGGCGTCCGCGCCCGATGAGTCTGCGAATATCACGAAGAAGGACATCCGGCAGCTGGTGTACCGCGCGCATCAGTTGGATAAGGATGAGGTTGTTGCGCGCGTGCTGCAGGCTGAAGGCCGTGGCCGCACGATTATTTTCACGCGAACCAAGCGCCAGGCTGACCGGATGGCTGAGGAGCTCAAGGACCGTGGGTTCGCGGCGGGTGCTTTACACGGCGATTTAGGGCAGGGTGCGCGCGAGCAGGCGTTGCGTGCGTTCCGCAACAATAAGGTCGATGTGCTAGTTGCTACGGACGTTGCCGCTCGCGGTATTGACGTTGAGGACGTCACGCACGTGATCAACCTGTACTGCCCGGATGATGAGAAGACGTATCTGCACCGTGTGGGCCGTACGGGCCGCGCCGGCCACAAAGGTACGGCTGTCACGTTTGTGGATTGGGAGGATGTTCCCCGTTGGGGCCTGATCAACAAGGCGTTAGGCCTTGATTTTGAGGAGCCTCGCGAAACCTATTCCTCTTCGGAGCACCTGTTTGAGGATTTGAACATCCCGAAGGGCACAAAAGGCCGCTTGCCTCGGGATAAGCGTGTTCTGGCTGGCTTGGATGCCGAGCACGTTGAGGATTTGGGTGGCCCGGATTCCCGCAAGTCCCGCGGTGGCCGCTCTGGCTCGGGGCGCTCCGGTTCCCGTCGCTCGGCTCGTTCCGGCCGTGGCCGTGGCGAACGTGGCCGTAGCGAGCGCGGCGAGCGTTCTGGTCGTGGTGAGGGTGGCCGTAGCGGCCGTTCCGGTGGCCGTCAGCGCCGTCGTACCCGTTCGGGCGAAGGCGCCGAGTCAACGCGACAGAACTCAGCGCAGGGCTCAGACGCAGGCGCGCAGGGTGATTCTGGATCGCAGCGTTCGCGTGGCGGGAGCCGTTCGCGGCGCCGCTCAGGTGGCCGTCAGCGCCGCCGCACGCGTTCGGGCGAAGGCGCCGAGTAGCGCCTAAACCTGCGGCGTGAGCTCAGCGCACCCATTCTGCAGGTAGACCCGCGGTGTATGCGCTCCGATTGGCGGGTGCGGCCTGGTTAAGGATTTTTTGTAGCTGTTCCGGCTCGGTGAGGTTTTCACCGAGCCGGTTCGGTTTTCCGGTGCCGTGATAGTCGGAGGACCCGGTGACAATGAGGTTGCGTTCGCGGGCTACCTTGTGGAGCCATTCCCGCCCGGCTTGGTTGTTATCTCGGTGGTGGATCTCAACTCCGGCGAGCCCGGCGTCAACACATTCTTCAAGGTCGGCGGCACGGATCACCCGGCCGCGCGCGGGGGCTGCGGGATGAGCCATCACGGGCACTCCCCCGGCGGCGCGGATCATCTCTACCGCGCGGACCGGGCTCGGGGCGGGTTGATCAACGTAGTAGCGGCTCTTGCTTGAGAGCAGGTCACTGAATGCTGAGCTGCGGTCCGGGATGATGTTGGCGGCAACGAGCGCATCGGCGATGTGGGGGCGGCCAATCGTGGCGCCATCACTCGTTTGTGCGAGCACGTCCTCCCACGTGATCGGGAAATCCTCAGCGAGCTTCTCAACGATCATGCGCGCCCTTGCCATACGCGAATTCCGTTGTTCCTCCATCGCGGCAACCAGTGCCGCGTCTTCCGGGTCCGGCATGTAGGCGAGCATGTGCACCGTGACGCCGGTATCCGGGACACGGCAGCTGACCTCGATGCCGCCGAGCCAACCGATCTCCATTTCAAGGGCGGCCGAGCGGGCGGCATCCCAGCCCTCGACCGCATCGTGATCAGTCAGGGAGATCACGTCAAGGCCGGCCGCGTGGCCTTGTTTGATGACGTCGGCAGGCGATTCGGTTCCGTCTGAAACCCACGAATGAGTGTGAATGTCGATGCGCATGATCCTCAGCTTACGGCAGAGCACGCATGTTTCAGGATGAAACTGTCAGTGGCGAGTGACACGATAGAGGTGTGAGTAACGAGATCTCTGAATCGCAGTCCCCTGCCCAGCCACCCGCCGCAGCTGCTGCCGGCGCGGGCTCTGAGCAGCCTATTTCTGAGCAGCCTATTGAGGAAAGGGTTAACAACCGTTCCATGCGACCTAATTCTGAAGCTTTCCGTGAGTTCATGGCATCGAGCTGGGCAGAGTCGGATCACAGCGTGACCCGCGCGGCCTCAGCCGATTACGCCGCGAAGCGTCGCGCCGCTTTGTCCGCGATGTTCCCGGGTGAGCGTCTGGTTTTGCCAGCCGGCCCGCTCAAGGTGCGTTCGAATGACACCGATTACCGTTTCCGTCCACATTCCGGTTTCGCTCATATGACCGGTCTAGGCACGGACCAAGAACCGGACGCTGTCTTGGTCATGGAGCCTGTTGAAGAAGGCACCGGCGATGACGGCTCCCAGCACGTTTCCACACTGTATTTCCGCCCGATGGCTGGCCGGGACTCCAAGGAGTTCTATTCCAACGCACGCACCGGCGAGTTCTGGATCGGTGCGCGCCACACGCTCGAAACGATGGCGACCCAGACCGGTTTGCCGACCGAGCACATGGACCTGAAACTTGAGGATGCGATCACCGAGAACGCTGGACACCCAGCCTTCGGCGGTTTGAGTGTGCGTGTGGTCCGTGACGTGGACCCCACCGTGGATGCGCTCGTGGACACCTCCCGCATCAACACTGGCATCACCGATCTTGAAGCTGAGGATAAGAAGGACGCCAAGCTCACCGAGGCGCTCTCTGAGCTGCGTTTGATCAAGGACGAGTGGGAAATCGAGCAGATGCGTGAGGCTGTTGCCGCGACGGCTTCCGGTTTCGAAAACATCATCGCCAACCTTGCCCGCGCCGTGGATCATAAGCGTGGCGAACGCGTTGTGGAGACCTCGTTCTTTGCTCGGGCTCGCGAGGAAGGTAATGACCTCGGCTATGACACGATCGCGGCCTCAGGCAACAACGCGACCACACTGCACTGGATCCGCAACGACGGCCAGGTGAACTCTGGTGAGCTTCTACTGGTCGATGCTGGTGTTGAGGTTGATTCGCTCTACACCGCCGATGTGACCCGCACTGTTCCGGTGGATGGCACGTTCACCCCGGTCCAACGCAAGATCTATGAGGCGGTCCTGGATGCCGCTGATCAGGCGTTCGCGATCGTCAAGCCCGGCATCACGTTCCGGATGATCCACGATAAAGCCGCCGCTGTCCTGGCTGAACACCTCGATGCGTGGGGCCTGTTGCCGGTGAGCGCTGAGGAAGCGACCAAGCCGAGCGGCCAGCAGCATCGCCGTTGGATGCCGCACGGTGTGAGCCACCACCTCGGCCTCGACGTCCACGACTGCGCGCAGGCCCGCCAGGAGCTGTACCAGGACGGCATCGTGGCCGAAGGGATGGTCTTCACGATCGAGCCGGGCCTCTACTTCAAGGCTGAGGACCTCGCTGTACCTGAGGAATACCGCGGCATCGGCGTACGCATCGAGGACGACATCCTCGTCACCGCCGACGGCGCGGAATCCCTCACCAAAGACATCCCACGTACCGTGGACGAGGTCGAAGCCTGGCTCAAACGCAGCTAGGCCGACGTAGCTGGGCCAACGTAGCTAGGCCCCGCCGTCCATGTCGCTCTGTGAAGTTGATCTGTGAAGTCGCCCCTTGAAGTCGCTCCGTGAAGATGGCGCGGCAGAGCTACTTCTGTTGCTCTTCCTCAGGCTTCTCTGAGGCTTCGGAATCCGTCGACGCTGGCTCATTCGAGTCAGCGTCGACTGGTTTCTGCGCGGCGAGGTCTTCGCGGCGGACCCCGAACCGTGGACGCCCGTCTTCGAGGTCGGCGTAGAACGGATCGCTCGGAGCCGTCGATGCCGCAGACTGTTCAGCGCTTTGCTCACCGCTAGCGGAGCTCCCCTGCTGGCCTGAAGCACCGAAACCCTGGCCATCCGTATTTTGGCCAAAAGAGCCCTGGCCCGCAGAGCCTTGCCACGATGGACCCTGGCCCGCTCCGTAGCCTCCCGCGGCGCCCTGACCATTGCTTCCTTGACCATTGGTTCCCGGGCCGTAACCGCCTTGCCCGGCCCCGTTCTGTCCAAAGCCGCCCTGACCATAGCCACTCCGCCCAAAGCCACCCTGGCTGTAGTTCGGGCCGTCGCTGATCGGGAGGGACGCCGGGCGGTCTTGAAGCTTCCGCAGTAGTGCCTGGGCTTGCCCTGCGACTTGTGGATTCACGATCACGTCCCAGCTCGCCGGGAGCACCTGCCGGGTGGATGCGAAGTCGCGTTTGCCGCGGCGTAGAGCGTACTGGATGATGCCAAAGAGCATCCACATCACCGCACCGATCAGCACGGCCGCGAACATCAACGTCGCCACGTTGGCACCTTGCGGCGAGAACAGCATCATGATCAGCCCAAAGAACAGGCCCATCATCGCGCCCTGCATCGCGCCTTGCAACGCGACTTTCGGGTAGGTCAGCTTGCCGGAGACCCGTTCAACAAGTTTGAGGTCGTTACCGATGATGGAGACGTTGTTGACCGGGAAGTCGTTATCCGCGAGGAAGTCAACCACCTTCTGGGCGTCCTGGTAGTCGCTGAAACGTCCCAAGACCGGCCCGCGCGGGATACTCATGAACATGTTGCCGAAGCTCTGCGGTGTAGCTGTCATGATCACCAATTTACCGCTCCTTGTGTGTGCGTGGCCTTAGTTATCCTGGGAAGTATGCCAACAGCTGACTTTTCTGACCGAGGCAACCATTCTGACCGGGGCCATCTTTCTGACCGGGTTCGGGAAGCGCTCGCGTCAGTGCAGGATCCCGAGTTGCGCCGCCCGCTGGTTGATCTAGGAATGTTGCGTGACGTCACGGTCACCGATGACGGCCGGGTGAGCGTTACAGTCAAGCTCACGGTTGCTGGCTGCCCTATGAAGGCGCGGATCACCGATGACGTCGAAGCAGCTGCGCGCGGTGTTGCTGGGGTGTCCGATGTTGATGTGGTCTTGGATGTCATGTCGCCTCAAGAGCGCGCCGAGTTGGTGGGCTCGCTCAAACGCACGGGCTCACCGTTGACGAGGCCGGATACGTTGACCCGCATTATCGCTGTGGCTTCGGGTACGGGTGGTGTTGGTAAGTCCGCGGTCACGGTGAACCTTGCTGCCGCGTTGGCGGCTGAAGGCTATAAGGTCGGCGTGATCGACGCGGATGTTTTGGGTTTCTCGGTCCCCGGTTTGATGGGGGTCACGGACAAACCGACCCGGGTTGATGACCTCATTTTGCCGCCGGTGGCTCACGGTGTGAAGGTGATGTCGATCGGCATGTTCTTAGACAGCAACCGGCCTGTCATGTGGCGTGGCCCGATGCTGCACCGGGCTTTGGAGCAGTTCGTGAACGAGGTGCATTTTGGTGACCTCGATTTCTTGCTCCTGGATTTGCCTCCTGGCACCGGCGATGTCGCGATTTCTGTGGGCCAGTTGTTGCCGCATGCCGGTGTTCTGGTGGTGACTACGCCTCAAGCCGCGGCCGCTGAGGTCGCGGAGCGTGCCGGGGCGATGGCGCATGAGGTGGGCCAGACGGTGCTTGGCGTGGTGGAGAACATGTCTTTCATGCGGATGCCGGACGGCAGCGTGTCCCACATCTTCGGTTCCGGTGGTGGTCAGCTTGTGGCTGAGCATCTGAGCGAGCAGGTGGGCTACCCGGTTGCTGTACGCGCGCAGATCCCGCTCGAGGAGCGTTTGCGGATCGGGTCCGATGAGGGTGTCCCGGTGGTCTTGAACCCTGAGGCTTCTGAGGCGGCCGATGCGCTCCGGGCGCTGGCGCAGGAGCTCGCCTCGGCCCCGCGCGGGCTTGCCGGTAGATCGCTCGGCGTCACACCGCGGTAGCCACGCCGCCGCACCGCTAGCCACGCCACGGCGTGAGACCGCTAGCAGGACAGCCTAGGTTGCTTCGTCATCGAACGGTGCCGGCTGGTCCGCCGGCAGCCGATCCTGGCCTGCAACATTCGGTAGGGCTTGAGGTTTCCATTGTGCCGAGGCTGGTTCTGTGTTGGTGCTCGTCGTTGCGTTAGCGGGAGCGTCGTCTTCGAAGAGGGCGTCGCGGATGATTTTGCGTGGATCGTATTGCCGCGGGTCGAGTTTGCGCCAGTCAACGTCCTTGACTTCATCGCCCATTTCCTCGCGGAAGCGTTCTTTAGCGGTGCTCGCGTAGTTGCGGATCCCTTTGATGAATTCGGCGAGTTTTCGGGTGTACTCGGGCAGCTTGTCTGGCCCGAGGATCACAACGGCAAGAATCCCCAGAACCAGGAACTCTGCACCATTAATTCCAAAAAACTCCACGCCCGAAGCTTACCTGTTCACGCGATGCTTACGAATCTGACACGTATTCTAAGCGAGCCTTACCGCGGCTCCATGAGCCGAGCGAATCCACGGGTGAGCCGCTCCAGCCCGCCAGCTCTGGAGGCTTCGAGGTCTCGGATCTTGTCCGTGGCTTGCGTGCGGACTTGGTGCACGAGGATCTTCTCGTGGATCGAAGGCAGGTCAGCCGCGATGACGAAACGGGCACTGTCGGTGCTCAGTTCGGCTTGCCACAGCGGCCCTCGTCCATCACGCAACCTGTGGATCGCTTGGTTGCTTGCGTCTGCGTCTTCCGATTGTGTACGGCTTTGAACTGCCGAGCCGTGGGCGTCGCGGGATTCAACGATCACCACAGTACCCGCGGGTGAGGAGTAGGTCTGTTGCAACTCGTATGTGTTGCCGATGTGGCGGCCCGATGCGCTCTCCCACGTGAAACCGATAGTGCGTAAGTCGGTGCACAGCCAGCCGGCGTGACGTAAGTTCGTCACCTGCTCGGCGCCTAGAGCCTCGCCACGCGACGTGAAATGCGCCGCTGACGACGTCACCGGTTGCGGTTCCCGGACTCCCCCAGCAGCCCATGCCGCAACCAACATTCCCAGCAACAGAGAGAACGTTACAAGCGCCCCCATGAGCGGAACCCAACGCCTAGCCGACGAATATCCCCTTACCGTTCCCGCCTGCGCATCGCGGGAAGTGGCGTTGAAGGCGGCTTCGTGGCTAGATTCGCTCGTCACCTCTGTGCCACCTCCGCTCTAAATTGGATCCGGATCCTCCCTCATTTTGCCTTGTTCACCTGAGCGAAACCTGATAAAGAACTCAAGAGGAACTGCCCCCTCTTGGGTGTTGTTGCACGCCACTCCCCTTTAAGGTTGAGGCCCCGCTGACCGCTTGGACATAAGATGTCTTAGACGCCCTTGCAGTTCCGCGCCTGTTTCCTTCACTGCCCCGTTTCAATCCTCGGAGGGATTCCGTGTCAGTTTCCAAGCACAGCAGCTGGTCTTATACCGAGGCTCTTCCCCTCGAGGACGCTGCGCTGACCGCCGCGCGGGCCCGGGGCTTGGAACTCGGCGTGGAGTCAGTGACCCCGGCCGTGGCTCAACTGATCACAGTACTCTCCGCGAGCGCTGCAGTGGAGGCCGCGGTTGAGGTCGGAACGGGCGTGGGGATCAGTTCGCTCGCGATTCTGCGTGGAATGGCTCCTAGCGGAGTGCTCACCACGATCGATAAGGATTACGATCACCTCGAAGCCGCCCGCTACGCCTTCAAGGAAGAGAACATCCCCAGCCGCCGCGTGCGCACCATCAATGGCCGCAGCCAGGAGGTCCTCCCTCGGCTCGCGGATTCCTCGTATCAGCTCGTACTGCTCGATGGTGACCCTAACCGGGTCGCGAAAGAAGCTGTGGAGGCGCTACGGCTGCTTGAACCGGGTGGGCTTTTGATCATCAACGATGCGCTGGATTCAGACCGCGTGTTGGCACCTGCCGTACGCAAGCCTTCAACGATCGCGGCCCGTAAGGCTCAACGGTGGCTGCGCGATCACGAGGACGTGTTCTCCGTGACCATTCCGTCTGGTTCCGGGGTCCTGCTAGCCGTCAAGCAACGCTAGCACCGCGTTAACTGCTAAGGCCGCGTTGGCCACTAGCCTTGCGTTGGCTGCTAGCGCCGCGTTGCCCGTTAGCCTCCGCACCCGCTGGATCTGACGGTTAGCCTACCCGCATGTCACCTAGCGGAGGCTGAATGTTTAAGCACTGGATGCGCCCACCGGTGTGGTGGACGCATCCAGCATTGCAAAACTAGTGACGTGAAGGCTTAGCCTGTTACTCCAACGAGCGCATCACGCATCGCCACGGCCTCATCGTCGTTGATCTCAAGGACCAAGCGGCCGCCGCCTTCGATCGGAACCCGCATAATCAAGCTCCGACCCTCTTTGACAACTTCCAACGGGCCGTCACCCGTACGCGGTTTCATCGCAGCCATTTTCGTGCGCTCCTCAGGTTCCATTGGGGTATCGCTCACCCCGTCGAAGTACGAGCCCCTAAAGGGTTACCTTCATTATCCCAGATAACCTGTGTCACAACCAATTGAAGGATAATCAGACCACGCCCTAGATACCTCTTGGTAACTTTTAGCCTCTAGTGCGTTGAGCTGCTTCGGCCAGATTTAGAAGCCTGGGAACGCAGGCGAGCGTTCTCAACCTCGAGCTCATCGATCCGTGCCGCGAGCTCATCGAGCACCTTATCGGTCACATCACAGCGGTATCCACGGAAGCCGATCGGCAAACGCAAAGCCTCAACGTCTGCACCCTGCGGGCTTTCGGGAAGCACAACAGGCGGGAGCACCGGGTCAGGTTCAGGCAGGCCAAACATCGGAGGCGTGTCATCCAACGGTTCGGTTTTCTGGGACGGCCGCGGATACACGGCTATAGCGATCGCCGCCGCAGCCGCCACCGCAATGAACACCACAAAGAGCGGCATCAGATCAACCTCACAGAACGCAGCGTGCGCTGCCTCGACTTACACTCAAAACATTTGTCTGCCGCGCCCGCTCGCGTCGGGCCCGCTATCTCTAGGATATGCGGTTGCTACGATGCGGCGTTGTCGTTGCTGCCACCCGCATCGCCATGTGGCTTCCCGGCTGGGCCGCGGGCGTGCGCAGTCACGAACTCAACGGCTTCTGCAACATCGTCGGTGATCAGCGGGCGCTGAATATCTGATTCACTGATGGTTCCTCGTCCCAGAAGCACCTGTTGCATCCATTCAAGTAGCGGGCTCCAGAAATCCTTACCAACCAACGCGATCGGGTAGCCGCTAATCTTCTGGGTCTGGCACAAGGTCATGATCTCGAAGAGCTCATCAAGCGTTCCTACCCCACCAGGCATCACGATGCAGCCGTCCGTGTACTTCACGAACGTGACCTTGCGGCTAAAGAAATAATGGAAAAGAACCGGGGTGTCCACCCACTCGTTGAAGCCCGTCTCGAACGGCAGGTTAATACCCAGCCCCACCGAACGCCCACCGGCCTCTGCAGCTCCACGGTTAACGCCCTCCATGGTTCCCGGACCGCCGCCGGTCACCACCGCGAAACCTGCCTCGACCAGCTGCCGCCCGACCTCGCGGGCGGCCGCATACTCCGGGGTGCCTTCGCCGAGCCGAGCTGAACCGAACACGGCGATCGCCCCGCCCAGCTCATTCAGCGAATCATAGGCGGTCACGAATTCGGACTGCATCCGCAGAACTCGCCACGCTTCGCGGCCGCGATCGATCGGCGAAGAACGCTTGAGCATATCTCGGTCAAAGTGGTCGGCTTGCCTGCGGCCGGGCAACGGAACATCGCGGTGGGATGGAGCCCCACGGTGCACTTGAGACTCGCGATGCGGCTGGGTACCGGGCTGCGGCTGAGCCCCAGGCTGTGGCTGTTGATGCGGCGAACGGTCAGAGCTGTCCATGTCTCAACACTATCCAGTACGCACGCAACTGGCACGCTGACACAAAAAATTCAACTTCCATCTGAGTTGATATAGGTCACACAAAAACTGCTATTTTATTTTCATGACATCAACAGTTGAGACGGACACCACACCCGTTGTCTCCCTCAAAGGGGTCAATAAGCACTATGGCCCACTGCACGTTCTGCGTGACATCAACCTCGACGTTCACCGTGGCGAAGTGGTTGTTGTTCTTGGCCCCTCGGGTTCCGGTAAGTCCACCATGTGCCGGACTATCAACCGCCTCGAAACCATCGACAACGGTGAGATCCTCATCAACGGCAAGAAGCTGCCAGAGGAAGGCAAGGCACTCGCCAAGCTACGTGCGGACGTCGGAATGGTCTTCCAGTC
This sequence comes from Arthrobacter sp. HMSC08H08, assembly GCF_001807575.1. Taxonomy (NCBI): domain Bacteria; kingdom Bacillati; phylum Actinomycetota; class Actinomycetes; order Micrococcales; family Micrococcaceae; genus Arthrobacter; species Arthrobacter sp. HMSC08H08. Next base: position 44,926 of record NZ_KV789396.1, read on the forward strand.
CTTCAACCTCTTCGCCAACAAAACCATTCAGGACAACGTGACCCTTGGTCCCATCAAGGTTCGTGGCGTCAAGCCGGCAGAGGCTAAGAAGCAGGCCCTCGAACTACTCAACCGAGTGGGCGTGGGCAACCAGGCCAACAAGATGCCCTCCCAGCTCTCAGGTGGCCAGCAGCAGCGCGTCGCTATCGCACGCGCACTCGCTATGAAACCTGAGGTCATGCTCTTCGACGAACCAACCTCTGCTCTCGATCCGGAGATGATCACCGAAGTCCTCGACATCATGGTTCAGCTCGCTAAATCCGGTATGACCATGATCGTGGTGACGCACGAGATGGGGTTTGCCCGCAAAGCCGCTGACCGCATCGTGTTCATGGCAGATGGCGAGATCGTTGAAGAAGCAACACCGGAAGAGTTCTTTACCAACCCGCAAACCGACCGGGCTAAAGACTTCCTCTCTAAGCTCATCACCCATTAACCACCCCACCCTGGGGCCCAGAAAGGAACCATTATGGCTCTCATGTTCAAACGCCGTAGCACCAAGCGTGCCAGCGCCGTTTTCGCAACCCTGGCTGCAGCATCGCTGGCCCTCACCGCGTGCGGTGGCGGCGACAGCCAGGCTGAGCACGTGGACGTCGACGCTAAGAAGGACGTCAAGATCGAAGGCTCCAAGACCTTCGACAAGATCTCCAAGGACGGCAAGGTCGTCATCGGTGTGAAGGAAGACCAGCCAGGTCTTGGCTACCTCGATGCGGCAACCGGCGAGCGCTCCGGCTTCGACATCGAAATCGCGCGCTGGATGGCAGCTGAACTCGGCGTTGAGGCCGACAAGATCGAATACAAGGTGGTTGACTCCGCAAACCGCGAGCAGGCGCTCTCCAACGGCGACGTTGACCTCTACGTCGGCACCTACTCGATCACCGATAAGCGTAAGCAGCAGGTCGGCTTCGTTGGCCCGTACTTCGAGACCGGCCAGGGTCTCTTGGTGAAGAAGGACGATGACAGCATCAAGTCTGAGAAGGATTTGAAGGGTAAGAAGGTCTGCTCGGCAACCGGCTCGACCCCGCTGCAGAACATCGAAGAGAACTTCAAGGACACCAAGGCCGTGGGTATGGACAAGTACTCGGCATGTGTCTCTGCCCTCATGGACGGCAACGTTGACGCTGTCACGACCGACCAGGCGATCCTTTTGGGTTACGCATCCAACGATCCTGACAACCTCAAGGTTGTTGGCGAACCTTTCACTGAGGAGCTCTACGGCGTCGGTATCCCTAAGGGTGACACCGCGCTGTGCACGGCCCTCTCCGATGCGATGACCTCCGAGGACGGCAAGAAGCACTGGACCGAGGTCTATGACGCAACGCTTGGCAAGTCCGGCACCAAGGTTGAACAGCCGACCCCAGCCAAGTGCGACTAACACTGTGCGACTAACTCCCTGCGGCTAGTCGTGCGTGACTCATAAGGAAGGCGGCTCGGGCGCTGAAAACTCGAGCCGCCTTTCCTATGGACACCGCTACGCCGTGGGCTCACACGGACTCTCCCCCACCTTGTAGACCTTTCCCACCTTGCAGACCCCTCCTACCTTGCAGACAAGGAGCGCTTAGATGGATGCGCTAGCCGAGTTCTGGCGAGTACTCACCGAAAATAGCGACATATATATCCGCGGCTTCCAGATGACCCTCTGGCTTTTTGTGGTCTCGGGCGCCGGTTCCCTCATCCTCGGCACCATTGTTGGTGCGATGCGGGTCTCCCCTGTGCCTGTGATGCGGGCGGTGGGTGCGTTCTATGTCAACGCGGTCCGTAACACGCCGTTGACGTTGATCCTCATGTTTTTCGCGCTTGGTTACCCCAAGCTCGCATCCAGCGATAGCTCGATTCTGCCTAAGTTGGATTTCGTTCAGCTCGCGATCGTCGGCTTGACGCTCTACACCGCAACCTATGTTGCTGAAGCGTTGCGTTCCGGCATCAACACTGTGCCGTTGGGGCAAGCGGAAGCCGCCCGCGCCGTCGGGCTCACGTTCGGCCAATCCATGACCCAAATCATTTTGCCGCAAGCGTTCCGGGCAACCGTTCCACCGATGTTCTCGGTGTTCATCGCATTGCTGAAGAACACGACGGTTGCAGCGGCTTTCGGTGTGGTCGAGGCCGGTACGATCCGCCAGTATCTCTCCGAACGCTCCGAACCGCAGCTGCAGGGCCTCATCTGGGTTGCCATCATCTTCGTGGCGCTCGTGATGATTCTCTCCGTAGTGCAGCGGTACTTCGAACGTAAGTGGAAGGTGGCATAACCATGGCGGCTTCAGTTCTCTACGATCAGCCTGGCCCGCGCGCCAAAGTCCGCAACCGCATCCTGGCGGTGGCCACCATCGTTGTGGTTGCAGGGATCGTGTGGTTCATCATCAGCCAGTTCGCGGCGGCCGGGCAGTTCGCGCCCCAAAAGTGGGCGTTCCTGCAGTCACCACGCATCATGCAGGGCTTTATCCAAGGCGCTGTGAATACGTTGACCGCGTTCGGGCTCGCGGCGGTGCTTTCGCTCGCGCTCGGGTTCATCCTTGCGGTCGGGCGGCTCTCGGATCACGCATGGGTGCGCGCAATCTTCTCATTCCTCGTTGAGACGTTCCGCGCCATCCCGCTGCTGATCCTCATGATGTTGCTGTACTACGGCCTACCAACGTTGGACATCAAGATGACGCCGTTCACCGCTGTCGTGATCGCGTTGACCGCCTACAACGGCTCGGTTCTGGCTGAGGCGATCCGCGCGGGCGTTGTTTCGCTACCGAAGGGTCAGGCGGAAGCCGCGTACGCGATCGGTATGCGTAAATATCAGGTCATGACGCTCATCTTGCTACCGCAGGCCGTGAAGTCGATGCTGCCGGTCATCATCTCCCAGCTCGTGGTGGCGCTCAAGGACACGGCACTTGGTTTCGTGATCACATACCAGGAGCTGCTGTATCAGGTGAAGCTTGTGGGCAACCAGATCTCGTTCGGCTACCCGTTGATCCCGGCGGCGATGGTCGGCGCCGTGATGTACATCGGTTTGTGCCTCATCCTCTCCGGTGTTGCCCGCTACGCCGAATACCGGATCAACAAGCAGCCAGGCACCAAGAAGGCTCGCGCGAAGATGGAGAACGTTCAAGTCACATAGCTGAATGCAGACGTTATGCCTGCGCTCTTATGTGAGCTGTGTGACATACTTTGTCCGTGACTAGTGACAATCAGGGATTCTCTACCGTTCAGCGCCACTTGCTTGTGGTGACGTTAATCCCCATGTTCATGACGCTTCTGAGCGTATCGATTGTCAACGTCATTCTCCCTTCCATCAAGCACACCTTCGAAGCTGATGATTCCCAGCTTCAATGGGTCGTCTCCGGTTACGCGCTAGCCTTCGGTGTGTTGCTGGTTGCGGCTGGCCGGACCGGCGATGTGTACGGCCGCGGCCGTCTGTTCGTGGCGGGCCTGGCCGTGTTCGGGCTGGGTTCGCTCTTGGCGGGGTTGGCCCCGAACACTGCGGTGCTCAACATTGCCCGCGCACTAACCGGACTGGGCTCCGGTGCACTGGGTCCGCAGATTATCGGGCTGATCCAACAGTTCTTTAGCGGAAGCAAACGCGGGCGCGCGTTCGGCCTCTTCGGCGCAGTCGTGGGTGTCTCCGTGGCGATCGGCCCGGTACTGGGCGGTGTGCTGATTGCTGTGTTTGGCGCGGAATGGGGTTGGCGCGCCTCGATCCTCATCAACGTCCCGATCGCGGCGTTCGCGATCCTGATGTCCAAGAAATGGTTCCCGGCAGGCGCTTGGGAGCCTGTTCCCGCAGCTGATCAACCGGCAGGCATCCAGCGTGAGGGCGTGGAGGTTTCAGGTGGCCGCGCGAAAGCTGACATCGACCCGGTGGGTATCACCCTGTTCGGTTTGTCGGTATTGCTGGTCATGTTGCCGTTTATGGAGGCCCGCGCTTCCGCGTGGTTCTGGGCCGCGCTGCCTGTAGGGCTCGTGTTGCTTGTGGTCTGGGTTTTCTGGGAACGCGCCTATGAACGCCGCGGCCGCTCCCCCATGGTGGACCTCAACCTCTTCAAAACGCGTTCTTTCGCCAACGGCGCCGCGCTGATCTCCGTACATTTCACCGGCATGCCGGCCATCTGGTTGTTGGTTGCGGTATATATGCAGAACGGCCACGGCGAATCCGCGCTCGCGGCCGGCTCAATCGGCTTGCCAGCTGCGATCATCTCCGCGGTGACGTCCGCGATCGCTGGCCGGCACATCGTGCGTTTAGGCCGCATCCTGGTGCTGACTGCGCAGTTCGTGGTGCTCGGTGGCCTGCTCGGGAGCATCCTGGTGATCTGGATGATCGAAACCTGGGACATTTCAGTGTGGTGGCTCATGCTGCCGCTCGCGTTCACCGGCGGCGCCCAAGGTGCCGTGATCAGCCCGAACCAGACCCTCACACTGGCCGATGTGCCAGTCCAGTACGCGGGTTCCGCCGGCGGGGTCATGCAGACCGGCCAGCGCGTCGGCACCGCGATCGGGCTCGCGCTGGTCACGGGTATCGTTTTCGCGAGTGTGGCGGCAACCGGCAACTGGGACCACGCCACAATGATCGGTTTCGCAACCGTGTTCGTGATCGGTTCACTGGCTACCGCGCTCAGCATGCTGGATCTCTACCAGTCCCGGAAAGAACGCCGGAACCGCTACGGGGCATAACTAGCTCTCCACATAACGAGAGAGGCGCCACCACGAAAACCGTGGTGGCGCCCTCTCGTTGAGGCTTTAGCTTACGCGTTCGGGTAGTCGCGCTGTGTGTAGCCGGTGTAGAGCTGGCGCGGACGGCCAATCTTACGCTCTGGGTCCTGCATCATTTCACGCCACTGAGCAATCCAGCCCGGCAAGCGGCCGATCGCGAACAGGACGGTGAACATCTTCTCTGGGAAGCCCATCGCCTTGTAGATCAGGCCCGTGTAGAAGTCCACGTTCGGGTAGAGCTTACGCTCGATGAAGTAATCATCGTTGAGCGCCTTCTCTTCCAGGGTCATCGCGATGTCGAGCAGCTCGTTGGAGCCGTGCTTCTTGAGGATGCGGTGTGCGGTCTCCTTGACGATCTTCGCGCGAGGATCATACGACTTGTAGACGCGGTGACCGAAGCCCATGAGGCGGATGCCGGCTTCCTTGTTCTTGACCTTCTCCATGAACTCGGACGGTTCGAGGCCTTCGGTCTGGATCTGCTTGAGCATGTGCAGAACCGCCTCGTTCGCGCCACCGTGGGCCGGGCCGAACAGAGCGTTGATGCCAGCGGATACGGAAGCGAACAGGTTCGCGTCAGCGGAACCAACCATGCGGACCGTGGAGGTCGAGCAGTTCTGTTCGTGGTCAGCGTGCAGAATCAGCAACTGGTCGAGTGCACGCACCGTCTCCGGGTCCAGCTCGTATGGCTCAGCTGGGTTAGCGAAGCACAAGCGGATGAAGTTCTCCACAAGGCTCAGCGAGTTATCCGGGTAGAGCAACGCTCGGCCGGTCGACTTCTTCAAAGCGTATGCGGCGATGACCGGGACTTTAGCCATGAGGCGGATCGTGGACAGCTCGATCTGTTCCTCATCGAAGGGGTCCAGAGAATCCTGGTACCACGTAGACAGCGCGGAAACAGCCGAGGACAGCAGCGGCATCGGGTGGGCGTCGCGTGGGAAGCCGTCGAAGAAGCTACGCATCTCCTCGTGCAGGAGGGTGCGGCGGCGAATGCTCTGATCCCATTCTTTATACTGCTCGGCGTTCGGGAGTTCGCCCTTGATCAACAGGTAGGAGGTCTCCAGGAAGTTCGACTTCTCAGCGAGCTGCTCGATCGGGTAGCCGCGGTAACGCAGGATCCCCTGCTCACCGTCGATAAAGGTGATGGCCGACTTCGTCGAGGCCGTGTTCATGTACCCCGGGTCATACGTGACTGCGCCGGTTTCTTTACGCAGCGGAGCGATTGCCAGGCCTTCGTTGCCTTCTGCCGCTTCCACAACGCCGAGGTCAAGCTGCTTCCCGGCATAGCTCAACTGTGCATTCGCATCAGTCATGTGGAGTGCCTCCTGAGTGAGATAGTTGACGTGCCGCGTGTAGCGCCGGTCACTTCCGGGCACACGGGTGGCTCCCTTATACCGTATCCTGTCCGCGCCACGGCTGCGAGCTGAGCGCGCTAATTTTGCCACAGGCTAAGCGCTCTTTTGCCGCACGCTAAGCACTCCAGCGCAATTCTGCAGGTACCCGTGTTAGTTCTTGAGGTGCCCAGGTTGGTTCAGACTGCCCGCCTGCATCGAGGTTACTTTAGCCGCTCTACCGCGGCTTGGATCCGTTCATCTGGTGCGGTGAGCGCGATGCGAACGTGCTGGGTTCCGTGCGGTCCATAGAACGCGCCGGGGCCGGCGATGATCCCGCGCTCGGCGAGCCAGCCGATGGTGTCCCAACAGTCCTCACCACGTGTGGCCCATAAGTACAGGCCGGCTTCTGAATGCTCGATGCTGAACCCGGCCGCCTCGAGCGCGTTCTTCAAGAGCTCACGGCGGGCACGGTAGAGGTTCTTCTGCTGCTTAACGTGCGCATCGTCGGCAAGACCTACCGTCATCGCGTGCTGGACCGGGCCGGGGATCATCATGCCCGCGTGTTTGCGGGTGTTGATGAGATCGGACATGAGTTCCGGGGCACCCGTGACGAACGCAGCGCGATATCCGGCGAGGTTGGACTGCTTGGACATCGAATAGATCCCCAGAAGCCCGGTGAGGTCTCCCCCATTGACGTCCGTGTCCAGGATCGAGGGAACAGAGTCTTCCCATTCGCCCCAGCCGAGTTCGGCATAACATTCATCCGAGGCGATGACCGCGCCGATCTCGCGGGCATCACGCACCCAACGGGCGAGCTCGCCACGGCTGAGCACCGAACCGGTCGGATTGCCCGGGGAATTCAGGTAGATCAGCTTCACGCGGGAACGTGTCGCGTCATCCAGCTCATCTAAAGAATCAGCTGAGACCGCCTCAGCACCAGCAAGCGTGGCTCCCACCGCGTACGTCGGGTACGCAACGCGGGGACACACCACCACATCAGTGTTTCCATGACCAGCGGCAGCATCTGCGCCAGCGGCGGCATCTGCGCCAGCGACGGCTTCCTCGCGACCGTGAGACCCCAACCCCAAGATGAGGGGCAGCCACGCGATGAACTCCTTGGAGCCCACCACCGGCATCACCATATCCGCGGTCACATCCGTGGCGTTGCGGCGGCGGCGCCACCATTGCGCGATCGCCTCCCGTAGCTCGGCCGTGCCTTGCGTTGTTGGGTAGCCCGGCGAATTCGTGGCCTCGGCGAGCGCGTCCTGCAGGATCTGGGGCGTCGGGTCCACCGGGGTGCCGATCGAAACGTCGACCACACCGTCGGGGTGGGCGTGCGCGCGCTCACGATACGGCGCTAGAAGCTCCCACGGATAGTCAGGAAGATGCAACCCGAACGATACGGATGGCTGGGCTGTTGACCGCTCAGATGTGCTCATGTGTTCCTTGTCCTGAGCGGTTCAGTCTTGGTTTTGCGGAGGTAGCGCGTCGATGAACGGGTGGTCGAAATCGAAGGCACCCGAACGGGCCGCACCGCCTGGGGAGCCGATCTCGTCGAAGAAGTCGACGTTGGCTTTGTAGTATTCCGCCCATTCTTCGGGTACATCGTCTTCGTAGTAGATGGCTTCCACGGGGCAGACCGGTTCGCACGCGCCGCAGTCAACGCACTCATCCGGGTGGATGTAGAGCATGCGGTTGCCTTCATAGATGCAGTCCACTGGGCATTCGTCAATGCACGCCTTGTCTTTCAAATCCACACAGGGCTGCGCAATGATGTAGGTCACGCTGGTCGCCTTACCTTTCCACGACTGGGATAGCGGTTGAAACTGTTGAGCCTCAGTTTAGTAGCCTGCGCCGTTGATGCCTAAAGTTTCCCCGGCGCTAAGGTGCGCTCAGAGGAAAGGATCAACCCGGCGTAATGCTTGGAAACTTTGCCCGTGGGTGCCGACCAGTGCCGCAGGCTTGCCGTTGACGGCCAGGGTGATGCGGTGGTCGAAAGGGGTTTTATGGCGTTGATCAACCCACGGCAGAACTCCGTAGGGTTCCGACGAGATCCAGGTGATGTTTGGGAATTCGGTCAGTGCTGCGCGGAAGGCTTCCCGGCGGTCTGGGCTGAGGTAGTACAAAACCCAGGTGTGGAAGACCACGATGCGGGCCTCGCGTGGCGCTTGCCGTATCAGATCCGGGATCGCTTCAACGAGGTCACCGGCAATGATTCGGGCGGGTTCGGCCAGCGCTATCTGGGCGGCGGCGTGGAGACGCCGCCTGCGTTCCTGGTGTTCTGGCCAGATGAGGGTTTCCAGCCACGCGAGCTCCTCCTCGCGTGCGAGGTTGAGCGGGTTGAGGTCTGCCCCTGCGCGGTAGGCAACCTCCGGGATGTGGTCTGGAACCCAGTCCGCGTCGATAGCGCACGGCAGGGTTACAGTGGATGGCCCAGCGTCCGGGTGGAGCTCGACTGTCTGCCCCGCAGTGGTCGTGTAGGCGTAGGAGTAGCGGTCCGGGTAGAGGCACAACCCGGCGCTCGCGCCGGCTTCGATCAGGGCGAGCGGCGCCTGCTCGTCAGCGGGCCGGGAACCCGCATCGGAGGCCGCGGCTGTGTTGGCTCCAGAGGTCGCGGTTGCTGGGGCATCCAGCCGGTGGAGCCGCGAGAGTATCGGTAGCATCGCGGCGCATCGGTTCGCCTCATTCGTTTGCGTTGCCCGCTGCAGAACTTCAGGCTTGACTTGTTCCCAGTTCTTCAACAGCCAGGTACGGAACTGTTCGTAGTCCCCTACCGGGGCACCGAGTAGCCGGGCGGATGCGAAGACGAGGTTCGGTTGGGTCTTCAAACCTGGCAGCTGGGCGATCAACTGCAACACAGCAGGGTCCTGGGCTACTCCCTGCGCCCATTGGTCATAAGTTGCGGAGATTCCCCGAGCCTCGGCCTCAGCAAAGTGGCGGTAGGTTTCCGCAATTGTGGCATGCATGCCCACCAGGGTAAGTTCCCTAGCCGTCTAGAACCCACCCGGGTGCAATATTTGTTCTTTTGGGAATATCTGCCCGCCGCGCATCGTGCGCCACCAGCCGCACCCTGCCGACGCACCGACACCGTCCTGACTCACCGGCACCGGCGATGCACCGGAACCGCCCCGAAGCATCGGCATGAGGCAAAGCGCGGCTGTGAGATGATCGCTGCATGGCTGATCTGTTTGATGCCCTCGGTGTTGGTGCGCGTGTTGTTGCACGCTATCGCTTGCCGGATGGCGTGCTGACGGATGCGCTGGGTGAGATCGTCTATATCGGGGCGGGCGAGGACTATGTGCCCGATGCCGACCGTCATGACGCGGCAGAGGCACAAACCCCTCACGCTGATGCGCCTGCCCTCGATACTGGCAAACAAGCGTCCGCTCCCGCTGGTGCGGGCAGGGTTGTTGTGGTGCGTACGCGGCGCGGCGATGTGGTGGTGCCGACCTCGCGCATCACTCACGCTAAGCCTGTTCCGCCTCCACCTCAAAGACGCGGGCCTCGCGCGCACGGCGGCTGAGGATTTTCAGCACGGCAAGCGAGGCGAGCACGGTGGCCAAGATCACGCCGATGAAGAGTGTCAGTGCGGCGATGTAGGCGCCGGGTGCGGCTTGGCGTGCGAACTCGTTGATCGGGGCGATCACAACGTTGGTTGTCGAAAGCGAGAGCGCCCCGATGGTCGCAAACGATATTGCCCCGATAGCTCCGGGTACCCAGGTGCGGCCGGCGAAGCTCCCCCACCACAGGCTCGCGGCGAACACTGCGAACGCTGAGAGCACGGAACCCCATGGGAGCACCACGAGCGTTTCGTTCACCAGGCCCGCCCAATAGTGGGTGTGCCACAGTACCGCGGAGATACCGGACATCAACCCCAACAGCACCGTCATGACCACAGTCACGATGGTTGACGGTCCCTTCACGGTTGGGCCCTTCACGGCTGGGGTTGACGCTCGGTCCGTGTGGTTAGTTCTTTGCACGTCTGCGGGCCTCGCGCATACGGTCGGCGGAGTTGAGGGTCACTTTGCGGATGCGGATCGCTTCCGGGGTTACCTCGACACATTCGTCTTCGGCAGCGAATTCGAGGGACTCTTCCAGCGTGAGCATGCGTGGCGGGGTGAGGCCTTCGAAGGAGTCAGCGGAAGCAGCGCGCATGTTGGTCTGCTTCTTCTCTTTAGTGATGTTGACTTCCATGTCTTCGTTGCGGGAGTTCTCCCCCACAACCATGCCTTCGTAGACTTCCTGGGTTGGTTGGACGAAGAACGTCATGCGTTCTTGAAGGTTGATCATCGCATACGGGGTGGCGACCCCTGCGCGGTCGGAGATGATCGAGCCGGTGTTGCGGTATTCGATGTCCCCTGCCCACGGTTCGTAGCCTGCGGAGATGGTGTTGGCGATGCCGGCGCCGTGGGTCAGTGTCAGGAAGGTGCTGCGGAAGCCGATGAGCCCGCGGGCTGGCACGGTGAAAACCATGCGGACCCAGCCGGAGCCGTGGTTGGTCATCTCCTGCATGCGTCCCTTACGGGCTGCAAGCAACTGTGTTACGCCACCGAGGTAGTCCTCCGGGGTGTCGATCGTGATTTCTTCCATCGGTTCGTGGACCTTGCCGTCGATCTCGCGGGTCAGAACCTGGGGCTTGCCGACCGTGAGTTCGAAGCCTTCGCGGCGCATCTGCTCCACGAGGATCGAAAGCGCGAGCTCGCCGCGGCCTTGGACCTCCCACGCATCCGGACGTTCGGTGGGTAGGACCTTGAGCGAGACGTTACCGATCAGTTCACGGTCGAGGCGGTCTTTGACTTGGCGGGCTGTGACTTTCGCGCCCTTGACGCGGCCTGCCAGCGGCGAGGTGTTGATACCGATGGTCATGGAGATCGCGGGATCGTCGATGTGGATCGCCGGTAGCGGGCGTGGATCGTTGGGGTCGGTGATGGTGTCACCGATCATGATGTTCTCGATGCCGGCTACAGCGACGATCTCGCCCGGGCCGGCTTCTTGAGCTGGGACGCGTTCGAGCCCGCGGGTCTCCAGCAGTTCGGTGATCTTGACCGAACGCTGTTCGCCCTGATGGATCCAGGCGACGTTTTGCCCCTTCTTCAGGGTTCCGCCGTGAATGCGCAAAAGTGCTAGACGTCCCAGGAACGGGGAGGCGTCAAGGTTGGTTACGTGCGCCTGGAGCACGCCGTCGTCTTCATAGGACGGTGCCGGGACGTGCTTCATGATGGTCTCGAAGAGCGGCTCGAGGTCTTCGCTGTTGGGAAGTTCACCGTCTGCTGGCTGTTCGAGCGAGGCGCGGCCGGCCTTACCGGACGCGTACACGACCGGTAGCTCCAGGATCGCGTCAATATCGAGGTCAGGGACCTCCTCGGAGATATCGGAGGCCAAGCCGAGCAAGAGGTCCATCGTTTCAGCAACAACGCCGTCGATGCGGGCGTCGGGGCGGTCTGTCTTGTTGACGACCAGGATCACTGGTTTGCGAGCTTCAAGGGTCTTGCGCAACACAAAGCGGGTCTGTGGAAGCGGTCCTTCAGAGGAGTCCACGAGCAGAACCACGCCGTCGACCATTGAGAGGCCGCGTTCCACTTCCCCACCAAAATCCGCGTGGCCTGGGGTATCGATCACGTTGATCGTTACGTCCTGACCATCCGAGGCCGGGCCGTTATAGAACACCGTGGTGTTCTTAGCGAGGATGGTGATCCCCTTTTCACGTTCGAGTTCACCAGAGTCCATCACGCGGTCTTCTTGTTCGCCGTGTGAAGCGAACGCTCCAGTGGTGCGGAGCATGGCATCAACCAGGGTGGTTTTGCCGTGATCAACGTGTGCAACGATCGCAACGTTGCGGAGGTCCTCGCGTGAGGCACGTGCCATAAGGGGTTCCTTGTCAGCTTGTTAGTGAGGCCGCCTTCCGGCAACCAGCGTCTATTGTCAACGTGCTTGCAAGTCTACTCTGGTGTTGCGCATCAAGTGCGGGATACATGGCACGATTATTCCTATGATCACTTCTCCGATGACGTTGACCCGTAGCGTGTCTGGCTGGATTCTTGGCATTGTGGTGCTTGCTTTCGGCGCCTTTGCCGCGATCGATGCGTTTGCGCGCGGATTTTTCTATACGGGTATTGCGACGTCTTTCGGCACGATGGCGTTGGTGATGCTGATCACGTGGACACTGATTTTGCCGAGGCTCGTGGTGGAGCCGGAGGCGGTTGTGGTCCATAACGCGACGAATGTGGTGAGGATCCCGTGGGCTAAGTTGCGGGAGGCGCAAGATGTGTATTTTGTTGAGCTAACAGATACCGATGGCGTGGTTACGCGCGTGTGGTCGGCCCCTGTTCAGGGCATGGGTCAGCGGCGTAAGGCTTTGCGTGCCAAGGCCGCTGATGCCGATTTGTTGCGTCATGGTGTTGATCCGAGCCAGGTTGAGGATCGTGCCGCTAAGCTGCGTGAGGGTCAAGGCATTTCTGCTCAGGTCATGCGGTATAAGGACGCCCAGTTGAAGGCTGTTGAGGCTGGTGAACTTGATGCCGATGCGGTCAACGCTGAGGTCACGAAAACATGGCTTTCGCTTCAGTGGATCATGTTCGGTGTGGTTGCGGTGGCCACGGTTGTGCTGTTGGTTATCGCTTAGCTCGTGAGTTTAAACCTCGTGAGTTTAAACGCTCTGGGGTGTTGACCGGTCACCGGTCAACACCCCGAAACGTTTAAGGGCTAGGCGCTAGCTGCCGAATACGAAGTCTCCACCTGGGATCGCTTCGAGCAGATCGCGCGTGTATTGCTGTTGCGGATTGTCAAAGACCTCGTCGGTGGAGGCTTGTTCAACCACCTGACCGTTCTTCATCACGGTGACCTGGTCAGCAACCATCCGCACTACCGCGAGGTCGTGGGTGATGAACAGGTAGGTCAGTCCAAGCTCGGTCTGCAGGTCTGCCAGCAGGTTGAGGACCTGCCCCTGAACAAGCACATCGAGCGCGGAGACAGCCTCATCGAGAACCAGCACCTCAGGCTTGAGCGAGAGCGCACGTGCGATCGCGATGCGCTGACGCTGACCGCCCGAAAGTTCACCTGGGTAACGGTTTGCTGTCGCTTTCGGAAGCGATACCTGATTCAGGAGTTCTTCGACCGTCTTGCGGCGGCTGCGGCGGTTGCCGATCTTATGGGTCTCAAGGGGTTCTTCGATAGAAGCACCGATCGAACGCATCGGGTCCAGGGTTCCGTATGGGTCCTGGAACACCGGCTGCACGCGGCGACGGAACGCGAGCAGATCCTTTTGCGGCCAGCTAGCAACGTCCTTGCCGTCGAAGGTCATGGTTCCGCTGGTGATGTCCTCAAGTTTGAGGAACATCTTCGCCAGCGTTGACTTACCGGAGCCCGATTCGCCGACCACGCCCATCGTGGTTCCTCGGGGGATCTGCAGCGAGACCTTGTCCACGGCCTTGAAATCGGTGGTTTTCAGGCCTTGTTCACGGATCTTGTACACCTTGGTGACGTCGGTGAATTCGATGAGTGGGTTCTCATCGGCTTGCTTGACGTCCGGGGTTTCCTCGTGGCGGCGCAACAGGGTCTTGTCTGCGCCCATCGCCGCGTCATCGCCCTCCTGAACACTTTGTATACGGCGGGAAGCAAGCGAGGGTGCCGCTGCGACGAGCCGCTTGGTGTACGGGTGCATCGGGTTGGCGAGGATCTCCTTGGAGTCGCCGTATTCGACAACTTGGCCCTTGTACATCACCACGAGTTTTTCTGCACGCTCGGCAGCTAGACCGAGGTCGTGGGTGATGAAGATGACCGAGGTCCCGTGTTCGCGGGTCAATTCGCCCAGGTGGTCGAGGATACGGCGCTGCACGGTGACGTCGAGGGCGGAGGTGGGTTCGTCAGCGACCAGCAGGCGCGGGTTCGCGGCCATACCGATGCCGATCAACACACGTTGCCGCATACCGCCAGAGAACTGGTGCGGATACTGCTTGAGGCGACCTTCAGGTTCCGGCAGGCCGGCTTCCTTGAGCACCTCGATGACGCGCTCGCGTGCAGCTTTTCCGCGTAGCGACGTGTTCGCTTCGATGGTCTCTTGGACCTGGAAGCCGATGTTCCACACCGGGTTGAGGTTGGACATCGGGTCCTGCGGGACGTAGCCGATTTCGCGGCCGCGGATGTCTTCGAGCTGCTTGCGTGGCGCCTTGGTGAGGTCGATGCCGTTGAAGGTCGCTTTACCGCCGGTGATGTTGCCGTTGGATGCGAGCAGCCCGAGGATCGCGGTCACGGACGTGGACTTACCGGAACCGGATTCACCAACGATTGCGAGGTTTTCGCCCTGAAAGAGCTCAAAGCTCACGCCACGCACTGCGTGCACTGGGCCCGCTTGCGTTGTGAAGGTGACTTCGAGGTCTTTGACGTCCAGCAGCGGAGTCCGCTCGTCCGGGTTCTCGGTGGCTGGCTGGGTGTTCTCGTTCATGTTCTGATCTTTCATCGGCGTGCCCTCGCCTTCGGGTCAAGCGCGTCTCGGACCACATCACCTAACAGCAGGAAGGACAGAACTGTGATGGCGAGTGCGCCTGCCGGATAGAACAGCAGGTTTGGCGCGGTGCGGATGACGTTCTGTGCCGTGGAGATGTCAAAGCCCCACGAAATAACCTCTGGCGGCAGACCCACGCCCAGGAAGGACAGGGTTGCTTCAGCGACGATGTAGGTACCCATGGACACGGTCGCAATCACGATGACGGGTGCCAGGGAGTTGGGGATCACGTGGCGGATGAGGTTCTTGCCGCGGGATACGCCGAGTGCGATGCCTGCGGTCACGAAGTCTTGCTGCTTGGCTGTGAGCACGGCGCCGCGCATGATGCGGGCGACTTGCGGCCAACCGAAGACTGCGAGCGTGAGCGAGAGCATCACCACACCGCGCCCGAATGGCGCGATCTGCATCATGACGATCGCGCCAAGTACGGATGGGATCGCGAAGAAGATGTCGCCGATACGGGAGATCACGGCATCAAGCCAACCACCGAAGTAGCCGGCGATAGCACCGATGGTTGCACCGATGAGGGTTGCAAGCGCTGTGGCGAGCAGGCCGACTGTCAGTGATGCGCGGGTTCCGTAGATCACCCGTGTGTAGACGTCGCAGCCTTGCTTGTCGAAGCCGAACGGATGTCCCGGGCTCGGCGCTGCCAGCGAGTTCTTAAGTTCGCATGCTGCACCAGCCGGGTCACCTGAGGTGAACAGTTGCGGGAACAGAGCAACGAAGATGATGAGCGCGACGAGCACAAGGCAGATCCACGTGATGACTCGTTTGCGCATGTCACGCCAAGCGTCTGACCAGACGCTTGTCGGTTTTGCGGAGACGTCGACTTCGTCGACGTTCTGCAGCGGGGTCTCTTCAATGGGGGCTACATAACGCTTCATGGAGCATCACTTCCCGTAACGAATGCGCGGGTCAAGCACCGCATAGAGGATATCGACCAGCAGGTTGGCGAGCATGAAGATGATCACCATGACCGCAACGAAGGACACCACGGTAGGGCCTTCTCCTCGGATAACCGCCTGGTAGACGGTGCCACCAACACCTGGGATGTTGAAGATACCTTCGGTGACGATCGCTCCGACCATGAGGGAGCCGAGGTCGATGCCGAGATAGGTCACCACTGGGATGAGGGAGTTACGCAGTACATGGACGCGGATCACACGGCCACGTGAGAGGCCCTTGGCGGTTGCGGTGCGGACGAAGTCGGCCCCGACGTTTTCTGCAACCGATGCTCTCGTTAGTCGTAGCACGTTGGCGATGGACACGGACGCCAGTACTGCTGCTGGCGCGATCATCTGCGTCCACGGTCCGTCGCCGGAGATGGATGGCGGGATGATCTGCCACTGCACGCCGAGGAAGTATTGGACCAAGAAACCGACAACGAAGGTTGGTACGGAGATCAGCAGCAGCGAGACGATAAGTGCCACGCTGTCGGTGATTCCGCCTTTACGCAAGCCGGCGACGAGGCCGAAGGTGATACCGATGATGGCCTCGAAGATGAGCGCGAGGATCGCCAGAGTCGCGGTGAGTGGGAACGCATCGGCCATGACCTCTGAGACCGGACGCCCGGTGTAGGTGGTGCCTAGGTCGCCGGTGAAGACGCCGCCGATCCAGATGAGGTATTGGACCAGGACAGGTTTATCGAGATTGTATTGTGCGCGAAGTTCTTGGATGACAGCCGGGGATGGCGCTTTGCCATCGAAGAGGGCCGCGATCGGGTCACCTGGCAACGCGAAGACCATCAAGTAGATCAATAGCGTTGCACCGAAGAAGACCGGGATCAGCTGTAGCAGTCGACGGCCGATGTACCAGAGCATGGGTGCCTCGGTTTCGGGGTTTGATGTTCAGGGTGTGTTCAAGTCTTACACGTGGTGTGGCTTAGACACGCGGACACCGCTGCGAGGGTTCCTTGCCCGCTCGCAGCGGTGTCAATGCGTGCTATGAAGCCCTATCACGCAGAGCTAAGCATTACTTGCTCTTGGTGACTTCCGTGTAGATCGGCACGGAATTCCAGCCGAATTCAACGTTGTCTACCTTGCTGCTCCAGACACCGTTGACGTTGTTGTACCAGAGTGGGATAGCCGGCAGGTCTTCGAGCAGGGTCGCCTGTGCCTTTGCGTAGAGCTCGTCCGCTTTCTCTGGGCTGTCAGCAGATCCAGCCTTCTTGAGGTAGCCGTCGAACTCCTTCGAGGTGTAGCGGCCGTAGTTCGAGCCAGCGCCGGTCTTGTAGAGCGGTGCGAGGAAGTTGACCTGCGACGGGTAGTCTGCCTGCCAGCCGGAGCGGGTTGCGCCGGTCATCTTGTCGTTATCCTGGTCATCCAGCAGGCCCTTGAAGGCCGGGTAGGACTTACCCTGAGCCTTGATGCCGAGGTTACGGGAGATCTGGTTGGAGAGGGCGTCTACCCATTCCTGGTGGCCACCGTCTGCGTTATAAGCAATGGTGAAGGTGCCGTCATACTTGCTGATCTTGTCAGCCTTTTCCCACAGCTCCTTGGCCTTGTCTGGGTTGAACTTCAGAACGTCGTTACCTTCGGCGTTTTTGCCCCAGTTGTCCCAGCCTTCAAGCACTGGGGAGCTGAAGTCGGATGCCGGGGTACGGGTTCCGTCGAAGAGGGTCTTGGTGATCTCTTCACGGTCGATAGCCATGGAGATAGCCTGGCGGCGCAGCTTGCCTTCTTCGTCGTTCTTGAAGTGATCCAGGTACTGCGGGATCGTGAACGACTGGAAGATCGCTGCAGGCTGGTTGACGTTGCGGCCGTCAAAATCTGCCTTGTAGGTCGCGAAGTTCGATGGGTCGATCTGGTCGAGAATGTCGAGGCGGTCGGCCTGGGTGTCAGCGTATGCGGTCTTCGGGGACTCGTAAAAGGTGATTTCCACGCCGCCGTTCTTTGGCTCGCGTGGACCCTTGTATGAATCAGACTTGACGAGCTTGACGCCCTGGTTGTGCTTCCATGCGCCTTCGGATTCGAACTTGTATGGGCCGTTGCCGACAGGGTTCTCGCCGAACTTCTTCATATCTTTGAAAGCGGACTCTGGAAGCGGAACGAACGCGGAGTAACCGATGCGCTTGAGGAAATCAGCTTCCGGGTTGTTGAGTTCAACCGTGAATTCAGTGTCAGATACCTTCTTCAAACCGGTGAGCTTGGCACCCTTCTTGTCTGCCGAATAGCCCTTGATGTTTTCGAAGAAGTACTGCCCGCCCTGCGCGTTAGCGACGTCTGCACCGTAGTTCCATGCCTTGATGAAGGAATCGGAGGTCACTGGGCTGCCGTCGGAAAACTTCAGTCCCTTCTTGAGTTTCACGGTCCAGACGGTGTTGTCATCGTTTGGTTCGATGGACTCTGCCTGGTCCATGCGTGGGGTGCCGTCAGCTTCGAAGGAAACCAGGCCGGAGAAAACCAGGTCGACGATCTTACCGCCACCAACCTCAGTGGTGTTGGTTGGGATCAACGGGTTCTGTGGCTCCACGCCGTTAGTGGTGATGATGGCATCTGGGTTGGCCTCCCCGCCACCCTTGGCGTTGCTACCTCCGCCGCCACCGCAAGCGGCCAAGCCGAGTGCGGAAATTGCGAGAACAGAAAGAGCGGAGATCGCCTTCCGGTTGTTCTTCACGTTTACCTCCCAAATGAATGGCTTCAGGAGGCAAGCCTATTGAGGAGGCCTGCCTCTGAGGCGCGAGTTAATGACTTATGCAGCCAACCCTAATTCGTAGGCTACATGCAGTCACCTTATAGGCAGGGAGTATATGTGAAGGAACGCAACAGCGGCGAGTCCTGAATACGCATGTTAGCCAATAAGTAGGTGCGGCCCCAGGGTTCTGACGTGTTTCGAATACTCGAAAGCACCTTGGAACCATGGGGCCACACCTATTAGTTATGGCGCGTT
Organism: Arthrobacter sp. HMSC08H08; assembly: GCF_001807575.1. Classification (NCBI taxonomy): domain Bacteria; kingdom Bacillati; phylum Actinomycetota; class Actinomycetes; order Micrococcales; family Micrococcaceae; genus Arthrobacter; species Arthrobacter sp. HMSC08H08. The sequence goes on from NZ_KV789396.1 coordinate 63,376, forward strand.
GCCGTTGTGGGCCTGGATCTCTTGAACGTCAGGGGCCTCGTTTAGCCGAGCTTCAGGCGTGCACGGCGGCGCGCCGCCTGCAGCTCTGGGTCTGGAACCGGCGCTGCCGCGAGCAGTTCACGCGTGTATTCCTCGCGAGGGTAGTGCAGCACTAGGTCAGCAGGACCTTGTTCAACGACCTTGCCTGCACGCATCACCACGACGTCGTCCGCGAGGTGATCCACCACCGCGAGGTCGTGGGATACGAACAGGCACGCGAAGCCGAATTCGTTCTGCAGCTCGGTCAGCATCTCCAGAACCACGGCCTGAACCGAAACGTCGAGCGCGGATGTCGGCTCGTCAGCGATCAGCAGGGTTGGATCCAAAGCGAGCGCACGGGCGATACCGACGCGCTGCTTCTGCCCGCCCGAGAGCTCATGCGGGTAGCGGTTGATGACGTCGGCTGGGAGCTTCACTGCATCCAGCAGCGTTTTGGCTCGCTCGATGCGTGACTTCTTGTCCCCTACCTTGTGCACAACCATCGGCTCGGTGATGCAGTCACCAATCGGGAACCGTGGATCCAGCGAGGCGGCTGGGTCCTGGAAGATCACGCCCATCTTCTTGCGCATCGCTTTAGCTTCGCGTCCGCGTAGCTTGGTGAGGTCCCTGCCACCGATGTGTAGCTCGCCTTCCGCGGTCGGCAGCAGGCCGAGCACAGCCTTAGCGAGCGTGGATTTACCGGAGCCGGACTCCCCCACCAGGGCCGTGGTGCGGCCCTTTGCGACGTTGAAGTTAGCGCCTTCAACGGCGCGGAACTTACCGCGGCGGACTTTATACTCAACAGCGACGTCATGGACAGAAACCACAACCTCATCGTTGGCACGTTCTTGTTCGATACGTGCGGTGAGTTCCGCGATTTCATCCCCCAAGTGGGAGCTGTCAATGTTGACGTCTTCGAGGCGCGGAACCGCTGCCAGCAGACGCTGAGTGTACGGGTGGCTCGGGTTCGTGAGAATCTCACGTGCCTCGCCCTGTTCCACAAGCTCGCCCATGAACATCACCGCAACACGGTCTGCGAGGTCCGCAACAACACCCATGTTGTGGGTGATCAGCAGGATCGCAACATCGAGGGTGTCTTTGAGCTCACGCAGAAGATCCAGGACCTCAGCCTGAACAGTCACGTCGAGTGCGGTGGTCGGTTCGTCCGCGATGATGACCTCAGGATCACACGCCAAAGCCATCGCGATCACGATGCGCTGACGCTGACCACCCGAGAATTGGTGCGGGTACTGTTTGATGCGCTTAGCGGCATCCGGGATACCTACGCGGTCGAGGAGCTCGACAGCTTTCTCAGTGGCTGCTTGACCGTACGCGACGTTGTGAACTTCCATCGCCTCGGTCAACTGTTTTTCGACCGTGAGCACCGGGTTGAGAGCGGTCATCGGCTCCTGGAAGACCATCGCTACTTTGGTTGCGCGCATACGGCGCATCTTCTCGGCTGGCAACCCGATCACCTGGGTTCCCGCAACGTGCGCTTCACCCCGGATCTCTGCTGTGTCAGCGAGCAAGCCCATAGCCGAAAGGCTCGTTACGGATTTACCGGAACCGGACTCGCCTACGAGCGCCAGGACTTCGCCGCGGCGTACATCGAGGGTGACGCCTTTGACTGCCTTGACGTGCGATTCGCTGGTGATGAAGTCGACCTTGAGGTTGTCGAATGACAACACAACTTCACCGTCACGGCTCTTTCGGGCAGCAGTAGACGCAATTGCAGGCGCCGTGCTGTCGGACGTGGCTGCGCAGTCAGTTGCGGACGTCGCGTCAGCGTTCACTGATGCTCCGGAGACGGCAGTGCTGTCCACGGGCTTGTTTGGGTCCGCGTGCTTGCTCACTTCTTGTCTCCTTCTGGGGTGTCTGGTTTGACGTCGTCCAGTGTAGGCGTCCCTTGGTCAGAGTCGTGCGCAATCGGCACTTCAGAGACCTCTTCGACCGTGTCCTTCTCAGACTTGGTGGTACCTGCGGTTGCGGTCTCGGTCTCCCATGCGCCACGGCGGTTTGCGCTGCCAGGGAAAATGAAGGACCACAGGGAACGCTTGCGGCGGCCTGCACCCTGGCGTGGGTCGAACGCGTCGCGCAGGCCGTCACCGATGAAGTTGATGGTCAAGGCGATCGTGAGGATCATCAGGCCCGGCCACCAGAACAGCCACGGGCGGGTCGTGAACGAGTTCTGGTAGGTGGAAATCAGCAGACCCAGCGAGGACTGTGGTGGACGTACACCGTAGCCGAGGTAGGACAGCGAGGTCTCGAGCAGCACGGCCGCGGCGATGGCCAGGGTCGCGTTCACGAGGATCGTGCCGACGGTGTTGGGGATGAGGTGCTTCATCACGATGCGGTTGGTCGATGCGCCCATCGCGCGCGCCGCGTCGATGAATTCGCGTTCACGTAGCGAGAGCACCTGGGAACGCACCAGACGTGAGAGGCCTGCCCACGAAACACAGCCGAGCAGGAGGCCGAGGAACCAGGGCGAGTTCACTGCCGACCCTGCGATGCGGCCGACGATCGCCGCGATGAGCAGCAGCGGGACAACGAAGAAGATGTCCGCGATACGCATGATGAGGCCGTCGATGAATCCGCGGAAGTAGCCGGAAATCGCGCCGAGCAGGGTTCCCAGTGCGGTCGAGACAACGCCAACGAGGACCGCGATGATGAGCGAAACCTGGGTTCCGCGCATCACGAGCGCGAAGTAGTCAACGCCGAGAGCGTCTTGTCCGAACCAGTGGGTTGCCGATGGTGCCCCACCGTCGACGATGTCGCCTTGTTCGATGTAGTCGAAGCGCCACCAGCCAGGGATCGTGATCCCGAATGCGGAGATTCCGATCGAGGTGATGGAGACAATGATGATGAACGCGAGAACGACCGCGGAGATCATCGCTGGCTTGTGGCGCAGGAAGCGCCGCAGAACCAGCTGCCCTTGGGATAGGGACTTAGTTTCTTTGCTCGCCAGGCGGGCATCTTCGATCGCGGAGATCGAGACGCGCTCATCGGTCGAGGCCTCGATGGTTTTATTGTTCTTGTTTTCTGGGGTGTTCTGAGTCATGTCCTATCCCCTTTCCGTGCGGGTCCGGTAGTGACGTGTGCGTGGGCATCCGCTGGGCGGTGTGCGTTACGCGGGGGCGTCATACTCGGATCCTCGGGTCGATGAGGGCGTAGATCACGTCAGCCAGGAGGTTGAAGAGCACGGCGATACCGCCTGTGACAACTACGAAAGCCATGACGGGGTTGGGGTCAACGTTGTTGAGGCCGGTCTGGAAGAGCTCACCCATGCCCTTCCAACCGAACACTTGCTCGGTGATGATCGCGCCGCCAATCAGGGCGGCGAAGTCCATCACCACAATGGTCACGATTGGGATGAGTGCGTTTCGGAATGCGTGGCGCAGGATCACGGTGCGCTCCGGTAAGCCTTTAGCGCGTGCGGTGCGGATGTAGTCCTGCGAGTTGATTTCCATCATGGTTGCGCGGGTGTAGCGCGAGTAGGAGGCGACGGAAACGACGGTCAACAGGATGGTTGGTAGCAGAATCTGCGAACCACGGTCGAGGGTTTGTAGCCAGAAGCCGCCTTCGAAGTTTGGCGTCTGGGAGCCGATCGTGGAGATCGGACGTGGCTTGGCTTCCAGGAATTCTGGCCACGCGTTGAAGATGTGCCAGATCATGGTGAGTGCCACACCTACGCCGACGGTTGCCAGCGATGCGCTGATGGCTTGGACGCGCAGGCGCCCACCGAGGAAGAAGCCGAGCAGCCACGGGACGGCGATCGCGAGCAAGAAACCGATGAACAGGATCAGCGCGGTTGGCTCGAGGAAGATGTTGTAGCCGGCGTAGAAGACGACCATGACAAGCACTGCACAGATGAGTGCTGGCAACAGGACGTGGCGGTGGCCTTCCTTGTTCTTGATACCGACGGCCGAGGAGGTCGCGAAGACAGCAACCCCGATCACGATGAGCGCGATGACCCACGGTGGCAAGGACGGGTAGCGCCAGAAGTCTTGTGCAGTGAAGGTGACCATCGCAACACCGACGATCACCGCGGTTGCGAGGAAGCTGAACAGGCGGCGTTTCCAGGCGCCTCCCATGAAGAGCTGGATCACGAAACCGGCTATGAGTGCTGTAAGGACCACTTGCATGGTTGAGAAGCTTGGGTCGGCTATCCAGTTGTTGTAGTTGATAGCCGCGTATTCCTTGAGCAGCACGGCCGCCCAGAACACTGGCAGGGAGAAGAACACGAAAGCGAGGAAGGTGACGATGTAGTCGAGGTCGGAGTACTGACGCACAGCGGTCAGAACACCGATGCCGATGCCGATCACGATCGCGAGGATCACAGAGAGCGTCACGAGGCGCAGGGTCGAGTCTGCTGCTGCCGCGAGGCGGGCTCCAACATCGTTTCCGTTGACATCAATACCGAGGTCGCACTGACCGATGAGGCAGGCCGAAGCGCCTTTGAGCCAGTCGAGGTATCGCAGACCCCATGGGGTGTCGAGTTGAAGGTTCCTGATGCGGGCTTCCATAGCCACGCGAACCTTAGGGTCGGATGCGAGTTCGCGCATCCCTGCTAGCGGGTCACCTGAGAATTGGATCAGTGCATAGACCACGAAGGTGGCTAGTAACAGGATCAGGACTGAGATACCCAGACGCCGGAGGATAAATGTCAGCACGGTCGAAGACCTTTCGGTTTCGTGCGAAGTGGAC